>NZ_MDDT01000009.1:0-213121 GCF_001854815.1 Mesorhizobium sp. LCM 4576
TCCTGGTCGCGGATCGCCTGCACGATCAGGCCGGCCTTGCTTTTGGTGACCGCCAGCGCAAGGAACAGTGAAGCTGTCAGGCAGATGGCGACCAGATAGTAGCTCGYCGAGCCGTAGGCATCGAAAGCGAAGCCGGCRACGTCGAACTGAGCGAGGTCGGTGATGYCGTTGAAGCCGCCCGTATAGGCCTGCTGATCAATGATGACGAGCTGAACGACGACCATTGCCGCCAGCGTGGTGATCGCCGCATAGACCCCCGTCACGCGGCCMCGGAACATGAACCAGCCGAGAAGCGCCGCGAACAGGACCGGTATGACGATGCCGGCGGTCACGCCGAAGGTCGTGGAATAAAAAGGCTTCCAGAACCACGGCAGTTCCGGCACGTTGTTCCAGACCATGAAATCCGGCAGRCCATCCGGACCCGTATGGATCGGGATGGTCTTCAGCTTCAGCGCCATCGCCATGCAATAGGAGCCGAGCCCGAAGGTGGTGGCCTGGCCGAGGTTCAGGATGCCGGCGTAGCCCCATGACAGGCTAAGCGCGATGGCCAGCATGCCAAGCACCAGATAGCGGGCGTATTTGTTGAGCAGGAAAGAGTCGTTCATGAACACGGGCACAAGCAGGATCGCCAGGCATACCGCCGCGCAGATCACGATTTCTGTTTTTGTCTTGCCGGACACTGAGCTGTTTCCCTGATTCAAATCCGCAACGACTCAAGTCCGCACGCGGGCGGTGAAGAGCCCTTGTGGCCGGAAGCGGATGAGGACGACGATTGCGAGCAGCACGAGCGCCTTGGCGATCGTGTCGTTCGAATAGAAGGCCAGATAGCCGGACAGCTCACCCAGGATGCCGGAGCTTGCCAGCGTTCCCATCAGGCTTTGTGTGCCGCCGAGGACGACCACCATGAAGGCATCGACCACATAGTTGGTGCCCATCTCCGGCGAGACGCTCTTCAGCGGCGAGACCAGGGCGCCCGCAAGTCCGGCAAGGCCCGCTCCGTATGCAAAGGTCAGCYGATAGATGCGGCTGGCGTTGATGCCGTAGCTCGAGGCGACGGCGCGGTTCTGGGTTATCGCCCTGAGCTTGAGGCCGAAATTGGTGTGCCGGTAGATCACCCAGGTGAGGACGAAAAGAGCGAGCGCCACGAACAGGATGAACAGGCGGTAGGCCGAGTCCGTCGCGCMGAGGATGGTGACGCTCTTCGACAGCGGCTCCGGCATCTGCACGTAGCGCAGCTCGCCGCCCGCGGCCAGGCGCACGGCCTGCTGCGCCATGACGCCGATGCCCCAGGTGGCAAGGATGGTGTCGAGCAGCCGGTCGTAGAGACGGCTGATGACCAGCACCTCGACCAGCCATCCAATCGCGGYCATGATGATGAAGATCGGCACCAGGCTCGCGAGCAAAYCCATGCCGAACTCGGTCTGCAGCGCCCAGGCGGCATAGGCGCCTAGCATGACGAATTCGCCATGCGCCAGATTGATGACGCCGGTGACGCCATAGATGACGGCGAGACCAAGCGCCACCAGCATCAGGATCGATGCGATGCTGAGGCCCGTCATGAGCTGCGATACGATGATATCCATGGCACACCTTTCGAAGGGGCGGCGCCGTCCCGGGCGCCGCCGATCCGTCTTCCGGTCTCAGACCTGCTTGAGCCCTTCCGCCGTGCATTTCTGGTTCGGGTAGGCCTTGTAGGGCACCGGCTCGAGCCACTCGGCGGACTGCTTCAGGATTTTGAACTGGCCGTCTGCCTGGCACTGGCCGATCTTGGGCCACAGCCAGGTGTGCAGGTTCTCCGGCTCGATGCGGACCTTGCCCTGCGGAGCCACCATCTCCTGGCCCTTGACCGCCTCGCGGATGGTGTTGGGCGTGATGTCGCTGCCGGCGAGCTTCTCGACCGCCTGCTTGAACAGGTGGACCTGGAAGTAGGACGGCTCGGACACGAAATGGGTGACCTTGTCGGCGCCCCATCGTTTCTTGTAGGCGTCGACGAATTTATGATTCTCAGGCGAATCCCAGACCATGAAGTAAGGCGCCGAGGTGAAGTGCCCGGCAGCCGCCTCGCCGCCCATGGCCGCCACTTCGTTCTCCGACGTCGTCAGGCTGGCCATCGGCATGGTCGCAGGGTCGAGCCCGGCGRCATGGTATTGCCGGTGCAGGGCCACCACCGAGTCGCCGACCACGGTGGAGAAGATGACGTTCGGCTTTTCCGCCTTGAGCTTGTTGATGACGGATGAGAATTCGGAATGGCCGAGCGGGACGTATTCCTCGGCCACCACCTCGGCGCCGAGTTCGGCCAGCAGCTTCTTGCAGTAGTTGTTTTCCTCCTTCGGATAAATGTAGTTCGACCCTATGAGGTACCAGCGCTTGCCGAAATTCTTGACCAGCCAGGGGACGAAATCATCCTGTTGCTGGTTGGGCACGGCCCCAGTGTAGATGACATTCTTGGAGCATTCGCGCCCCTCGTAAAGGGTCGGATACCAATAGAGGTTGTTCTGCTTCTCGAACACCGGCAGCACCGCCTTGCGGCTGGCCGACGTATAGGAGCCGAAGACCGAAACGCATTTGTCGGACAGCACCAGCTTGCGCGCCTTTTCGGCGAACGTGGCCGGATCGGAGGCGGGATCCTCGACCACCGGCACGATCTGCATGCCGTTGATGCCACCCGCGGCATTGATCTCCTCGATGGCCAGGACCGTGGCCTTGTTGAGCGATTCCTCGATGATGGCCGTGGTGCCGGTCAGCGAGAACAGGACGCCTACCTTGATTTGGCCGTCCGCGGCGCGCGCCAGCGAGGCGTTCTTGCTCCAGATATGCGGAAATCCGACGAGGGACACTGTGCCGAGCGCGGCTGTGGCCTTGAGAAAACTACGACGGTTTTTGTTCACCTTTTTCTCCCCTTGAAAACGAAAAAGGCCCCGAAGCGAGCTGCGTGAAGCAGATCGTTTCGAGGCCTCAGTGCCTTTGATGTGCGCGGCACCCTGCCGCCCGCGAACTCTGTCGTTCGCAACAAAAAACCCCACGTCCCGCTTTCGCGAATGCCGTGAGGTTCCGTTACCTGTATTTCGCCGGCGGCACCGTTGCCGCCAATTTGAAAACGCTAGCTGAGAAGATCGTAGGAGTCAACAATGGCGCTGGCGACCGCGCCGATCGTCACGCGCCGTTCCATCGCCTGCCGGCGAAGGTAGTTGTAGGCCTCTTCCTCGGTGATGTTCTTCACCCGCATCAGAAGCGATTTCGCGCGCTCGACGCTGCGCATCGTGCGCAGGCTCTCGTCCAATTTATCTATGCGGCCGCGCAGGCGGCGCTCATAGAGGAAATGGCTGCGCGCCAATGAAAGGACCGCCTGTACCGAGCGCGTCGTCGTCGGATAATGGAGCACGCCGTGGGCGGCGCAATTGTGCAGAAGCTTGAGGTCGAGCGGACTGTCGCCGCGATCGATGAYGACAAGGGCAGCCCCCGGTTCTCCGGGTATCCAGGGCAGCCTTTGCGGCAGGTCCGCGGACAGCGTGCAGAACACGGCATCGTAATGAACCGGTATCTGCGGCGGGATCGGCCATTCGTGATGCACCTGGCAGCGCAACCTTTGCAACTCGCGCACGAGCCGCTCGCCATCGTCATCTCGGTCGACGATRACGGCAACCTTGAGATCCCAGAGCGACTTGGTTGCGGAAGAAGGGGAGGATTGCGTGAAAACCCCACCATCCCYCCGTGGTGCCCCTGCCTGCCCGATCTTGTCGCGACCATTCCTCATGTCGACGGTCTCTTGCACGATTGTCCTCCCTTGCTGCCGCTTGGTCAGGTTAGTTCCAGGGATCGCTGGCGCAGGCTGCGGCCGTAGCCAAGCAAATAGGGATCGGATCGAACGCAGCTTGGGGACTCATAGACGAGGTCGAACTGGCCCTGCCGGTTCGCGCGACCGATGCGCGTCCACAGATCCGCATGGCCCCAGATCGGATTGATGACAACATCGCCCTGTGGCGCCTCGAATTCGGACCCCATCACGGACGACCGCAGGATCTCTGTGTCCATCGACCCGGTCTGCTCCAAGGTCTTGGCAAACACGTTGACCTGGAAGTACGAAGCCTCCAGGCACATGTTGGTCGGCTCGTCCTCGCCATAGCGCTTCTGGTAGTGGCGCACGAAGGTGGAATTGCGCTCGTTGCCGATGCCCTGGAAATAGGGAGCCGCGGTGATGTGGYCCTCGCCGACGTCATGACCCATGGCGCGGATCTCGGCCTCCGTGGTGGTGAGGCTGGCAATCGGCATCATCTTCGGGTTGAGCCCGAGCTCGGCATAGGCTTGATAAAGGTAGACCGTTCCATCGCCGACGACTGTCGAGAAGATCACGTCGGGCTGCGCGCGTTTCACTTCACGCATGACCGGCAGGAATTCGGCACGCTTGGCGCCCATGTTGACGTAGGACTCGCCGACAACGCTGCCACCGCTGTTGCGGATCAGCTCGCGCATGATGCGGTTGGACTCGCGCGGGTAGATATAGTCCGAGCCGATGAAGTAGAAGCGGGTGCCGTAGGTCTGCATCAGCACACGGCACAGTTCGACGCTGTTCTGGTTGGGCGTAGCGCCGGTGTAGATGACATTGGGGGAGAATTCGAAACCTTCGTAGAGGGTCGGATACCACAGCAGGCCGTTCAGCCGCTCGACGACCGGCAGGACCGCCTTGCGGCTGCTTGATGTGTAGCAGCCGAATATCGTGCTGACTCCGTCCTCGACCATCAGCTTCTTGGCGTAGCGGCCGAAGGCGCTGGCCTCGGAGCCCGGATCGTAACAGATCGGCTCGATCGGCCTGYCGTTGACGCCGCCCGCGGCGTTTATCTCCTCGATCGCCGTCAGCGTTCCCCTGAATTGCGTTTCCTCGATGACGGCCATGAAGCCGGAGCGGGAAAAGAGGACGCCGACGCGCCACGGTTCGGAGGTATTGCTTGATCTGGTCAACATACGCTCCCAAAGTTCCCCAACTGCGTTTTCTTGTTGTCGGACGCGGCCGGCCGCAATCCTGCGGTCGGCCGCGATCGCGGTCAACTGGCCAGCAAATCCTTGAGCTTGCCGTCCAGGAACTTCACATCCTGCTGGCTCGTGCCGGGGCCGCCGGCAAAGTGACCCCAGATGGACTCGAAAGGAATGAATTTGGCATTGGGCATGTTCGCCACTTCGAACTCGCTGTCTTCGGGTGGGAAATAGAGATCCGTCCGGCTCGGCATAACGTAGGTCTTTGCCCGGATGGACGACAGCGCCTTCTTGAAGTCGCCCTTGTACAGCTCGTTGTCGGAGATATCGCCGTTCTGCCAGGTCCACAGCATCGTCAGGAGATTGTTGGCGTCTTTCGGCAGGAAGAACCCTYCCCAGAATGCGATCAGGAAATCCTCGAGCGAGGAGAAGCCCAGCGTTTCGAGATCCAAYTTCTGCCGGTAGAATGCTTGCGAAAAACCCCAGCCCGCATAGACCCTGGCCATCGCACGCAGACCTTTTTCAGGCTTCTTCTCATACCAACCATTGTTCCAGGCTGCATCGGCCGTCAGCGCTGCCTTGACGCCTTCGAGGAAGACGAAGTTGTGCCGCGAGCACTTGGCCGACCCACAGAACGGAGCAATGCGCTCTACCATCTCGGGATACTGAGCACCCCACTGGAAGGTCTGTAACGCGCCCATCGACCAGCCGGTGACCAGCGGCAATTTCTGGACCTTGAACTTCTCCGTCACAAGACGATGCTGGGCGCGGACGTTGTCGTATGCGGTTACCAGCGGAAAGCGGGATGCGTTGTAAGGCTCGGGCGTGTTGCTCGGCGAGGATGAGAGACCGTTGCCGAACATGTTCGGGATGACGATGCAATATTTGGCTGGGTCGAGCGCCATGCCACTGCCGATCAGCCATTCATTGTCGGCGTGCTGGCCCGAATACCAGGTCGGATAGACGATGAGGTTGTCCTTTTTGGCGTTCAGCTCGCCGAATGTTTTGTAGGCGAGCTTGGCGTTGCGCAGCGTGGCGCCGCGCTGCAGGGCGAAGTCGCCGAGGTCGAAGATTTCATAATCAGCCATATGCTTCACTTTCCTTGCGAGTTTGAGGCGGGACGCGAAAGCGGCCCGCCCGATCCAATCTCAAGCGGCCGCCCGTGCAGTCTGCTGCTGCCGGCCGATCACGGCATAAGCGATGCCGCCTGCCAGCATGGCGCTGATGGCCGTGGAGAAATGCGGGGCGTAGAATTCGACAATCAGCGCCACGGCCGATCCGATTGCCCAGGCGATGAAAGCGGTTGGCCGCCAGTCTTCGCCGATCTCCGCATTCCTGCGGTAGAGATACTGGTCGACAAGCACGATGGCGCCGATCGGCGGCACCACAACACCGAGCAGCGACAGCCACTGAATGAAGAAGGCCCACACATTGCCGGCGGCAACCACGATGCCGATGATGCCGAGGACCACCGCCATGATCCGCATGCGCGTGCCCAGGATCCGCGACCAACCGGTGGCCGAGTTGTAGAGGCAGTGCGCGCAGACCGAGCCGAGATTGCAATAGAGGAAGAGGAAGGCGAGCGCCCCGAGCCAGCCGATCTGCTTGCCGTTCATGTAGCCGAACATGTTGTCGGTGCCGAACGGGTTTGCGTTCGGCACGGCCAGCGCCGCGGTCATCACCCCGCCGGCCAGCATCGCGAGAAGATTTGCGAATGGAAACGCCGAGAAGGTAGCGACCACTGAACTGCGCGCATCCTTGGCCCAACGGTTGAAGTCGGCGGTGACCGTGYYGGCATCGATGAAGAGYGCAATGACCACGGTCAGGCCGATGCCCATCGTCATGGTCGCGGCGCCGTTGTTCCCGGGATAGTTGAAAATTGCGTTCCATCCGGACGTCGAGGCGGCATCGAGCGCTACCCATCCGCCGAGGATGACGAAAAGCGGCACAGAAACCAGGCCGATGAGGTGGAGACCACGCACACCGATAAAGGTGATGCCGATATAGAGCAGGCCGGCCACGATGGTCATGGCGACGTAGTTCAGGCCATAGGCCGAGCTTATAAGGGCGCCAGTTATCCCGGTTTGGACCGCATACCACCCCAGCAGCAGCGTCGACAGCAGGCCGGACGCGAAGACATAGCCCTTCTTGCCGAAGACGATTGAAGCCAGAAGGGCGAAGTTCATGCCGCGCCGCGTTCCCAGAAGGCCGAGCGCGCCGACGTAAGCGAACATGATGAGGTTGCCGATCCCCATCGCCCAGAGCGCGTTGCGGAACCCCATGCCGAGCACGAGGATGGATCCGGTCATCGCTCCTGTAATGATCATCGGGAACCCGATCCAGACGGTCGTCACCGAAAACGTGCTCCGCCTGGCGGAAATGGGAACGGGTTCGTGCTCGTATTCTTCGCCAAGGACGTGGTCGACTTCATCGAGCGTATCGATGTCCGTGGTCTTCGTCATTGCACCCTCCTGGGTCAATCGCGTTGCGTGACGGCCCGTCTTGCGATTGGACGCCCTTGTCCGAGCCCRCGTTTTCCTCGGTGGAAGTGCTGTCGGCCATGAATTTGTCTGGATGCCTGCCGCGGCGGCTTTTTTGCCTTTTTCCGCGCCTATCCTCGCCTTCCGGCCGACCGGCGCCTGTTCCCCTTGGCTTCTCGGTCGGTATCGCACAAACGACAAAGGCCCCCCGATGGCTCCTGGAGCGGAGTCAAAGGGAGGCCCTTTTGCCTTGATCTGAATGGTGGCCCCGTTGCCACCTACCTGCCTAGCAGGCAACATAAACCTACATGCAAGGTGGAACCGAGTCAAACAAGCATGTTCAAGGCGCTGCTGGTTTCGACCTGGTGCGCGCCGCGCGCGGCTCCCGGGACCCGATCGCCTCCAGGACGAAGCCATAGCCGGATCCATCCGGCGTAATCGGCGTGACATTGCCGGTTGGCGATGACGGGAGAACCGGAGAATATCCGAGCTGCGGTTGCATCTCGAAATTGAACTGCCAGCCGATCGCCGATCCCAGCGGCAAGCTGCGCTGGCTGAGCGTCCCCCGCCTTGGAAGCTGTTGTCGTCGCGCGCGATGCGAAAGCGCCCGTCCACAGTGCACGTGTCAGGCAGGTACAGCGCTTTCGGCTCCGCCGAGATAAAGCCGATGCAGTTCGTCCGGCGATTGCCGCAGCCTCGCGCAGTCGCCGTCATAGACGACGCGGCCGCGGCGCATGACATAGGCGCGGTTGCCGATCGAGAGCGCGAGCGCCGCGAATTGCTCGACCAGCACGACGGCCAGGCCGTCATCGGCGAGCTTGCGCACCGCCGTCATCAGACGCGTGACGATGACCGGGGCGAGACCGGCGGACATCTCGTCGATCAGCAAGACTTTCGGGCGGGTGAGAAGCGCCCGCGCGATGACCAGCATCTGCTGCTCGCCGCCGGACAGCAGGCTCGCCTTCACCGCGCGACGCTGCACCAGCTCGGGGAACAACGCATAGGCTTCCGCGATGTCGGCGCCCGGATGCAGGCTGACGCGCAAATTCTCTTCCGTCGTCAGCTGACGGAAGACGGTGCGGYCCTGCTCGACGTGGGCGAGGCCTTCGCGCGACCGGGCGCCGGGCCGTGCCTTCTGCAATTCGCGGCCGTCGATGGCGATGGTGCCRCCGGCGACCGGGATGATGCCCGAAAGGCCTTCGAGCAGGGTCGTCTTGCCGGCGCCATTGGCGCCGAGCACCACGCTGATCGCGCCGCTCTCCGCGACAAGGTCGACCGAGGTGACRACCGGCAATTCGGCGCGGTTGATCGACAGGTTGGAAACGACGAGCCTGCTCATGCCGCCACGCTCTCTTCCTCGATGCCGAGATAGGCTTTCTTCACCGCCCGGTCGCTGAGCACCTTGGCCGGCGGGCCCGATGCGATGACCTGGCCGAAGTCGAGCACGGTGACCTCCGAACAGACGGCACGCACAAGGTCCATGTCATGCTCGACCAGAAGCACCGCCGAGYCGAACAGCTTTGGGATCTCGGCGATCCGCTGGCCGAGCCGCAGCGTCTCCTCGTGYGACTGGCCGGCGGCGGGCTCGTCGAGCAGCACGACGGCCGGGCGGGCCGCGACAACGCCGGCGACATCGAGCAGACGCCTGGTGCCGGCATCGACCGAAGCCACAAGCGTGTCGGGATGCGGACAGTCTAGCCAATCGAGCACCGCTTTGGTCTCATTCGCCGACAGGCCCCTGGCCGCCAAGGCCAGATAACCGCCTACGGTGAGCTCCGGCGCGATACGGTTGGTCTGCCAGCTGCGGCGCACGCCCTCGCGGGCACGCAGATGCGCCGGCACGCCTTCGAGCGGCTTGCCGCCCAGCCGCACACTGCCCTGATAGGACGACAGGAAGCCGGCGACCGCGTCGATGAAAGTCGACTTGCCGGCGCCGTTCGGGCCGATCAGCCCGGCCACCGTGCCGGCGGCAACGCTCAGGCTGACATTGTTCAGCGCGACGACGCTGCCATAGCGAACAGTGAGCCCCTCGATGCTAAGCGCAGGTCCGGCGGCGCGCTCGATTGGTCCCGGCAATTCCGAGGCGGACGCGACGGCGGCTTTTGGCGCGCCGGCCGGCAACAGCTTGCGGAACTGGCGCCGGAAGGTCTCGCTCATCGTCTCGCCGGTCGACAGYGCCTGCGTGGCGCCGATGGCGAACAGCACGTTGCCGATGTCCTGCGGCCAGTCGAGACGGCGCAGGATTTCCGGGAACATCACGACGAGCAGGCCGCCAATGATCGCGCCCTCGGCGAAATGCGCGCCGGTCATCACCGACACCGCATAGAGCGAGAGCGACTGCATCATGCTGAAATTCTCGGCGACCAGCGTGCCGAGATAGCCGGCAAGCAGGCCGCCGGAAATGCCGGCGACGAAGGCGCTCAGCGCAAAAGCCGAGAGCTTGGCGGTGGCGATGCTGACGCCGTGAGCGGCTGCGGCGCGCTCCGAGTGACGCACGGCCAGCCAGGATGCGCCGAGCCGCGAGCGGCTGATGACTTCGAGCGCCACGGCAATCGCGACATAGAACAGCAGCACGAAGACGAAATAGCCCTCGTCGCTGTCGAACAGTTCCGGCCGCGGCACCTGCAGGAAGTCGGTCTGGCCGGGATACGTCATGGTGGCGAGGATAGTGTCGAACGCGGTGGCGAAGGAGAGCGTGACGATGGCGAGATTGATGCCGCGCAGCCTGAGCGCCGGYAGGCCGATGGCGATGCCGAACGGCACGGCCGCAAGGCCGCCGATCAGGATCCATGCAACGAGGCCGCCCGGCGCCTCGGCGAGGTTGAGATAGCCGACCGTCCAGGCGCCGACGCCGGCGAAGGACATCTGGCAGAGCGCGATCATGCCGGTGCGGCCGGCGACGAGGCCGAGGCTCTGCAGCGCGACGCCGGTGATCAGCACCGAGGTTGCGAGAAACACCCAATAAGAGGGCAGCAGGCCGGCATAGGCGACGCCGCCGGCGACGAGCGCGACGACGATAAGGATCAAAGAGGCCCGAAGACTAGCGCGCTTCATCCCAGCGGGCCTCCCGCTGCGACCAGAGGAGAACGGCAAGCACCACCAGGAACGGGATGGCGCTGCGATACTGGCTGACGCTGTCGATGGAGCTTGCCAGTCCTTCGACGATGCCGAGCGCGATACCGCCGGCCAACGCCCACCAGAAGCTGCGGAAGACGCCGATGAGCGCCGCGGCCAGCGCTGGCACGACAAGCAGGCTGAGCGTCATGAAGTTCGGTGAGCGCTGCGGCGCGATGATCATCAATGCGAAAGTCGTGAAGGYGCCGGTCATGCCCCACACCAGCAGCGACAGGAGCTGCACGCGCACGCCGAGCAGTTCCGCCGCCATCGGCCGGTCGGCCAGCGYGCGCAGATTGAGGCCGATCTTGGTCCGGTTGAGAAAGAGATCGGAGAGGATGGTGAACAGCACCGCCAACCCGATGGTGAGCACCGAGGCGATGGTCACCTCGACACCGGCGAGACGGAAAGCCGAGCCCGGAAACAACTCCGGCATGTTGTGCGGATGCTGGCCGCCCGTGAGGCGCAGCCCGATTGCGATCAGGCCGACGAGCAATGCCACCGTCACCGCCGCCTTGGTCGAAGCGCTCGCCTCGCCGAACCATCTGGTCATGATATTGCCGACCGCGACGCCGGTTGCCGTRCCGGCCGCTATCCCCGCCAGCACAGAGGGCCAGATCGGGAAACCGGCCTCGAACAGCGCGATCAGCACGAAGGTGCCGGCGGTGCCGATCGCCGCCCCGGTAAAGTTCACCACGGCGACGAGCCGGTAGGTGAAGACGGCGCAGACGCCGAGCAGGGCATACGTGCCCCCGGCCGTCAGTCCCGCCACGGCGGATGTGAGCAATGCGTTCATCTTTTCCCAATCTGGAAGTAGGGCCGGCATCGGCCCGAATATCTGTCGAGGTCGGCGCCGCCCCTCATGCCCGACATTTCTCCCGTGAGCGGGGAGAAGAGGCCGGTCACGAGAGACAGCGCCGACACCCGGGAGGACCTCATTTGGCCTGCGGCAGCACGACCCAGTCCGGCGTCTCGACCTTCCAGGCGCCGGCATCGAGCTTCATCACCTTGGTGGCCTGCATYGGCGAATGCGTCTTGGCCTTGCCGAAGACGTAAGGCGAGCCGGCGAGCGGGTTGGYGAGCGGTTGCATGTCGTGCAATGYCTTGGCGACACTTCCGCGCGTGACCTCGCCGTCGATCGAGGCGACCACCTTGAGGAATATCTCCGCGGCGAGATAACCGCCCTGCGAGAAGGYCGTGAGCGGCCGGTTTGCCTTCTGCATGTCGGCAATCCACTGCGCGTTGGCGGCCGAATTCTTCTCGGTATAGGGCTCCCATTCGGTGCCGACATAGATCGGCTGCTTGGTGTCAGCGAGCGCCTTGGYGACCTGCTCGGTGTAGCCCGGCGCCAGGAACAGCCAGTTGATGCCCGTGATCTTCTGCGCATCGACAGTTTTGATCAGCTGCACCACCTGCGGCTCGACCTGGTTGGTCAGAACCGCGTCGCAGCCGGCATCGCGCGCCTTGATGACATAGGGCGTCAGATCGCCCTGGAAGGGCAGCGTCAAGTCGAGGAGATGGATCTTCTGGCCGCTGATCTTCTCCCAGTTCTCGATCGCCTTCTTGTAGGCCTCCTGCGTGCCGCCGATGATGATGAAGAAGGCGCAGAGCTTCTTCGTTTTCAGCTCATTGGTGGCGTAGTAGGCCATGGCCGTCGACAGCGTGTACGGGCCGACATTGACGGGCGCGACATTGGGCGAGGAGAAGCAGGCGGCGTCGACGCCGAGACCCTGCACCGAAAGGATCTTCTTGCGGCTGTAGGTGGCGGAGTTGACGGCGYAGTCGAGCAGGGAGGCGGAGCCGACCAGGGCGACCGCTTCCTTGTTGTCGATCAGGTCGCGCGCGGCTTGTGCCGCGACCGCCGGATCGGCCTTGTCGTCGGCGATCGTGTAGTCGATCTTGCAGCCATTGATGCCGCCGGCCGCATTGACGGCATCGAAGGCGGCCTGCGTCGCTTTCGGCACTTCCGAGAAGTCGGCCGGACCGGTGACGGTCGACACGGCGCCGACCTTGATGGCGCCGTCCTTGCAGGTAGGGCCGGCGGCGGACGCCGTGCCGGCCATGGCGACAAGGCCGATGCCGACAAATGCCGCTGCGAGCAGTCTCGATTTCCAGTGCATGTTCATTCTCCCATTTTTGTCATGCGTTGTTCGGTTTCAGGCGGCGGCGAGCGTGGGCGAAACGATGCTGGCGGCGTCGACCGCCGCGAACTTCACCAGCGTGCGGGCGATGGTCTCGCGCTCGATGTCGCGGACGATGAACACCAGCCGGGTGCGTCGGTCCGCCGACGGCCAGCGATCGAGCCGCGCCGGCGGATGAAAGACGTGCTGCACGCCATGCAGCACAAGCGGCCGCTCGGGATCGTCGGCTGTGCGCACGATGCCCTTGAAGCGCAGCAGGTCCTCGCCCTTCAGTGCCGCGACGTAGTCCAGCCAGCGGGCGAAAGCGTCCCATTCGACCGGCTTGTCGATAATGAAGCTGAAGGACCGGATGCCGTGGTGCGTGTCGTGATGATGATCGTGACCATGGCGGCAATCAGGTCCGCATCCATGGTCGTGGTGACCAGCCGCTTCGACCCGCATCGCGATGCGGGTCGCGTCCGCCGCAGCATCAGCGSGCAGGCTCGCCAGCAGTTCGAGTTCGACTTCGCCATTGCGGGCGACGGTTTGCTCGACGGCTGGCGCCAGATGCTCAAGCCGGTGCCGCAAACCGCCGAGTGCCTCGTTCGAGACGAGATCGGTCTTGGTGATCARCAACCGGTCAGCGACGGCGATCTGCTTCGCCGCTTCGGAATGGCGGGCGAGCGTCGTCGCGCCATTCACCGCATCGACGGTGGTGACGACACCGCCGATGCGAAAGCGTGTCATGAGCTCGGCTTCGGCCATCAGCGTGTGCAGGATCGGCGCCGGATCGGCGAGGCCGGTCGTTTCGATGATCACCTGAGAAAGCGGCGGCGTTTCGCCGGCCTGGCTCTTACGATCCAGCTCCTTCAGCGTGGCGACCAGATCGCCGCGCACCGTGCAGCAGACACAGCCATTGTCGAGGAGCGTGAACTGTTCTTCGCTGGCCTCGATCAGCAGATGGTCGAGCCCGACGGCGCCGAACTCGTTGATAATGACTGCGGCGCCGGCAAGCGAGGGCTGGCGCAGCAGGCGGTTGAGCACCGTCGTCTTACCGCTGCCCAGGAAGCCGGTAARCACCGCCACCGGAACCCTTGCATCGATTGCGGGATCAGGCGCGCTCATAGACCACCCTCCCCTCGAAATACGTCGTCAGCACTTTGGTGTCGGCGAGGTCGTCGGCCGGCGTTTCCAGCACGTTACGGTCGAGCACGATGAGGTCGGCCGATTTGCCGATCTCGATCGAGCCGACTGTGTCGGCAAGGCCGATGGCGCGGGCCGAATTGATGGTGAAGATCTCGAGCGCCGTGGCCACGTCGATCGCCTGCTCCGGCCAGAGCGACGCGCCCGGAAACTCGCCGCTCGGGTTGCGGCGAGTCACCAGCCCTTCGATGCCGTCCCACGGATCGGGGTTGGGCATCACCGGCCAGTCGGAGCCGCCGGCGAGCAGCGCGCCGGCGGCGAGCAGGTCCTTGTTCGGCCAGAAGCGCAGCGCGCGCGCCTCGCCCATCGTCTGCTTGTGGCCTTCGAGGAAGCTCGTCGGATACCAAAGGAAAGGCGAAAGGTCGGCGACGACGCCGAGGTCGGCGAAGCGGGCGATGTCGTCCGGCGCGATGTAGCTCGCATGCGCGATATGATGCTTGAGCTTTGTCGGGCCGTTGAAGGAACGCACGACGTCGATCGCGTCCAGCGCCTGGCTGACGGCGGCGTCGCCCGCGCAATGGATCTTCACGCCGAGCCCGAGCTTCTCGCATTTGCCGACCCAGCGGATCAGCTCCGGCACGGTGACGATGGTCGAGCCGCGGAAGCAGCAGCCCAGAACTGGATCCTTGGTGTAGGGCTCGTGGAAGGCGGCGGTGCGGGCGCCCGGCACGCCGTCGAGGAAGATCTTCACGAAATCCGGTTTCGCATGGGCGCCGCGATATTGCTCGCGCAGCGCGATCAGCTCATCGCCGGCGATGCCGAACATGAAGGACGGCTCGACCGCGGGCATGGCCGAGACCGACCAGGCAGTCAGCTCGCCGCGATCGTCGAGGCCCTTCAACGCCGCAAGGATCGGCTGCATGGCGGCGGCGTCGAGGAATGCGGTGACGCCGTAGGAGTTGAGCGTCGCGATCGAGCGCGCCATCGCGGCACGGTCCATCTCTTCGGTGTAGTGGCCGGATTGCGCGATGGTGCGCTCGACGATGCCGGCGGCGGATTCGATCATCATGCCGGTCAGCGCGCCGGTCGTCGGGTCGCGGCCGATGGAGCCTTTCTCCGGATCAGACGAAGAAGCCGACAGGCCGGCGAGCGCGAGCGCCTGCGAATTGACCCAGCGATTGTGATAGGTGTCGTCGCGCAGCATCACCGGCCGGCCTTGGCTGACCCGGTCGAGCGCCGCCAGCGCTTCCAGGCGGTTGAGCTTCGGCAAGAGATCGCTGCCCCATTGGCCGCCGATGATCCAGGAGCCTTCCGGCGCCTTGGCCGCTGCCTCGCCGACGCGCGCGATCAGCGTCTCGAAGCTCGCGGTCGGCGGAAAMCGCAATTCGAAAAGCTCAGCCTGGCCGCCCATCATCAGATGCGCATGCACGTCGACGATGCCCGGCATCATCATCGCGCCCTTGAGGTCGACGACGCGGGTAGCCGCGCCTGTCAGCGCGGCGACATCAGCACCTTCGCCAATCGCGACGATGCGGCCGCCCTTGACGGCGACGGCCGATGCCCAGGGCCGTTTGCGGTCGAGCGTGTAGATGCGGCCATTGGTGAAAACCAGGTCGGCACTTCTCTCGGGCATTCTCTTCTCCTCCTGCTCCCGCCGACCGGCACCCTCATGCTGGCGGACGGGCAAACCTCAATTCACGTCACACCGCCCTGTTCTGTGTCGGGGCGCGGCCGCCGCCATCCGCGACCAGCACCGCGCCGGTGACGAAGGACGCTTCGTCGGAGGCGAGGAACAGGCAGCAGGAGGCGATCTCTTCAGGCTCGGCGACGCGGCGCAGCGCGATGCGGCTGGTCAGCGCCTTGAACTCCGCGTCGGGCGTCGAGCCGTTGGCGCTTGCGGCGACTTTCATCTCGTAGACGCTCATCGGCGTGCGCACCCAGCCGGGCGCCACCGCGTTGGCGCGGATGCCGTCGACACCATGCGCGAAGGCCACCGAGCGGGTGTAGGAGACGAGTGCTGCCTTGCTCGCCGAATAGGCGGCGTTCTGGCCGCTGGCGTTGAAGGCGCCGACCGAGGCGATGTTGACGATCGCGCCTCCGCGCTGCTTGAGCAGCGGCAGCGCCGCGCGGCAGACCATCATCGAGCCGGTGACGTTGACGGCAAAGCTCTTGGCCCAGGTCTCGTCGCTCAGCGTCTCCGGCTCGTCGAGGATCATGACACCGGCAGCATTGACGACGATGTCGAGGCGGCCRCCGCAGGCTTCGATGGCGCGGGCGATGTCGCGGGCATCGGTGATGTCGCCGCGTACGGCGGTGCCGCCACTGGCCTTGGCCGCTTCATCCAGCACGTCCCCGCCATGCCCGAAGGCGATAACCTTGGCGCCGTGGCGGCCGAACAATTCGGCGGTGGCGCGGCCCATGCCGGTGGCGGCACCCGTGACCAGAGCCGTGCGGCCTTCGAGGCGGCGGCTCATGCGAGCCCCCAATGCCGTTCGACGGCATAGCCGGTCTCTGGCAGGGTCGAGCCGCCRTCGACGACGATGGTCTGGCCAGTGGTGTATTTCGCTTGGCTCGAGGCGAGGTAGAGCATGGCGTAGGCGATGTCATCGGCCTCRCCGAGACGGCCCATCGGGATGAACTGGCCGAGCCTGTCCGCCACCTCCGGCTTGCTCATCGTGCCCCTGCCCGGCTTGGCGATGAAGCCCGGCTCGACGCCGTTGACGGTGATGCCGTCGCGGGCGAACTCGAAGGCGGCGCCGCGGATGAAGGCGTTGACGCCTGCCTTGGCTGCCGAGTAGTGCGCGCCGCCGGCCATCGCCACGCGCGCCGAAACCGACGAGGTGACAAGGATGCGGCCGAAGCCGTTGGCGCGCATCGCCGGGGCGGCCGCCTGCGCCAGCCAGAAGCAGGCCTTGAGGTTCACCGCAAGCGCCTCTTCCAGCTTGTCCTCGTCGAGTTCCTCGACCGAGGCCCAGGGACAGCCGCCAGCATTGTGGACGACGATGTCGAGGCGGCCGGATTTGCCCGCAACATCGCCGACCAGGGCGTGCAGCGCCGCGCGGTCCAGCCCGRCAAGCGCGACGGCGCGGGTGGATAGGCCACGCGCGGACAGCTCGGAGGCAAGCGCCTCGGCGACGTCGAGCGTGCGGTTGGCGATGACCACCGAGGCGCCGGCCTCTGCGAAACGCGTGACGATGGCGGCACCGATACCGCGCCCGCCGCCGGTCACCAGCGCCACCCTGCCCGTAAGGTCGAACGGGTTCGCCATGGCTCAGACGACGCCCGCGCCGCGAACGAGATCGACGAAACGGCCAAAGACTTCCGTATGGCGATCGACATCGACAGACGACGTCGCCGGGCACATCAGGAACATGGTGTGGAACGGCGTCACCAATATGCCTTCGTTCATGTAGAAGGCATGCAGCAGCGTCTCCAGATCGCCGCGCCGGCCGGCAATGACGTCGGCGCCGCTCAGCGGCGGCTTCGGCATGAACATTATCTCGGCGCGGGCGCCGACCTGCGTCACATGCCAGGGCAACCGGTTGGTTCGGATGATGCCCCAGGCGGCTTCGGCAAGGCGCGTGGCGTTGGYGATCATCAGCTCGAAATTGGCCGGCGTCAGCACCTCTTCCAGCACGGCGCGCATGGTGGYGACGGTGAGCGCGTTGCCGGCCAGCGTGCCGCCGATGCCGAGATGCGCCGACTGGCGCACGCGCGGATTGACCATCGGCACGATCTTCCAAAGCCGCTCGGCGATCTCCCGCGAGACGCCGAAGATGCCGGCCGGAATGCCGCCCGCGATCGCCTTGCCGGCGACCAGAATATCCGGCTCCAGCCCGTGCAGCGCGGTGTAGCCGCCGGGGCCGCTGGAGATGGTATGCGTCTCGTCGATGATGAGCACCGTGCCGGTGCGGCGGGTGATCTCACGCAGCGCCGCGTGAAAGCCGTCGGCGACCGGTATCATGCCGAAATTGGTCATCAGCGGCTCGGTAAGCACGCAGGCGACGTCACCATGCGACAGCGCTTCCTCGAGCGCCGCGACGTCGTTGAACTCGACCACCCGGGAGACGGCCGAATGATCGACGCCGTTCGGGTGGATCATGTTGCGCATGCCGATCCTGCCGTCGCGGATCTCGACATGCGCCTCCTCGACGCCGCCATGATAGCAGCCGGAAAAGACCAGCACCTTGGGGCGGCCGGTGATCATGCGCGCGATGCGGATGGCGCCGCGATTGGCGTCGGTGGCCGACGTCGTCAGCGTCCAGTAGGGCAAGCCRAAGCGGCGCGCGAGCTCGGCGCCGACCCAGAGGCTGTCCTCGGTGGGCAGCATCATGGTGGTGCCGTTCTGCAATTGGCGGAGCGCGGCGCGCGTCACCGCCTCCGGCGCGTGGCCGCACATGCCGCCAGTGTCGCCAAGCGCGAAGTCGACATAGTCGCGGCCGTCAATGTCAGTGATATGCGCGCCGCTTGTCGAAGCAGCGTAGACCGGGAAGCCGCCGGCCCAGCGCCGCATCCAGTGCGACGGCCCGCCATAAAGAAAGTGCTTTTTGCCTTCCTCCCATGCCGCCGCCGAGCGCGGATGCGTGTCGAGGAACCGCGCCTGCTCACGGTCGAGCAGGTCTTCCGTCGTTGCTGATTGCAAAGCTGTCTTGCTGGCGGCCGTCACGGCGCTGAACTCTCCCTGGCGCGCCAAATTCCGGGGCGCATAGCCGTTCCCAGTCGGTTCATTATTTGAACCAGTGTTTTGTATGTTATGAACACACTGGAGGCAGGGAGGGCGCCTGTCAAGTTAATTCACATGCGAAGTATCTTGGAGGATGCGCGATGAGCACGGTGGGCAAGGCAGTGTCGCTGCTGGAGCTGTTCACGCTGCACGAGCCGGAGATCGGCCTCTCCGATCTCGCCCGCCGCGCCGGGCTCGACAAGGCCACCRCCAGGCGGCTCCTGACGGCGCTTGCCGCGCACCGGCTGATCGAGCAGGAGCCGCRCAGCCGCCGCTATCGGCTGGGTGCCGGCCTGTCGCGGCTCGCCCGAATCCGCGACGCGCATTTCCCCTTCGTGCGCCTCGCAGCGCCGGTCATCCGCGAGCTGGCGCAAGAAACCGGCGAGACGGTACATCTGTCGGAGTTCAGCGCCGGCGCACTGCTCACCGTCCATGTCGCGCTTTCGGCCAAGGCTAATCGCGTCAATGTCGATGTCGGCCAGGTGCTGCCGCTGCATGGCACGGCCTCGGGCATCGCCTTCCTTGCCGCCTCGCGCCTGGAGGTGGCCAGCGCCTATCTGGAGCAACCTTTGCAGGCCTTCACCGCGCATACGATGACAGAGCCGGACACGCTGGCCAAAGCCATCGCGTTCGCGGCCGCAACCGGCTATTCGCGCAGTTCGCAGGGCTATGAGGAAGGCGTGCWCAGTATAGGTGCCGCGATCCTCGGCGCCGACGGCCAGCCGATCGGCACGCTGTCGATCGCCTCCCCCGTCTCGCGTATCGACGACCATCTGGCGGCCAGTCAGGGCGAGGCGGCGACCAGGGCAGCACGGCTGATCTCGGCGCGGCTGACCGGCGAGGCATAAGTTCATCTCCGCCGTTGCGGCCGGTATCGTTCGGTGCTGCCGACGCCAGACGTTCTCGTTCCTGGCCGTCAAACACCGTCCTGGTAGAGTTCGATCGGAAGTCCATCGGGATCGGCGATGAAGGTGAACAATCGGCCCGTGTAGGGATCTGTTCGGATGGGCTCCACCTCAACGTCGCGCGACCTAAGCAGCCCGGCGGTTGCCTCGACCGAGGCAACCGCGAACGCAAGATGTCTTAATCCGCAGGCCTCGGGCCTGCTGGGCCGGCCTGGCGGATTCGGGAAACTGAACAACTCGATCTGGATGGGGCCATGACGCAAATCGCATTTCCAGGACTGCCTCTCCGGGCGCCAGTTTTCGGCGAGGACGGCGAAATCGAGCTTGTTGGTGTAGAACTGCTTGGACGTTTCGTAGTCACTGCAGATGATTGCGACATGATGGACAGCCAGGAGCATCAAACGGGTCTCACGTGAGCTTCGATAAGGGCGACGCAGCAGACTCGCATCGGGCACGCCTTTGACGCAACCAGGTACCGACACCGGCATCGAGCGGCCAGAGAAACGTACCGAGTCCCGGCCTTGCTAGGACCTTCTCGCTTGCGCCGAGCGCTTCCTTGGTCACCGAGCGCGAATGAATTTCTGCCGTTGCGATGAAGATGCTTAGCATGTTAACTTATTTGCCGGTTGCATCGGCGCTGCCGTTGCGTCTCAATCCCGCGAAAAGAGGCCACGAAAAAGGGCCACGAAAAGACGGGGCGAAACTGATGGAGGAGACTATGCTCGGCCACCATGTGAGCGTCGCCGACGGCGAGGCTTTCCTGTCCGCTTCGCGGATGCTGTTCGGCCCTATCACGCAGCGGTTCTCGCGCGGTGAGGCACCCTCGCTGCCGAAGCTGGTCTCCGTCAATCTGGGCTCCTGTCGACTCTCCGAGATCAGGGCGAAATCGCACCTCGTGGTCAACGACCGTGCCTTCTGGCGCAGCTTCGATCCCGACGCGATCAAGATCCTGATGCAGCTCAAGGGCCGCAGCCGCTTCGAGCAGCAGCAGACGGCGATCGATCTCGGGCCGCGCGCGGCGATCATCTACGATCCGGTGCGGGCTTATTCGCTGCAGAACCTCTCCGACGTCGACCAGCTCATCCTCCAGGTGCCGCGCTCGACCTTCGGCGACGAGACGCTGGCCCGTCTTTCGGCGCCGGTGYCGCTGCCGGGCGAGGGCGACAGCCTAACCCATWTCGTGTCCGGGCTGATGCAGATGGCGATCGGCGAAGCGCACAAGCTCGACGAGGCCGGCTGCCGCCGCGTCGGCGAAAGCCTGATCCAGCTCGTCAACGGCCTGATCCAGGCAAAGCCCATGGCGCCGGAATTCCGCCGCTCGCCGCTGGAAGCGCTGCGCGAGCGCATCGTCGCCTATATCGACGCCAATCTGGCCCGCAGCAGCCTCTCGGCCGAGGACATCGCCCGCCATATGGGCTGCTCCCGGCGCTACCTGCACCGCGCCTTTGAGGGCGAAGGCATGACGCTGGAGCGCTTCGTCTGGGACAGACGGCTGGAGCGCAGCAAGGAGGAACTTCTCTCCCCCGCCCGCGCCTCGGTATCGATCTCCGAAATCGCGTTTGCCTGCGGCTTCAATTCGAGCGCGCATTTCTCGCGTGCGTTCAAGAGCAAGTATGACGTGTCGCCACGGGAGTTGAGGGAGCGGATGCGCACCCTGGTGCATTAAGTAGTTTCGGCTGGAGTTTTAGCAGATACAGCAAGCCGTTCCCGCCCTTGGCAGGCACCCGGTGTTCCAGTTTCCATCAGTTCTCGCAGATAGCTGAATCCTCGGCTTGCAGCTCTTGCGCTGCAACCGTCGACAGCGCCTAGTTCGGGGTGTGCACAAATTTCAAGCCGTGCGCGCCTTGCCGACAAAACTCCGCATCAGCCCCCTTGGCAGGAACAGCATCGCCAAAATGATTGTCAGCCCCGAAATCACCGGGTGATAGTCGGGGACGACGATGCGGGCGAGATCGAACACGGCGTACATCACCAGCGCGCCGAGGATCGGGCCGAGCAGCGTGYCGGTGCCGCCGACCACCGTCATCATCAAGGGCAAGAGCATCCAGTCGAGGTCGAACACCGAGTCCGGCCCGACATGGAAGATGTAGAAGGTATAGAGGCTGYCGGCGACGCCGGCGATGAAGGCGCTGCCGGCGAAGGCTGCGACTTTGACCTTGAGCGTGTCGATGCCGTTGGCGGACGCCGCCATCTCGTCGTCGCGCACGGCGATCAGGGCAAGGCCGTAGCGCGAGCGCATCAGCGCGCGGATGGCCAAGGCGGTGGCGACCATAAGGCCTAGCCCGACCCAGTAATGCGGCCGCAGCGTGTCGAAGCTGCTTGCCGGGGCGACGATGCCGAAGGCGCCGCCGGTGAAGTCGCCGCCATTGACGAAGATCAC
This sequence comes from Mesorhizobium sp. LCM 4576, assembly GCF_001854815.1. Classification (NCBI taxonomy): domain Bacteria; kingdom Pseudomonadati; phylum Pseudomonadota; class Alphaproteobacteria; order Hyphomicrobiales; family Phyllobacteriaceae; genus Mesorhizobium; species Mesorhizobium sp. LCM 4576. Next base: position 21,834 of record NZ_MDDT01000009.1, read on the forward strand.
CTTCACGATCTCGCCGAAGCCGAGCGTGCCGAGCGCGAAATAATCGCCATGGAGTTTCGACAGGAGCGGCAAGCCGATGAGGACCGCCGCGAGTGCCGCGACGAAGCCACCCAGCAGCATTGTCACCGGGTCGAAATAATAGATGTTCGGATGGCTGTCATAGAGCGAGCCCCAGAGATAGTTCCCGCTCCACAGGATCGCGGTGGTATAGGCGCCGAGGCCGAAGAAGGCATGGCTGCCGAGGCTGATCTGGCCGCCATAGCCGGCGACGAGGTTCCAGCTTTGCGCCATGACGGCGTAGAGGAAGACGAAGAACAGGAAGGAGAAATAATAGGCGTCGACAGCGCCGGGCAGGAACGGCAGCAGCGCCAGCGCCGCGATGACGACGATTGCGATCCATTGCGAGGGTCGGCTCATCGTTCTCAAGCCTTCTTGTAGGGACGGCTGAACAGGCCTTCCGGTTTGAACATCAGCACCAAAAGGAACACGCCGTAGGCGATGGCGTTCGTCCAGCCGCCCGAGATGAAGAACTGGACATAGGCTTCGATCAGGCCGAGCAGGATGCCGCCGGCCAGCGCGCCGGTGACGTTGCCGATGYCGCCCAGCGCCAGCGCCACCAGCGCCTTGAGGCTGAAGATGAAGCCGGCGAAGGGGTTGAACGGAAAGGTGGTTGCGACCGCGACGCCGGCGGCGCCCGCCAGCGAAATGCCGATGGCGAAGGCAATCGCATTGACGCGGTGYGGGCTGATGCCCATCAAAGTCGCGGCGTCCATGTCTTCCGAGGCGGCACGCACCGCCTTGCCGACGATCGTCTTGCGCAGGAAGAGCATGACCAGGCCGGTGCCGGCGAGCGCGATCAAAAAACCCATCGAGCGGGTGAAGGAGGTGCGCACGCCGAAGAGCTCGATGCCGCTTGCCGTATAGCTCGTCACCACGCCGGCGGTGTTGCCGCCCCAGATCACMGTCATCAGGTTCTGGACCAGGAACATCAGGCCGACCGCGATGAGCAGCGAGACGTTGCGGTCTGCTTCAGCGGCGGCCTTGCGGAACAGGCCCTGATAGATCAGCCAGCCAACGCCGAGCCCGACCGGCACGACGATCAACAGCGACAGGAACGGGTCGACGCCGAGGCCGTAGAAGAGCGCGCGCACGAAATAGGCGGCCAGGATGATCATCGCGCCCTGGGCAAGGAAGATCAGCCGCATGGTGCCGAAGATGAGGCTCAAGCCCACGGCGGCGACGCCATACATTGCGCCGCCGAGCGCGCCGTTGAGCGACAGCTGGAGCAGGATCTCGGGTGGCGGGAGATTGACCATGTTCTACTCCAACACGCCCATATAGGCCTTCTGGATTTCGGGATCGGCGATGAGTTCGGCGCCCGTGCCTTGCATGGCGAGCGAGCCGGTCTTGAGCACGAAGGCGTAGTCGGCCACCTTCAGCGCCTGATGGATGTTCTGCTCGACAAGCAGGATGGTGACGCCTTGGCCATGCAAAGCCTGGATGAGCGCAAACATCTGCTGCACGACGAGCGGGCTGAGGCCCAGCGACGGCTCGTCGAGGATGAGCAGCGACGGTTCGGACATCGTGGCCCGCGCGATCGCCAGCATCTGCTGCTCGCCGCCGGAGAGCGACCCGGCCTTCTGGTGCGCGCGTTCCTTCAGGCGCGGGAAAAGCGTGTAGGCTTTCTCCAGCAGCTGCTTGGTGCGCGGGCGAGCCTTGGGCTGGAACGCGCCGAGCTCGAGATTTTCCAGCACCGTCATCTGGCGGAACAGACCGCGCCCTTCCGGCACATGGGCGATGCCCAGGCGGGCGATCTCCTGCGGCACCTTGCCTGTGATCGACTGGCCCCAAAGCCGGATGTCGCCGGCGTTGGGCTTCAGCAGGCCGGAAACGGTGCGGAGCAGTGTCGTCTTGCCGGCGCCGTTGGCGCCGACCAGCGCGACGATCGTGCCGGGATCGACATGGAGCGACACGCCCCACAGCGCGCCGACGTCGCCATAGGCGACCTCGAGATTGCTTATTTCAAGCAGCCGGYTCGCCAAGATAAGCCTCGATGACTTTGCGGTTTTGCGTGACGTCGCGCGGTGTGCCGTCGGCGATCTTCTCGCCATGGTCGAGCACGATGACGCGGCTGCATACTTTCATGATGGYGTCGACCTTGTGCTCGACCCACAGCATTGAGATCCCACGGTCGGCRCGCACACGGCGAATGACGTCGACCATGCGCTGGATCTCGGTCGGGTTGAGGCCGGCCATCGGCTCGTCGAGGAGCAGCAGCGCCGGATCGGAGGCGACGGCGCGCGCAATCTCCAGCATGCGGCGGTCCGACAGCGTCATATGCGCGGTGCGCATATCGCGCCTGGCGCTGAGGCCGACCAGCTCCAGCGCGGCGGTCGCCGCCTCGGTCGCGTGCTTGACGCGGCCTCCTGCCCCGTAGACGGCGCCGACCATGACATTCTCGAAGGCGGTCATGGTGAGGAAGGTGCGCACGAGCTGGAAGGTGCGGGCGATGCCGAGCCTCGAGATGCGGTGCGGCGCGATGCCGGTGATGTCCTTGCCGCGGAAGGACACGCGCCCTTCGGTCGGCGCGTAGATGGCGGTAATGACGTTGAAGAGCGTCGACTTGCCGGCGCCGTTCGGCCCGATCAGGCCAATCAGCTCGTTGGCGCCGACGGCGATATCGATGTTGTTGAGGACGACAAGCCCACCGAAGCGCTTCTTGACCGCCTCGAGGCGCAGCAAGGTTTCGTCCGCCTGCATCGTGTTTTCGTTTCCTTCCAGCGGAAGCGCCGAGGATTCGGCACTCAAACCGCTCAATTGCCGAGCGACCCAAATGTGCGGGCGGGAAGCGAACGGGCGCCTGGCTTCGCAATCAGGCGCCCGCCGCTTCCACCGCATCCGCTCGTTCAGCGCTTGTCCCAGGCCGGGGCCGGCTTGTAGGTCCAGTTGCCGTCCGGATAGATGAGCTGGTGCTTGCCTTGCCACCATTGCGTGGCAACGCTCGGTATCAGGGCGAAGCCGGTGTCGTCGAACTTGAGGTCGCCGACCACTGTGTCCTTGAACTCCTGGCCGAAGATCGCGTCGTGGATGGCGGTGGCATCGGTGCTGCCGGCCTTCTCGATGGCCTGCGCCAGCACCTGCGCATTGGCGTAGAATGCGCCGACGGTGACGGAGTCCTTCTTGAACTCGGCCTCGTAGCGGTCGCCGAGCTCTTTCGCGCCCTTATAGGGATAGCTCGCCGACCAGAAGCCGTCGGTCAGGATGTAGTCGGAATCGGGTCCGAGCGCCTCGTGGAATTCGCCGGTCCAGGTACCCTTCCAGCCATGCAGATAGGGCACGGAGAAGCCGAGCTCCTTCATCTGCCGCAAAAGCGTGACAGTGTCGGCCGGCGAGCCGAAGACCAGCATGGCGTCGACATCGGCGGCCTTGAGCTTGGTGATCAGCGCCGAATAGTCGGTGGCGCCGATCGCCCAGGGATCGTCGACGGCGAAGCTGTAGCCGTATTTCTTGGCCGCCGCCTCGAAGGCGCCGCCGAAGCCCTTGCCGTCGGGCGAGTCTTCCGAGACCAGCGCCGGATGCTTCGGCTTCTCATTCGCCGGCAGCTTGTCCCATATCTGGAAGGGCACCTCGGCGCCAGGTCCCGGATGGAAGAAGAACAGCGCCGAGTATTTGAGCTTCAGCGGCTGCCACTCGAAGGGAAAAGCCGTCGTGATCATGTAGAACTTCTTGTATTTTTCCGCGACGATGGCGCCGGCGATGTTCATCGGCCCGGAATGCGTCGAGAGCAACGCGTCGACCTTCTGCACCTTGATCAGGTTTTCGAGCGCCGAAGCGACCTTGCCCTCCGAGCTCTCGTCGTCGGCGACGACCAGCCTGAYCGGCAGCTTCTTGCCGGCCGACTTCACCATGATGCCGCCGGCCTTGTTGATGTCGGCGACCGCCTGCTCATAGGCCCATTTCTGCTCCTTGCCGTCGCCGGCCAGCGRCCCGGTGAGCGAGATCGGCGCGCCGATGACGATCTCGTCGCCGGCGGCATTGGCGACGAGCGTGCCGCCGGCGGTCAGCGCGGTGGACAGCAAAAGGCCGGCCAGCATTCCCTTCAGACTGATTTCCATTGTCATCCTCCCAGATTTTTTCATCGGGCCGATCCTCCCAAGGCCAGGCCCGCATTCACTCGTGCCGACGCCTCAGCCCATCGCGGCCGCGACCAGCCTGGTGTCGGTGAACTGCTCGAAACTCACGGCCTTGCCGTCACGCATCTCCCAGACATGGACGACGCGCGCCGTCATCGGCTTGCCGGTCTTCCTGTAGGTGCCCGAATAGGTGCCGATGCCGACGATGGTGGCGCCGCCGTCGACCAGTTTTTCCAGCGCGAAGGTGTAGCCGTCCCAGTCCTCGCCGATGCGCTTGAAGACGCCGGCGATGACGGCATCAGGGCCGACATAGGTGCCGGCATAGGGAAAGCCTGCCATTTCGGTCCAGGCGGTGCTTTCGGTGACCGGCGCCATCATCATCGCCAGATCCTTGGCGTCGGAGCCGGCGTAATGGGCCTTGATGGCGTCGTAGTTCTTGTTGCTCATGATGCTGACCCCAACACTCACACGGGCTCCTGGCCCGGGTCGTAAACGGCCCTGGATTTCTTCTCGATGAAGGCGCCGGCGGGCTTGTTCTCGACCTTGCCCTGGCTGGTCACGCCGAGAAACTTGCCGGTCGAGCGCATCGTGTCCCAATTGTAGAAGAACAGCGACGCGACCGGGATGATGAACTCGCGGAAGCCGAAGACATAAAGATTCTCGGCGAACTTCCAGGTGGTGGCGAGATCGACGTCGCCATGCCCGCGCTGGACGCCGACGAGGTTCTGCCAGGCGTAGCGCTGGGAGCTCAGATAAATGTGCTCGTATACATGGTTGGGGCTGTAGGTGTAGTGCGCCGTCAGCCCGATCAGGTCGCGCGTCGGCGCCGGCTCGCGACCGGTCGGCGGCACGGCGGGGTCGCCCAGCACGCCGGCGGAATAGGTCTGCGCCACGCGCGGCTCGCCCTGCGCTTCGCCGGGTTCACGCACCCGCTCGCGCACCGACAGAACGCGCCGCGTTTTCGTGTCGACGATGAAGGCTTCGTCCTCGGCCGGCCTCGCGGCGAAGGTCATGTTGATGAAGAAGACATGCGGCGCGACTTCCAGCGCCTCGTACCAGTCGGCGCCGGCCTCTGCGCCCTCGCTCCAGGCCACGGTGTCGGCGGCGGTGAAGGCGAGATCGATGGTGCGACCGGTCTTCAGCGTGATCTTGAAGGTCTGGCCGCGCAGCGCATCCGTCGTCGGCAGCCGGTTGGTGGCAATGCCGGCGGCGAAATCGTCGAAATGCTTCCAGTCGGCGGGTCTGTTCTGGTCGTTCATCGCCATCTCCAAATCAATCGACAAAAGCGAGCGTCGGCAGGTCGACCACGGTGGCGCCGCCATCGACGGTCAGGATCGAGCCATTCATCATCGCCGCCTCGCTCGAAGCGACGAAGCAGATGACGTTGGACACTTCTTCCGGCGTCGCCGGCCGGCCGAGCGGCACGTCCTTGGTGACAAGCCTGTAGGCTTCCTCGATCGAGCCCAGCCGGTGCTTGTCGACAATCACCTGCATCTGCTCGTCGGCCATGGCCGTCGCCACCCAGCCGGGGCAGATGATGTTGGTGCGCACGCCCTGGCGGCCGTAGTCGCGCGCCAGCGATTTGCCGAAGCCGACGCAGGCATGCTTCATGGTGACGTAGCCCGCCGCTGCCGGTCYGGCGAACAGGCCGGCGATCGAGGCGACGACGACGATGTTGCCTTTGCGCGCGATCAGATCGGGCAGGCATTCGCGGGCGCAGACGAAAGCGGTATCGAGATTGGTGCGCGTCGCCAGCGCCCAGGTCTCGTCGCTCATCGTCACCGTCGGGCCGACGCCGTGGCCGCCGGCATTGGCGACGAGGATATCGACCGGGCCGATCTTGTCGTGAACCTCGGCAACGGCGGCGCGCACCGCCTTGGCATCGGCGGCGTCGCCCTGCACGACCAGCCCGCCAATATCCCTGGTTACGGCCTCGAGCGGCTCTCGCCGCCGCCCCATCAGCACGACTTTGGCGCCCTCTGCCGCCATGCGCCGGGCGACAGCGGCGCCGATGCCGGTGCCGCCACCGGTGATGAAGGCCGTCTTGCCGGAAAATCTCATGCCACGGTCCTTATGGGCACGCGCCCAAACGTTGCCGATCGTTGACGTGGAGTGTGCGACGGTTGCCTTTTTCCGTCTTGTCCGACCGGGAACTTTGTTTTGACTGAGAGCGCACTTCTGCGCTCCTTCGGATGCCGCGCGGCCTTGCCGCGCGGCATCATGCGTCTGGCTTCCAGCGGCCTATTTCTTGACCGCCTCGACATCGATGACGATGTCGACCTCGGGCCCGAGGCCGAACCCATCGGCGGCCTTGGCCATTGGGAAGTCGGCGGTGCTGACCTTGCCGGTGGCGCTGAAAGCCGCCTTGGTCAATGTCGCGTCCCATGGCGCCGGCGCTTCGTTGAGCAGCTTGACGTCGAGCGTAACCTCCTTGCTGACGCCGCTGATCGTCAGGTTGCCGGTGACCTTGCCGGTCTTGTCGTCGACCTTCTCTACCTTGGTGCTTTCGAAGCTGATGGTTGGAAACTCGGCGGCGTTGAAGAAGTCGGGGCCTTTCAGGTCGCTGTCGCGCTGGTCGAAGGCGGTGTGGACCGAGCCGACATCCAGCTCGGCCTTGACGCTGCTTTTGGTGACGTCCGCCTTGTCCATGACGATCGAGCCTTTGACCGCGTCGAACTGGCCGTGGGCGATGCCATAGATGCCATGCTTGACGGTGAAGGTGACCCAGGCGTGCTGGCCGTCGATGTCGTAATTATCGGCATGCGCCGCGGCAGTCAGGATCGATGCGCCGGCGAAAGCGAGCGCGGCAATCAGTTTTGTCGTCCTCACATGTTTTCTCCCTGTTGTTGGTTGTTGTGTTTGGATCCGGCTCAGGAAAAGCCGAGGGCGGCCCCATGCGGCGCCCAGACGATCGCCGTCACGATGGCCAGAATCGCCGGAACGGCGATCAGGATGCCGGCGACCAGCGGCCGCAGGGGCCGTGCGCCGGGAAGCAGGTTTTGCAACGGGCCGCGCACGAGCGCGACGGCGAGCGGCGGCAAGGACGACAGGACGAGCGCGGCGGGATTGGCCTTGGGCGCGAGCAGCGCCACCTGGACCAGCACCGTCGCGGCGGCGTAGAGCAACAGGAACTCGACGCCCCTGCCCCATGGCGCGGCCACGCCGCCGCGAAGCGTCGTAAGATACTGCACCAGACACCAGCCACCGACCAGCGCGGCAATCGAGCCGAGCAGTTGCCCGGTGACGATCGAGGCGCCAAGCACCGAGACGATGGCGCCGGCGAGCGACAGCGCAAGCACCGCCGCTGGCGCGAGGAATGGCTCCTCGGGCGACGGCGATGGCGAGGGTTGCTGTGCGGTGAGCAGTGCAGCGCCGACAAGCGCTAGCAGCCCGACGGCAAGTGCTGCGATCAGTTGCACATCGAGAGCGCCGCCGGCCAGCCGCCGCCAACCGAGCCACAGGAAGGCCGCCGCGAAAGCGACGACGGCGGGAAGACTCGTTGCGCGTCCCAACACCCGCTCGGGCAGCAGGCCGATGACGATGCCGGCGAAGGCGAGATAGATCAACTTCTGACTGGCGGCGACAGGCAGCATGACCGGTGGCCCGAGCGTGTCCCAGTAGAAGAACAGGAGCAGCGCTGCCCACAACAGCGTCAGCACCGGCGATGCCGCCGGCAAAACAATGCGCGCGGCGAGCGCCAGCGCGATGCCGAGCAGCAGCGGCAGCGCGGCCGTAGTGACCATCGGATTGCCGAGAACCGCGCTCAAATCGTCTTCACCTTCCAGGACCCGCGGAGACGTGCCAGCGTGGCCGATCTCATCCCGCGATCTTGATTGGCCTTGGGCGAGCCGTCTTGTCCGAGCGGGAACTTTGTTTTGACTGAAAGCGCACTCGCGGCCGCGCCGGCTTGAAGGGCATTGGCGCGCTCCATAACCCTCTCGAAAAATGTTCGTCAATTTCGAGGAGGATGGCGTGAACGAGAGAACCGTGCCGCCGATCAGCGCGGCTGCCGCCGCATTCCTTTCGCGACCGCATCGGCCCTTCATCAACGGACGTTTCGTCCACGGGCTCGCCGGAGACGAGCTGGCTGTCGACGATTCCGCCTCGGGCGAGATCGTCGCTTATGTGCCCGAGAGCGGCCCGGAACTCGTCGACCAGGCTGTGCGCGCGGCGCGGGCGGCGCTCGAAGGGCCATGGGCGTCGATGCGGCCGGTCGACCGCCAGAACCTGATGCTGAAGCTTGCCGACGCGATCGAGGCCGATGCCGACCTTCTGGCCGAGATCGAAAGCATCGAGAACGGCAAGTCGCTGGGCGTCGCCCGCATGCTGAGCGCGGGCGGCGCCGTCGACTGGYTGCGCTACTATGCCGGCTGGGCGACCAAGATCGAAGGCTCGACCTTCCAGGTTTCCATTCCCGTGCCGCCTGGGGCGAAGCACCAAGCGATGACGGTGATGGAGCCAGTGGGTGTCGTCGGCGCCATCGTGCCGTGGAACTTCCCGCTGCTGATCGGCATGTGGAAGATCGCRCCGGCGCTCGCCTGCGGCTGCACCATCGTGCTCAAGCCGCCGCAGGAAACACCGCTCGGYCTGCTCAGGCTCGCCGAACTGATCGAGGCAGCGGGCTTCCCGCCCGGCGTCGTCAACATCGTCACCGGCAGCGGCGCTGTGACCGGTGAGGCGCTGATCCGCCATCCCGGTATCGACAAGCTGACCTTCACCGGCTCGACGGAAGTAGGAAAGCGCGTTGGCCACGCCGCGGTCGACCGGGTGGCGCGTTTCACGCTGGAGCTCGGCTCCAAGTCGCCGATGATCCTGCTCGCCGACATGGAGGAAGGCATCGAGCCGCTGCTTGCCGGGCTCGGCATGTTCTTCAACCAGGGCCAGGTCTGCACCTCGGCGGCGCGGCTGTTGATCGAGAAGCCGATCTACGACCGCACGCTGGCGCGGCTGGCCGAAATCGCCGACGGCATGACGATGGGCGCCGGCCGCGACGCGGAGGCTCAGATCAATCCGCTGGTCTCGGCCAAGCATCGTTTGAGCGTGCAGGGTTTCGTCGAGCGCAGCCTGGCGGCGGGTGTCGAACGCGTGAGCGGCGCGCGACCCGTGCCTACGAAAGGTCACTATGTGGCGCCGACCATCCTGCACCATGTGAAGCCGGAGATGGAGATCGTGCGCGAGGAGGTATTCGGGCCGGTGGTGGCGGCGATGCCGGTCGCCGATCTCGACGAGGCGATCCGCATCGCCAACGACACGCGCTACGGACTGTCTGCCTCGATCTGGACCCGCGACATGGGCAAGGCAATGACGGCGATCCACGGCCTCAAGGCCGGCACGGTGTGGGTCAATTCGCACAACACGCTGGATCCGGYAGCGCCCTTTGGCGGCTTCAAGCAATCCGGCATCGGCCGCGAGCATGGCCGCGCGGCGATCGAGGGCTACCTCGAAACCAAGACCGCCATCATGCGCTACGCCTGATCCGATGACGGACATCTACGATTACATCGTCGCCGGCGCGGGCTCGGCGGGCTGCACGCTGGCAAGCCGGCTGGTCCAGGCCGGCAAGCGCGTGCTCGTCGTCGAGGCTGGCCCCGCGGACAACACGCGCTTCATCGATATGCCGGCCACCTTCGCCAAGGTGATCGGCACGGCGCGCAGCTGGATCTACCAGTCGGAGCCGGAGCCAAGYGTCGGCGGCCGCTCGCTGCCGATCCCGCAAGGGCGCACGCTCGGCGGCGGCTCTTCGATCAACGCCATGCTCTACATAAGGGGTCAGCCGGAGGACTATGACGGCTGGCGCGATCTCGGCTGCCCGGGCTGGGGCTGGGACGAGGTGTTGCCGGTGTACAGGAGGCTGGAGCGCAACGAGCGGCTTGCCGGCGAGTTGCACGGCTCCGAAGGACCGTTGCCAGTCTCCGATCCGCGCTACCGGCATCCGCTGTCCCTCGCCTATGTGCGCGCCGCCCAGCAAGCCGGCTACCGCTTCAATGACGACTTCAACGGCGAGCTGCAGGAGGGCGTCGGCTTCTACCAGACCACGACCGCAGACGGCGAAAGGCAGTCGGCGGCCAAGGTGTTCTTGAGGCCGCTCGCCGGCAATGCCAATCTCACGGTCGTCACCGATGCACTGGTGACGGCGCTGACGCTGGAGAATGGCGCCGCGACCGGCCTCGCCTATCAAACGCCGGACGGCTATAACCATACCGCCTCGGCGAAGGACGAAGTGATCCTTGCCGCCGGCGCGCTGGCGACGCCGAAACTGATGATGCTGTCCGGTCTCGGCCCGGCCGCGCATCTGGCGGAGATGGACATTCCCGTCGTCCGCGACATGCCGGCGGTCGGCCAGGACCTGCAGGATCATGTCGCCGCCCCGCTCTACGCGCTGACGCGCAAGCCGGTCTCCCTGCTCGGCGAGGATCGCGGCTTCAAGGCGCTGCGGCATGGCATCGAATATCTCATGTTCCGGCGCGGCCTGCTCGCCTCCAACGTGGTCGAGAGCGGCGGCTTCTTCGACACCGATGGCGATGGCCGACCCGACGTCCAGTTCCACGTGTTGCCGGTGATGATCGAAAACGCCGAGCACGGCTCGGTCGAACGCCACGGCATGGAACTGAACCCGTGCGTGCTGCGGCCGAAGTCGCGCGGCTCGGTGCGGCTGCGCTCGCGAAAGCCAGGCGACCCGATCCGCTTCACCACCGGCTTCCTGTCCCATGCCGACGATCTTGCGCTGTTGCTGGCAGGGATGAAGATTGCCCGCGCCATCGTGCGTCAGCCGGCACTGCGCGAAGTAGTCTCCGAGGAGCTTGCGCCGGGCAAGGCGGACAACCTCGGCGACGAGGCGGTAATCGACCACATCATCCGCCACGCCAAGACCGTCTACCATCCCTGCGGCACCTGCCGGATGGGAACGGACCAACAGGCAGTGGTCGATCCGCGGCTTCGCGTGCGCGGCGTGCCACGCCTGCGTATCGCCGACGCCTCGATCATGCCGCGCCTCACCAGCGGCAACACCAACGCGCCGGCGATCATGATCGGCGACCGCTGCGCCGATTTCATCCTGGGCACCTCTTGAAGGTTAGCCGAGACTGATCCAGGCCGTCTTGAGGTCGGTGTACTTCTCGATGGCGTGAAGCGACTTGTCGCGACCGAAGCCGGACTGCTWGAAGCCGCCGAGCCAACTCTCCGCTAGGTCAGTTTGCGCAATAGGAAATCGTAGAAGCGCGCGTCGTCCGCCCTTGAGACGTTGATGCGTATTCCTTTCGCGAGCGGGTGTGTCTTGTCGACGCAAAACACACTGCCCGGCGCGATGAAGATGCTCTCTTTCGCGCCCTCCCGCGCCAGTTCGATATGAGAGCATCATCCTTAGCCTGTCGGCAACTCCCGTGATGTCCGATGTCGATCCCGATGCCGCCGGGATCCTGTGCCRCAACCTCATCGACAACGCGCTGCGTTATGGCAAGGCCTCGTCGCCTGTGGCAGTGACCCTCGACTCGGATGGGCTGCTGACGGTGTCAAACGAAGGACCCGTTGTGCCGCCCGAGATAATGGCGAAACTGGCGTTTCGAGCGGGGCGGAACTTCGGCCCGCGGCAGCGGAATCGGGCTGTCGATCGTTTCGACGATTGCTGATCGGATAGGCAGCCCGCTCACCCTCAAATCGCCTAGGCCAGGGAAGCAGTCCGGTTTCGAAGCCAGCGTGAACCTCGCGAACGCAAGCGAGTCCAAGTCCACGGCTTCATCTTGATGTGATGTCTGCCCCGATGGCGACGGTGAAAATGGCTGGATGCAGGCGCGAGATGATGCTCGTGGCTTCACGTCGCCATCGGGCTCAACATCACGAAACGACGGACGTCGACCGGACGTGCGACCAGATCATCGAGGCGGCCGAACAGCGGCTTCAGATGCGGCATTRCCAAATGCCGGTCGAGATCGTCCTTCGAGCGCCAGTTCTCATAGAACATGAACACGCAAGGGTCGGYCGCATCGACATGGAAATCGTAGTTGATGCAGCCCACCTCGGCCCGCGTCGGCTCGACGAAGCCCGACAGGATCGCCTGCAGTTCCTCGCGGGTCTCCGGCTTGGCGACGATGGTGCCGACCACCGTGTAGGGAACCACCATGTCATTTCCGTCCCTGGCTGAGCGCGACGGCGAGGATGATGATGGCGCCGCGCGCGATCAGCTGCTGGCTGAACTCCAGGCCMATCAGGATCAAGCCGTTGTTGATAAGCCCGATCATCAACGCGCCGACAATGGTTCCGATCACCGTGCCGGACCCGCCGAACAGGCTGGTGCCGCCAAGCACCGCCGCCGCGATGACCGACAGCTCGTCGCCCTGGCCGAGCTGGAAGCGGCCGGATTGCAGCCRCCCGGCATAGAGCATGCCGGCAAGAGCCGCCGCCATGGCCGAGATGATGAGGACGCGAAACTTGATCGACTTGGTGTCGATGCCGGAATAGCGCGCCGCGACCTCGCCGCCGCCGGTGGCCAGCACGCGCCGGCCGAAGCTGCTTCGCCTCAGCACGACATGACCGACGGCGCCCAGCACCAGCATCCAGATCAGCAGGACGGGCGCCGGCCCGATATTGCCACCGCCAAAAATCCACGAATAGCTCTTCGAGATGATCGGCACCGCGGCCGTATCGCTCATCCACATCGCGGTGCCGGTGGCGATCCCCATCATGGCCAGCGTGGTGAGGAAGGACGGAATGCYGATGCGCGTCGTCAGGAGCCCGTTGAAGGTACCGACGACGGCGCCGGTGGCGAGGCCTGCAACGATGCCGGTAACCGGCCCACCGGCGTCGATCGCCATGGCCGTGGTCACCGAAGCCAGCCCCGCCACCGCCYCGACGGACAGGTCGATCTCTCCCGCCGACAGCACGTAGGTCATGGCGATAGCCATGACCGCGATCATCGCCGTCTGGCGCACGATGTTGAGCAGGTTGTTGGGGTTGAGGAAGCCCTTGTCGAACAGCGTGATCGCGAACACGATGAAGATCACGACGAAGCCGATATAGATGATGTTCTGCCGCCAGTTGGCGAGACCGAGTCTTGCGAGGAGCGAGGGGGCGGTGTCCCGGTCAGTGGACATGTGTTCCYCCCTCACTCTTGCTCAGCGCTTTCTGGATGACGATCTGCAGCTTGCGCTCCRCCGCCTGCAACCGAGCGACCGGATCGTCCTCCGGCGCCGACAGATCGTCGAGATCGCCGCGGTCTATGTCGTCCATGACGCGGCCGTCCGCGATGACGAGTATGCGGTCGCAAGCGGTCARCATCTCGGACAGCTCGGACGAGATCATGATGATGGCCTTGCCGCTCTTGGCGAGCWCGCGCACCAGCATGATGATTTCCGACTTCGAGCCGATGTCGATGCCGGAGGTCGGCTCATCGAGGACAAGAATATCCGGCTCGGTCGAAAGCCATTTGCCGATGACGACCTTCTGCTGATTGCCGCCCGACAGCGTGCGCACCGCAGCGTCGCGCGAAGCGGTCTTGATCCGCAGCCTTCCGATCTGGCTGTCGGATTGCTCGCGCATCTTGCTGTTCGACATGAAACCATTGCGGCTCAGCCGGTCGAGCGAGGCAAGCGCGATGTTGGAGGCGACCGAATGCTCGGCAATGACGCCTTGCCGCAACCTGTCCTCGGGCACCAGCGCGATGCCGGCCTCGATGGCGTCGCTTGGCCTCGTGATCGCCACCGGCTTGCCAGCGATGCGCATTTCGCCTTCGACGATCGGCTCGATGCCGGCAATGACGCGCGCGATCGCGGAGCGGCCGGAGCCGAGCAGTCCGGCAAGGCCCACCACCTCGCCGCCGCGGACGACGAAACTGGCATTCTTCGGCTTCGTCACGCCCGACACGTTGTCGAACTCCAGCAACGGTTTTCCGATGCGCGATCCGCCGCGCGCCACATCCGACAGGCCGCGTGAGCGTTTGCCGACAATGTGTTCGATCATCGTTTCGACCGGCAGGTCCGACAGCGGCGCGGTGACGACATGGCGGCCGTCGCGCAGGATGGTGGCGCGGTCGGCGATGCGAGCGATCTCATCCATGCGGTGCGAGACATAGATGATGGCCACGCCATCCGACCTCAGCTTGCGCAGGAAGGCGAACAGCCGCTCGACATCGGACACGGCCAGCGCCGTCGACGGCTCGTCCAGCACCAGCACCCTGGCGTTCTGCGAGATCGCCTTGACGATCCCGGTCAATTGCCGCTGGCCGGCGCCGAGATCGCCGACAATCGCCTTCGGATCGACCTCGACCTCGAGCATGGCGAACAGATCCCGGGCGCGCCTCTCGGCGGCGCGGTCGTCGATTAGGCCGAACGCGCCCTTGGCTTCGCGGGTGAGAAACACGTTCTGCGCCACGGTCAATGTCGGGATCAGGCTCATCTCCTGGAAGATCATGGCGATGCCCGCCCGGCGCGAAGCCTCAGGCGAAATCTCGCTCAGCGGCTTGCCGTCGACAAGGATGGTGCCGCTGTCGGGCGCATGCACGCCGTTCAGCACTTTGAGGATGGTCGACTTGCCGGCGCCGTTGCCGCCGAGCAGGGCATGGATCTCGCCCTTCTCCACCTGCAGGTCGACATCGACCAGCGCCTTGACGCCGCCGAAGGATTTGCTGACGCCCTTCATCTCCACCGCATGAACGGGCGWCCCGTCGATCATGGCCGGACCTTGACCCAATGGCCGCTCTCGCCGGATTCGATCAACGCGTCGGCGACCCGCTCCGTCTTGTAGCCGTCCTCGAAGTTCGGCGACGGCTGCTTGCCGGACGCGATGGCGGAGAAGAAGTCGAAGCACTCGACGATCTTGGTCTCGGAATAGCCGATGCCAAGTGCCGGTATCGGCCACAGGCCCGAACCATAGGGATGCGCCGGACCGGAATAGACGGTCCTGAACCCACGGGCGTCGGCAGGATCATCGGCGAACATGACCTGCAATTCGTCGCGCCGTTCGTAGTTGAAGGCAATGGAGCCCTTGGTGCCGTGGATCTCGAAAGTGATGAAATTGTTGCGGCCATAGGCATTGCGGGTCGCCTCGAGCGAGCCGATGGCTCCGTCGGCGAATTTGAGYAGCGTCACCACCTCATCGTCGACATCGACTTCGGCCCGTTGCGCGCCGGTGTTCCGTTCGGCGGCGCCGAGCCTGTCGAGATTTCCGCTCTGAACCGGGCGCGTCTTGTTGTAGGTGCGCACCAGCGCGCTGACCTCGGCGATCTCGCCAACGAGGTAGCGGGCAAGATCGACGACATGCGTGCCGATGTCGCCGATCGAGCCGGAGCCGGCGATCTTCTTCTGGAAGCGCCAGGAGAGCGGGGAATCGGGATCCGCCGACCAGTCCTGGAGATAGGTGCCGCGGAAGTTGAGAATCTTGCCGATGCGGCCCTCCTCTATGTATTGGCGGGCCAGCGCCACCGCCGGGGTGCGCCGGTAGTTGAAGGCGACCATGTGGATGATACCCGCCTTCTTCACCGCGTCGAGCATGGTCTTCGCCTCGTCGCCGCCGCGCGCCAGCGGCTTTTCGCAGATGATGTGCTTGCCGGCTTCCGCCGCGGCGATGGCGATCGCGRCATGGCTGTCGTTCGGCGTGACGATGTCGACAACGTCGATGTCCGGCCGCTTCACCACCGCGCGCCAGTCGGCGGACGATTCTTCGAAACCGTAGCGGCGGCGGCCTTCGTCGGCCAAGGCCTCGGTGACGTCGACCACGACCTTGCGCACGGGAATGGCGGGCGCCGGCCAGAAGAACATCGGCATTGCCGCATAGGCCATGGCATGGGCCTTGCCCATGAAACCGCCGCCGATCATCGCCACGTTGAGCGTTCGGGTCATGATAGCCTCCAGATTGAGCTGAGAAGGAGTGGCCGGCGGGGGAGCGCGCCGGCCGCGGGGCCGCTACATGCTGCCCTTGATCTTGTCGGTGGCCTCGGCGTGATAGACGGCCTTCCAGCCTTCCAGCAGCGTGTCCTTGGTGACCGGCAGCGCCGGCAGGGCGACGAAGGCCGGCGCTTCCTTGCCGAGCAGGCCATAGCCGGCGAGCTTGGCTTCGGTGACGCCCTGGTCGAACGGACGTTGGGCGCCCAGCCCCTTCACGAAGCCGCCGCTTGCTATGTTGATGGCGACGTTCTCGCCGAGATCGCAGGTGGTGATGACGAGATCGTCGCGGCCGGCGGTGCGCGCCGCCGAGATCACGCCTTCGGCCGGCACGTCCCACACCGCCCAGATGCCGTTGATGGTCGGGTGCGAGGTGAGGATGGCGGACGCCGCCTTCTCGGCGTCGCCGGTGAAGTCCGGCCCGCCAATGCCTTGCTCGGCGACGATCTTGATGTCGGGATAGTTGTCGGCGATCGTCTTCTTGAAGCCGTCATAGCGCTGCCTGGTGACGAAGAAATCGGCGGCGTGGAAGACGAGGCCGATCTCGCCCTTGCCGCCCAGCGCCTTGGCCATCAGATGCGCGGCCGCGACGCCGTTGCCGTAATTGTCGGCAGAGACCACGGAGACGTAGTCCTTGCCGGCGGCGAAGCCCGCCGGAACATTGTCCATGAACACCAGCTTGGCGCCCTTGTCGGCGGCAGCCTTGTAGGCCGATGCCGTGGCCGACGGATCGGTCGGGATCGACACGATGATCTTCGGGTTCTGCGCCATCACCGTCTCGAGGTCGGCGACCTGCTTTTCCGGCTTGAAGCCGGCATCGGTGGTGGCGATCACCTCGATGCCCATCTTCCCGAACTGGTCCTTGAGGCCGGCGATCTGCGCCCTCGACCAGTCATTGCCGCCATAGTGCATGACGATCGCGGCGGTGGCCTTCATGTCCTTGATCTTTGCCAGTTCCTCGTCCGTCAGCGTGACGGAGGCTGCCGAGGCCGGCGYCTCGCCGTTCGGGCCCCTCGAAAGCACCGTCTTTTGYAGTTCCGCCAGCGCCGAATCCGGGTCGGCGGAGGCTGGCGCGGCGGCATAGAGACTGGTTGCCAGCAGCGCCGTCGTGAAGACCGCGGTCATTGTCCTGAAACGTGTCATTAGGTTCCTCCCTGATGACGGGCGCGAAGCCCGGTTGCTTAATGTGGCCCCATGGCCTTGTTGAGGTAGTTCATGCTCAGTGCTGCTCCTTGCCTGGGATCCGCCCAGGCATCGAGTTCGGTGG
This sequence comes from Mesorhizobium sp. LCM 4576, assembly GCF_001854815.1. NCBI lineage: Bacteria > Pseudomonadati > Pseudomonadota > Alphaproteobacteria > Hyphomicrobiales > Phyllobacteriaceae > Mesorhizobium > Mesorhizobium sp. LCM 4576. Next base: position 39,104 of record NZ_MDDT01000009.1, read on the forward strand.
TGATCCAGCCGGAAAAGCCGATGTCCTTGAGCGCCTCGACGATCGGCGCCATGTCGAGGTCGCCGCGATCGAGCGGCGTGAAGGCGAAGGGGTCGCGCTGCCAGCCTTTCAGATGCACGTAGCTGATGCGGTCCTTGAATTCGCGGATCTGCGCGGCCGGATCGCCGCCGGCGGCCGCCAGGTGCGCGGTGTCCGGGCAGAAGTCGATCGCCGTGTGCCTGAAGATCTCGCGCACGTCTTCGGGGCCTTCCACAATGGTCGACAGATGCGGGTGGTAGTGCGCCCGCAAGCCCGCCTTGGCCCCGATGTCGATGACCTTGTCGAGCGACGCGCCGAGGCGCTTGAAATCGTCGGCCTGCCGGCCATTGGCGCGCTTGGCGCCGCCGCCGACCACCAGATGCTCGGCCCCAAGTTCGGCTGCGACCGCCGCGGCGCGCTCGATGCGGGCCAGTTCCTCGCCGAGGATATCGTCGAAGATGAAATTGGCGCCTGAATAGCCCGCAACGAGCGCGACGCCCGACTGGTTCAGGACGGCACGCAAGTCACCAATGCGTCCCGCATAGTCGAGGAGATTGCCGTCGAAGAGCTCCGTCCCGACATAGCCGGCCGCGCCGATATCGCGGATCGCCTGCTCCATATCACCGAAAGTGCGGTAGGTGAGCTGGGTGATCGAGGTGACGCCGACGGCATTGCCGCCAAGCGGACCCCAGCAATTGGCATGATAGGCCAGTTTGACCGGCATCTCGTATCCTCCCATACGGCCGCGACCAGCAAAGGGCGGCGCGATGTTGTTGGCCGGAGGAAAATTCGGACRCCGCCTGATGGTGCCCATCGCCTTCCAAGCCCGTCCACCTGGGCCCTCCTCCGAGCCTCCAGCAATACTTATGCGCTCCTTTCGGCGTTCGTCAAWTATTAAAATGCAAAAGTCGGCTTACTTTTGTTGATAAACGACATAAGTTCCTACTTGATCCGTAAATGGGGTCACGTTACCCATGGCGAAGTGGCCACGGCCGACGGGGCGGCACCGCGGCAGGTGAGGCGCGGCAAGGACATGGACGAACGCAGCATCTCAAGCGATGAACAGTCAGCCGCGCCACGCCGGGCCGCCGGCCGGCCGCGCGCCAGTGAATCCGCGCATGGCAGCCTGGCCCTGCTGCTCAACCTCGTGCGAAGCGGGGTGGCGACGACCCGCCAGGAACTGGAAATACAATCGGAAATGGGGCGGGCCGTCGTCACCGACCGCCTCGCCACCCTTCTCAAGCTGGGGCTGATCGAGGAGGGCGAACTGGGCCTCGCCGTCGGCGGGCGCGCGCCCCGTCATGTCCGCTTCCGCCCGCGCATGGGCATCATCCTTGCCGCCGTGCTAGATCATTCCTCGCTCGCGGTCGGCGTCTCGGATCTGACCGGACGCTTGCTGGCCGAACATCACGAGGCCRTCGAGCTGGCGGCGGGACCCGAGCCCGTGGTGCAGCGGCTGGYGACGCTGTTTGCCTGGATGCTGGAGGAACATGGCAGCGAAGGAGGCATCTGGGGCATCGGCCTCGCAGTGCCCGGAGCCGTCGAGAAGCCCRACGGCCAGCGCCTGTTCGCGCCGRCGCTGACCGCGTTCCAGAACTGGGATGGATTTCCTTTTGTCGAACAATTGGCCACGCTTGTCGGCGCGCCTGTCTGGGTGCGAAGCGGCGTTCAGACGATGACGATGGGCGAGTTGAAATCGGGAAGCGGCATCGGCCTGGCGGACATGATCTTCGTCAAGCTCGGACGCTCCATCAGCGCGGGCGTCATATCAGAAGGCACGCTGCACCGTGGCGCGCAGGGCGCCGCCGGCATGATCGGCCACACTTTCGTGGAGGGTGGAAATCTCGAAACGATCGCCGGCAGCGAGGCGCTGACGCGCGAGGCCCGTCAGGCGGCCGACAGCGGCCGCAGCCCCTATTTGGCCGGTGTCCTGGCACGCACCGGCGAAGTCACGGTAACCGATACCGGCCACGGCGCGCAGCTGGGCGATCCTTTCTGCATAGACCTGCTCGGCCGCTGCGGCCGCGCCGTCGGCGAAGTGCTGGCGCCGCTGGYCAATCTGTTGAACCCCTCGCTGATCGTGCTTGGCGGCGCGGTTGCCGAGACCGGGGACATCCTGCTGGCGGCCGTGCGCGAGGCGGTCTATCGCCAGTCGCATCCCGTGGTGACACGCGACCTCAGGATCGTGCGCTCGCAAATGGGCGGCTCGGCCGGGCTGGTGGGAGCCGCGCAGGTGGTGGCCGAGGCGCTGTTCGATCCGAGGTTCCTGCAGGGCTGGATCACGCTCGGCTCGCCGCGCGAGCACCCGGAATTCAAGGATTTTCTCGCACGCGCCGCGCTCGACATCGTTACCCGGCCGGCCAAGCCGCGCCCGCCGGGCGGCTCGCTTGCGTAGGACCTGCGATGGTGCGCCGCTGGCGCCTGGGGAGGATTGAGGAATGGCGATCACCGGGCTAGGGCCGCATGGCGAACGAGCGGTTCCCGCCGATCAGGTCGGGCTGTCGGGTGCCGACGCCGATGCCGCGCGCAAACGCAACTTTTCAGTGGCCGTCGTTCTTCACACCACGGTGAGCGACTGGGCCAAGGAGGAACTCGCCGGCATTGTCGCCACTCTTGGCCGCTACGGCGCGGCGGTCGTCGAGGTCATCGACTGCGCCTTCGATGTCGACAGGCAGGTCGCCGAACTGCAACGGCTCGCCACCGAACCGGTGGACGCCGTCATTTCCATTCCGATCGGCAGCGCCAGGGCTGCCGATGCCCATCGCGCGATAGCGGCGGCGGGAAAGAAGCTTCTGCTGCTCGACAATGCGCCGACCGGCATGCTGCCGGGCAAGGATTACGTCAGCGTCATTTCCACCGACAATTTCGGCCTCGGACAGATTGGAGCGGAGCTGCTCRCAGAGCACGTGGCCCCGGGCGGCACGATTGGYGTTCTTGCCTATGGGGTGGACTTCTTTGCCACGCATGAGCGCGAGATCGCTTTCCGCAAATGGATGGCCAGCCATCGGCCGGATCTGTCCCTGGTGCGCGGCAAGTTCGCCGATGTGACGCAGGCCAAGGCCGCGACCGCCGGCCTGCTGCAGGGAAATCCCGATCTGGCCGGCCTGTTCGCTGTGTGGGACGTGCCGGCGGCCGGCGCCATCGCCGCGATCCGCGATGCGGGAAAGACGATCCCGATCACCACCGTCGACCTTGGCAATGACGTGGCGGCGGACCTGGYTGCCGGTGGCCTGATCAAGGGCATCGCCGCGCAGCTGYCATACGACCAGGGCGTCGCGGTTGGCATCGCGACGATCCTCGGTCTTCTCGAGCGGCAACCGCCACCCTGGATCGCCCTGCCTGGACTTGGCGTCACTGCCAGCAACGTGGTGGAGGCCTATCAGGTCGTCTGGCGCGCACCGGCCCCTGCCGCCTTGCTCAGAGCCCGCAAACCGCGAAAGACCATGCCTTGACGGCAAGATGATACACCGCGGTCATCGACCAGGATCAGGTCGACCTGCCGATTTCTGTCTTCGCCTCGATCAAGCTGGAACGCCAGCGAGAGGAGGAGCTGGAACGCTTCAACGCCGCCATTTCCCGCTGGCCGGAAGTCGTCGACTGCTATCTGATGACCGGACAGCGCGATTATCTGCTGCGCATCGTGGTGCGCGACCTGCATGCCTATGATCGCTTCCTGAAGGAAAAGTTGACCCGCCTTGACGGCGTCGCATCGATCGAATCGAGCTTTGCGCTCTCGCAGATCAAGAGATCGAACCAACTGCCGATATGAGGTATCCGCCCCCGGGGGCGTCAGGCCGGTATCAATCCTGCAAATTGGACCATCGACCGCCCGCGGGCCATCCATGACGGTGCCTATCACCCGGCCGTTTTCGATGAACGGCGCGCAGCGCTCTTCCCCGTCTTCGCTTCAGGCGGCGACGGCAACGGCGGCAGTTTTCATTTTCCCTCTCGCGATTTGACTGGCTTGAGCGAATGCCGGCCCGTGACTGAAACTTATGCCGCGGCTCTGGCGGGCCCGGCCGGAAACACGCCCGACATGACGATGAAACCCTTGATGCGCTTCACGCGATCGCACCAGCGGCGGATCGCCGGATAATCCTGGCGCGAAATACCGCCTTCCTCGGACAGCATGATGTAGGGGAAGCAGGCAATGTCGGCGATCGTCGGCTGCGAGGCCGAGCAGATCCATTGACGGCCCTCCTGCTCGACGAACCAGAGGTGCTCGTCGAGAATGCGGAACAGCCGATGCGCGCCGGCGCGGGCGGCATCGATGTCGAAATCATAGAACAGCGCATCGTGCAGGCGGGCGGCCGAGGCGGTCCCGGTGATGCCGTCGGCAAAGGCCAGCCACTGGCTGATCTCGCCGAGCAGGGCCGGGTTCTCCCGGGGGTACCATGTGCCGGACGGATCGTATTTCGATGCGAGGTAGACCAGGATCGCCTGGGCGTCGCGCAGGACCAGCCCGTCATCGTCGATCACAGGCAGCTGTCCCAGTGGATTGAGCTTCAGGAACCATTCCGACTTGTGCTCGCGTCCAGGATAGAAGTCGACCGGCACGGTCTTGTGGTCGATGCCGAGGATGCTCATCAGCAGCCGCAGTTTGTAGCAATTGCCGGACAGCTCGTAGTCGTAAAGCGTGATCATCGGCGGCTCCTAGATGTCGAGCACGAGACGCGCGGATTTGGCGCGCGAGACACAGGTCATGATCTTCGTTCCAGCTTTGCGCTCGGCGTCGTTGAGATAGACATCCTGGTGATCGGGCTCGCCTTCGATCACGGTCGCGACGCAGGTGCCGCAGGCGCCCTGCTCGCAGGACGACGGCACGTCGATGCCGCTCTCGCGCATGACCTGCAGGATCGTCTTGCCGGCCGGCACCTGCAGCGTGACGCAGGATCTTGCCAGCGCCACCTCGAAGCTCGAGCTGTCGTCGATCTTGTTGGTGTTCTTGAAATATTCGAAATGTACGGCGCCGTCCGRCCAGCCCTGCTCGGCCGCGATCCCGCGTGCCGCCTCGAGCATCGGGCCGGGACCGCAGATGTAGAGATGCATGCCGTTCCGGTATTCGGCCAGCACACGGCGCAGCTCGGCGCCGGTCGCGTCCGGCGACAGGCCGAGATGCGGCTTCAGCGCGTCGCCGARCCCGGCCAGCCGATCAGCGAAGGCGAGATGCTGCTCACCTTGCGCGAAATAATGCAGCTCGTGCGTCAGCTCCTGGTTCTTCAGCGCCTGCGCCATGGCAAGCAGCGGCGTGATGCCGATGCCGCCGGCGACGAAGATCGTCTTGATGGCGTCGCGGCGCAGCGGAAAATTGTTGCGCGGTTCCGAGATCGCCAGCACATCGCCTTCGCGCACCGTCTCGTGCATGCATTTCGAGYCGCCCTTCGAGTCCGGCTCCAGCTTGACGCCGATGACGAAGCTGTCGGTCTCACCCGGCCCGTTGGTGATGGAATATTGGCGGATCTCGCCGTTCGGCATGTGAATGTCGATATGCGCACCGGGCTGGAAGGTCGGCAGGATGCCCTTGACCGGCCGCAGTTCGAAGCCAGCGATGCCATCAGCGGCCTGCCACTTCCTGGCCACCGTGACGCGCAGCGCCGCCTTGCGACCGTGCGCGGTCAGTTCCGGCATTTCGGCAAGCTCGGCCGATACCCTTTCATAGACCGGTTCGATCGGCGCTGGCGCGGGTGCATCCGCCACCTCGCGCTCGACCTCGTCACGCAGTTTTGAAAGCCGTTCGTTGTGGTGACGCAGGACGGCGATGCGGGCAGCCCCTTCGGCGTCGCGGTCGAGCACGCCGCGAATGACCGAACGGTTGGAGTCGACCGGTTGGACGAAAAAGACGCCAAGCGTCTCGGCRGTGCCGTCACGCGAGCGCAGCGCAACAGCGAAACCCTGGGACGCTTCAACTCTGATTTCGGYGCCGTCTCCGCCCATCGCCCCATCGGGCTGAAAGCGATAATTCTTCAGCGCCTCGGCAACCTTGTCGGCCGGCGCGTTGACCGGAATGCCGCGCAAGGCGAGCAGCTTGCGCTCGGCAAAACCGGCGACATCCGGCACCTCGCCCAAGGCGTCTTCCGAGGACCAGATCAGGCCGTAGCGCTCGACCGCCGGATAGGTACGGTTGGTGATGGTGCGGGCCGGCGCGTCGGCCGGATGCGCGGGGATGTAGGTGCAGCCAGCCGTGCGGTTCGCATAGCGCCAGCCATGATATTGGCACTTCAGCTCGCGGCCGTCATTGATGCCGATCGACAGCCTCACGCCGCGATGCAGGCAACGGTTCTCCCATATGTTGACGTAGCCGTCATCGGCCCGCCAGACCGCGAACTCGCGGCCGAGCAACTGGCCATGGAACACATGGCGGAACGGTAGGTCATGGGCAGCGGCGATCGGATGCCACTGGCTTCTGGCTGCTTCCAGCATTCGTCGTCTCCAAAAATGTTCTGGTCAGGCCGCGGCCGGAATGACCCCGTAGGTCACGCCTTTCTGGCTGAGCCAGCGCCGGTAGGCGATCGCCGATTTGTCGGCGCGGATCGGCGTCTCGGCGCGCGGATCGAGCGGCAGACGCTTCGGCACCTGGTTCTCCAGGATCGGCTTGTCCTGGCCGAAGATGGTCTGCTGAAAGCGCTTGATCACCTTGTCTTCGCTGTTCTCGTCGAGCACGCAAAGCAGCATATGCGCGCGCACATGCTCCTGGTCGACCGGCTGCAGGAAGATGGCGATCACGTCGCGCCGCGCCTCATAGACCGGGCTCGATTTATACAACACCGAGCAATAGGGATGCGGCACGCGGTAGACATAGTCGACATCGGCGCCGCCCTCCGAGGCGGTCGAAGCCATCGGCTGGAAGAAGCGGCAGCGCGTGGCGAGAATCTCGTCGCGCTCGACCGAGATCTCGACATCGTATTCCTTGACCTCGGTGTGCGGTTCGGCGCCGAGGATGTCGGTATGCACGTAAGGGAAATGGCCCATGTCGAGAAAATTCTCGATGGCGCGCGGCGCCGAGACATTCACGCCAAAGGTCGCGGCATTGAGCCGGCGCCGGTCTGRCTCGGCATATTCCGGGATCGGGAAGAGGTCGGCCGGCGGCGAGCCCAGCGAGGTCCAGACATAACCATAGGCGCTTTTGGCCGGCAGCCGGTCGGCGGCCGCGACCTGGTCGGCGCGGCGCAGATCCGGCCGCGGGCGCCAGACGACCGGTTCACCATCCGCGCCGACCGAAAAGCTGAGGCGCTCCTCGAGCAGCACCGTCTGCTGGACGGCGCCGGGGACAGTCTCGGCGATTGCGCCCACCGGATGCCAGAGATTGAGGACCACGGAATCCRTGCATTTGGTCATAACGTCATTCCTTTGCATGCCGCGGACATCGTGATCAGACCTGCGCCGGTATGGCGCCGTAGGTGACGGCGCGGTCGCGCAGCCAGCGCCGGTAGGAGACCGAGACGGCATCGGCGCGGATCGGCGTTTCGGCACGCGGATCGAGCGGCAGTCGCTTCGGGACCTGGTTCTCCAGGATCGGCTTGTCCTGCGCGAAGATCAATTGCATGAAGCTGCGCACCGTCGCCGCCTCCATGCCATCCTTGAGGTAGCAGAGATAGGGATGCGCGATGCAGTTCTCTTCATCGACGGGTTGCACGAAGAGCGTGATGACGTCGAGCCGGTGCTTCTGGATCGGATTGCTCTTGTAGAGCGCCACCGTGTAGGGCCGGATCACCTTGTAGATGTAATCGACGACGAAGCCTTCCCTGGCGGTGGGYGAGGCGATCGGCTGGTAGAACTTGCACTCCGTCGCCAGCACCTCGTCCTCGGCGGTGATCTCGACATTGTAGGGCGCCACCTCGGTGTGCGGCTCCTCGCCCAGCCAGCCGGTGTGCACGAAGGGGAAGTGCCCCATGCCGAGGAAATTCTCGACGGCTCGCAAGCCGGAAACCTTGACCGCGATGGACCCGCCGCTGACGAGATGACGATCCGCTTCGTTTGCCTCGGGAATGAAGACGATGTCGCGCCGCGGCGTTCCGAGGCAGGTCCAGATGAAGCCGTAGCGCTCGGCCGATTTCAGCGCGACGTCTGTATCGTCGCGAATGACCTCGAAGCTCCCCGCGCGCTCGCGGACGATCAGGCCGACGCCGAGCAGGCGTGTTGGAAACGGCTTATCCTGGGAGAGCGATTCCCGGTCGGCGACGATGTGCCAGTCGTTCAGAAGCTCGCGGTCGACGCAGCGGGTAGCCATCGGCACCCCTCTCAACTCGGCTAGCCCTTCACCATGAACCTAGCCCGGCGTTTCGACAAAACGAAAACACAAGATTGGATATCAATCAACGATTTTTTGTCAGCCAAAACTCATTTTTGTGTTGACAGGTTTCAATGATTGACTTCCCGTGTATGAAGTTCTGAATCTGGGATATGCCGTGTCCTGACGGCGCATGTCTTCGCTACGGAAAGCCTGCTGATCATGCCCTCAAATCCGCGGAGAACCGCGCCTTGAGCAGCCGTTCCCAGACGATAGCGGATAWCCTGACGCGCGCGATCATCGACCATCGGCTGGTGCCCGGCTGCAAGCTCGGCGAGCGCGAGCTTTCCGAGATTTTCGACGTCAGCCGCATCGTCGTGCGCCAGGCGCTGATACGGCTCGCCGATGACGGGCTGGCGCAGATCGAGCGCAATCGCGGCGCCTTCGTCGCCAAGCCGAGCATGCAGGAGGCGATGGAGATCTACGACGCGCTGACGCTTGTCGAACAGGGCGTCGCCGCGCAGCTCAGCGATCGCCTCGGCCCCGCCGGATGGGCGGAGCTGCGCCAGCATGTCGAACGCCAGCGCCAGGCCGTCGCCTCAGGCAACGACGCGCTGGCCGACGTGCTCGGCCAGGAGTTCCACACCGTCTTCGTGCGCTTGAGCCGCAACAAGGTGATGCAGGAAATCCATGCGCAGCTCGTGCGCCGCACCACGCTGCTGCGCTCGCTGATCACCGCCGATTTCGACTATTGCAATCTGCTCGACGACCATTCGCGCGTCGTCGACCTTCTCGAAAAGGGCCGGCTGAAACAGGCCATGGACCTCATCGACACGCATCACCGCGCGGTGGTGCGCGGCTACATCATGGATCGCGAAGTCTACGCCGAAATGACGCCGGCCGAGGCGCTGGCGCCCTATCTCGACGGCAAGGCCGACGGCGCGGCGCCGATCGCGCCGCGAAAACCGGCAAAATCATCCGGGAATGGCGATGGCACGGCGCATGTGCATGTCCATCTCCCCAAGCAAGATCCGGCACCGAAAAGCCGGGCATCGGCCAAAAAAACCAACAGAGGGCTACCAGCATGAACGACCTGACAAGACGCGGATTCCTGAAATACAGCGGCGCGCTCGGCGCGGCACTGGGCACCGGAGGACTGAGCACCATCGCCAGGGCCGACGACGTGCTCAAGGTCGGCGTCGTCTATGTCTCGCCGATCGCCGAGATCGGCTGGACCAAGCAGCACAGCCTCGGCGTCGAGGCGATCAAATCCGCGTTCGGCGACAAGGCAAAGCTTACCGTCATCGACAACATCTTCATGCCGCAGGATGCCGAGCGYGTTTTCCGCGAGCTCGCCAGCGCCGGCAATCAGTTGATCTTCGGCACCAGCTTCTCGCACGGCACGCCGATGCAGAAGGTGGCGCCGCGCTTCCCCAAGATCGCGTTCGAGCATTGCTCGGGCATCGTCCATCTCGCCAATCTCGGCACCTTCGAAGCGAAGTACTATGAAGGCACTTTCGTCGCCGGCGCGGCCGGCGGCCATATGTCGAAGTCGGGCAAGATCGGCTTCATCGGCGGCTTCCCGATCCCCGACATCGTCGGCCCTGCCAACGCGCTGCTGCTCGGCGCGCAGAGCGTCAATTCGAACGCCACCTGCAACGCCATCTTCCTCAATTCCTGGTTCGATCCGGGCAAGGAGAAGGAAGCCGCCAAGACGCTGCTTTCGCAAGGCTGCGACGTGATCTGCTCGATGACGGATACGGCGACCGGCGTGCAGGTCGCCGGCGAAGGCGGCGCCTGGTCGATCGGCTACGCCAGCGACATGTCGAAATTCGCCTCAGGCAAGCAGCTGACCTCCTTCGTGCTCGACTGGACCAGCGACTATGTCGGCGCCGCCAAGGCCGTCGCGGCCGGAACCTGGAAGCCGGAAGTGCGCTGGGACGGACTGGCCGCGGGCGTGGTCAAGATGGCGCCCTACAATGACGGCATCCCGGCCGACGCCAAGGCCAAGCTGAAGCAGCTCGAGGCCGATATCGGCAGCGGCAAGGTGCATCCCTATGCCGGCGAGCTGAAGGACCAGGACGGCAATGTCAAGGTCGCGGCCGGATCGGTGCTTCCCGACGACGGCATTCGCGGCATGAACTGGTTCGTCAAGGGAATGATCGGCAAGCTGAGCTGATCAACCGCGAAGAAGCGGGGAAACGCCGAGGCCATCTTCGGCGTCTCCCCGCCGGTTCCCGTCCAACCCCGCATCACGCCCGGCAGGACCCGCCATGCATCCGCGACTAGAATTGCGCAACATCTCCAAGCGCTATCCAGGCGTCGTCGCCAATGACGACGTCTCGCTGACGATCCAGCCCGGCGAGATCCATGCCGTCCTTGGCGAGAACGGCGCCGGCAAGTCGACCCTGATGAAGATCATCTACGGCGCGGCGCAGGCCGATTCCGGCGAAATCTTTTGCGACGGCAATCTGATCGCCGCGCACAATCCGGCAATGTCGCGCGCGCTCGGCATCGAGATGGTCTACCAGCATTTCGCGCTGTTCGAATCTGTTTCGGTGGTCGAGAACATCGCGCTTTCGGCAAGCGGCGCCTTCAATTTGCCTTCGCTGGCCGAAAAGATCCGCGAACTTTCGCTGCGCTACGGCATGCCGATCGACCCGCACCGCCAGGTGCACGACCTTTCGGTCGGCGAGCGCCAGCGCGTCGAGATCGTGCGCTGCCTCTTGCAGGCGCCAAAGCTCYTGATCCTCGACGAGCCGACCTCGGTGCTGACGCCGCAGGCCGTGGTCAAGCTGTTCGACACCCTTCGCCAGCTGGCCGCCGAAGGCTGCTCGATCGTCTATATCAGCCACAAGCTCGGCGAGGTGYAGGAGCTCTGCGACACCGCCACGGTGCTGCGCAACGGCAAGGTCACCGGCACGGCGCGGCCGAAGGAAACCACCTCGCTCGAGCTCGCCCGCATGATGGTGGGCTCCAGGCTGCCGGAAATGCATGTCAGCCCGGCAGCGCCGAGCGAGAAGCCTGTGCTCGAAGTCAGAAATCTTTCGGCCAAGGCAAGGGACCATTTCGGCGTCGACCTGGAGGATGTCTCCTTCAACGTCCATGGCGGCGAGATCGTCGGCCTTGCAGGCGTCTCCGGCAATGGCCAGGCCGAGYTCATCGCCCTGCTCAGCGGCGAGCGCCGGCACRCACAAGGCGACGCGATCAAAATCAATGGAACGGCGGCAGCCGCCTTGCGGCCCGACGAGCGCCGCAGGCTCGGCCTCGCCTTCGTTCCGGAAGAGCGGCTCGGGCGAGGCGCGGTGCCGTCGCACACGCTGTGGGAAAACGCGGTGCTGACGGCCCATCGCTTCGGCACGGTCCRCAAGGGCCTCGTCGACCGGCGCAGGGCCTCCGCCTTCGCCACCGGCATCATCGACCGGTTCAAGGTCAAGGCCAACGGCCCGGATGCCACGGCGCAGAGCCTGTCGGGCGGCAATCTGCAGAAATTCATCGTCGGGCGCGAGATCGCGCTGGCGCCGAAGCTGCTTCTCGTCTCGCAGCCGACCTGGGGCGTCGATGTCGGGGCGAGCGCGTTCATCCGCCAGACCATCGTCGATCTCAGCCGCGYCGGCACGGCGGTGTTCGTCGTCTCGGAAGAGCTCGACGAGCTGTTCGAGATCTGCGACCGGCTGCTGGTGATCTGCAAGGGTCGCGTGTCGCCGCCGCTGGTCCGCACAAGCACGGACCGCGAGGAGATCGGGCTCTTGATGACCGGCCGGACGATGGGCAAGGACCAGACGGGGGGCAGCAGCGTTGCATTTCAGGATTGAACAACGGCCGGAGCCTTCGGCCGTGATGCGTATCGCGGCGCCGGTGCTGGCTTGCGTGCTGACGCTGATCGTCGGCTCGCTCTTCTTCGCTTCGCTCGGCCACGATCCGTTGCCGACGCTCTACGCCTTCTTCATCGAGCCGCTGAGCTCGATGAACGGCCTGTCGGAATGGCTGCTGAAAGCCTCGCCGCTGATCCTCATCGCCTGCGGGCTGGCGATCGGCTTCCGCGCCAATGTCTGGAACATCGGCGCCGAGGGCCAGTTCACCATGGGCGCAATTGCCGCCAGCGGCGTCGGCCTGTTCTGGCCGAACCCGGAGAGCGCGCTGCTCCTGCCGCTGATGTTCCTGGCCGGGATGGCCRCCGGCATGGCCTGGGCGGCGATCCCCGCCTTCCTGCGCTCGCGCATGAACACGAACGAGATTCTGGTCACGCTGATGATGACCTATATCGCGACGCTGTTCCTGTCCTATCTCGTGCATGGACCGTGGCGCGATCCGGCCGGCTTCAACTATCCGCAGACGGCGTTGCTGCCGGCGGCGGCGATGTTCCAATCCTTCGACCCCGCCTACCGGCTGAATTCCTCGATCTTCATCACCGTGGTCGCCGTGCTTTTGATGTGGCTGTTCACGGACCGCAGTTTCCTCGGCTACAAGATGTCGGTGAGCGGCGCCGCACCGCTCGCCGCCCGCTATGCCGGTTTTCGCGACTCGGCCGCCGTCTGGATCGGGCTGCTGGCCGGCGGGGGCGCTGCGGGGATCGCCGGCATGGCGGAAGCGGCCGGACCGCTCGGCCAGCTCTCGCCGCAGATTTCTCCCRGCTACGGATTTGCCGCCATCATCGTCGCCTTCATCGGACGGCTGAACGCCTTCGGCATCGTGCTTGGCGGGCTGCTGATGTCGCTGCTTTTCCTCGGCGGCGAGGGCGTRCAGATGACGCTCGCGCTGCCCTCGGCGCTGACGCGCATCTTCCAGGGCATCCTGCTGTTCTTCCTGCTCGCCGCCGACTTCTTCATCTTTTATCGCATTCGCCTGGTGCGGCCGGCCAAGGACGCGCATGCGCTCGAGACGGCACGGTAGTGGGAGACAATCGATGGAACTGTTCATCGCCATCTTCACCGGCACCATCATCGCCGCCACGCCGCTGATCTTCGCGGCGCTCGGCGAGCTGGTGGTCGAGAAATCCGGCGTGCTCAATCTCGGCATCGAAGGCATGATGCTGATGGGCGCCGCCCTTGCCTTCTGGGCGGTCACCGCCGGCTACTCGATGCCGGTCGCGATCCTCGCCGGAGCGTTGGCCGGCGCCGCCGCCTCGTTACTGTTCGGCGTGCTGGCGCTCACCTTCCTCACCAACCAGTATGCCGCCGGCCTGGCGCTGGCGATCTTCGGTTCAGGCGTCTCCGCCTTCCTGGGGCGCGGCTTCGGCAGCGAGCCGATCGAAGCGCTGCACCGCGTCCGCATTCCGGTCCTCTCCGACCTGCCGGTGCTCGGCCCGCTCATCTTCCGCTTCGATCCGCTGGTCTATCTGGCGCTCTTGATGTTCGTAGCGATCAGCTGGTTCCTTTATCGCACCAAGGCGGGCCTCATCCTGCGCACGATCGGGGAATCGCCGCAGACCTCGCATGCCATCGGCTATCCTGTGATCCGGATCCGCTACATGGCGGTGCTCTTCGGCGGCCTGATGGCCGGCCTCGCCGGCGCCTATCTGTCGGTCGCCTACACGCCGCTCTGGGTCGAGAACATGACCGCGGGCAAAGGTTGGATCGCGCTGGCGCTGGTGGTGTTCGCCACATGGCGGCCGCTGCGCGTCCTGCTCGGCGCCTGGCTGTTCGGCGGCATGACGATTCTGCAATTGCAGGGACAGGCGCTGGGCCTTCAGGTTCCCTCCGAGCTGCTGTCGGCCCTGCCCTATCTGGCGACAATCGTGGTGCTGGTGCTGATCTCGCGCAACCGCCAGATGCTTGCCCTGCACTTCCCCGCGTCGCTGGCAAAGCCGTTCCGGCCGGCGAGCTAGAGCATTTCACCGTTTCAAGGAAACGGCGAACCGCTCTATCCCTTTGTTTTTACGCAATTCCGGACGGAAAAACCGCTCACACTTTTCCTGGAATTGCTCTAGCCGGGTCCAGTACGGCCGGCCGATTTTCGTTGTCGAAAGCCCGCAGTGCGAGCTCGTAGCACCGGGCTCGCGTTGACCATTGCGTTCCAGAACGATCTCGATTACGTTGTTGAACGATCGTTCAACAGTGCATTCGAGACGCCGCGATGCCGTGCAATCCTCGCTACGAAATCCTGTTCGAGCCGGTAAGAATGGGGCCCGTCACCGCGCCGAACCGCTTCTATCAGGTGCCGCATGCCAGCGGGATGACCAATGCGCTGCCGCGCGTTCGCGCGGCGTTCCGCGAAGCCAAGGCCGAAGGCGGATGGGGCGTGATCTGCACGGGGGCTTGCTCGATCGATCCGACTTCGGACGATGCGCCGCTGCCTTTCGCGACGCTGTGGGACGAGAACGACATCCGCGCTCACGCGCTGATGACGGAAGCCGTGCACCGCCATGGATCTCTTGCCGGCGTCGAGCTGTGGCATGGCGGCGCTTCGGTGATGAACCGGACAAGCCGCCTGCCGCCGCTGTCGCCATCCGGTATTCCGTGGATGGCCACGCATGTCGGCTTCATGGGCAATCTGAAACCGAAGACGATGGACAAAGCCGATATCCGCGAGGTGCTGAGATGCCAGGCCGAAGCGGCGCGCAAGGCGCGCACGGCCGGCTTCGATATCGTCTACGTCTATGCCGGGATGGGCTATCTCGGCTACGAGTTCCTGCTGCCGGAATACAATCATCGCGCCGACGAATATGGCGGCTCGATCGGGAATCGTGTCCGCTTCGTGCGCGAGATGATCGAGGTGACGAAGGATGCGGTGGGCAAGGATTGCGGAGTCGCGCTCCGTGTCAGCCTCGAGGAACTGCGCGGCCGACCCGGGCGCAACCAGCCCTCGGAAGCCCATGAGTTGATCGAACTGCTGGCCGACCTGCCCGACCTGTTCGACGTCAAGATGGACTCAAGCCCCACGGATTGCTCGGCGTCGCGCTTCACCGGCGAAGGCAGCCACGAGCCGGTGATCGATTTCGTCAAGTCGCTGACGAAGAAGCCGGTCGTCGGCGTCGGGCGCTTCACCTCGCCGGACACGATGGTGTCGCAGATCCGGCGCGGCGTGCTCGACCTCGTCGGCGGCGCGCGGCCGTCGATCGCCGATCCCTTCCTGCCGGCCAAAATCCGCGAGGGCCGCGAGACCGAGATCCGCGAATGCATCGGCTGCAACATCTGCATTTCGAGCTGGCATGACGGCGTGCCGGTGCGTTGCACCCAAAACCCGACCGCCGGCGAGGAATGGCGGCGCGGCTGGCACCCCGAGCGCGCCGGGCGCGCCGACAGGCCCGAACGCATCCTCATTGTCGGCGGCGGACCGGCCGGGCTCGAATGCGCCATGACCCTCGGCCGTCGCGGCCATGAGGTGATGCTGGCCGACGCCAGCCGCGGCTTCGGCGGGCGGCTGACCTTCGAGAAGACACTGCCAGGGTTGTCGGCCTGGAATCGTGTCGTCGAGTACCGCCTCGGCCGCATCGGCGAGATGAGCAATGTCTCGCTCTATCCTGAAAGCACGCTCGGCGCCGACGAGATCATCGACCTGGCGCCGGAGCGCGTGGTGCTGGCGACCGGCGCGCGCTGGACGAACATGCTCTATTCCTCGCTGGAGATCCCCGTCGGCCGGCTCAACCATGCGGATGTGCTCACACCCGACGACATCGCCGCCGGCAAGCTCCCTCAAGGGCCGGCGCTGGTCTTCGATTTCGACAACTACTACATGGGCGGCGTCCTCACCGAGYACCTGGCCGCCCAAGGCATCCCGATCAGCTATGCGACACCGGCCGGCCATGCGTCGGCATGGACGATCATGACCAACGAGCTGCCGCTGGTGCATCGGGCGCTGGCGCGCCGCAACGTGCCGGTGAGAACGCTGCATCTGCTGAAATCCTTCGACGGCGAGACCGCGACGCTGGCGCATCTGTTCACCGGCGAGGAAACCCGCATGGCCTGCCGCTCGGTGCTGGTCGTCGGATTGCGGTTGCCGCGAAACGAGTTGTTCGAAGCGCTGACAGAAAAGGCGGACATGCTCGCCGCGGCGGGCATTCGGGGCGTCGATCGCATCGGCGACACGCTGGCGCCCGGCGCCATTGCCCATGCGGTGCATAGCGGCCACAAGCTGGCGCGCGAAATCGGCGCGGAGCTTCGCTGGCGGCCTTACCGCCGCGACACGCCGGTCGTCGATGCGGCGGCGGATTTCGAGATGCGGACGGCAGCCGAATAGAGCAATTCCAGGAAAGGTGTGAACGGGTTCCGTTCGGAATTGCGTCAAACAAGGAGGTCCAGAGAGCCATGGAGCGTATCGCCGCACGTCGCAGGCCCGGTCGTCCGCAGCGCGAGGTCGGCGGCATCGCGCAGCGGCCCTGGAAGCGGCTGACGCGGCCCTACGCGCCGATCGAGGTCCTGTCGGCCGACCAGGTGCAGGCGATCCACGAAATGGGCCTCACCATCCTCGAGGAGATCGGCATGCGCGTGCTGCAGCCACGGGCGCGCCAGCTCTATCGTGCCGCCGGCTGCACCGTCGACGAAGGCGAGATGCGGGTGCGCTTCGACCGCGCCATGGTGATGGAGCGCGTCGCCATGGCGCCGTCGTCATTCGAGCTGCGCGCCCGTAACCCTCAGAAGAACGTCAAGGTCGGCGGGCGGCATTGCATCCTGTCGTCGGTCGGCGGGCCGGCCTATGTCATGGACAATGACCGCGGCCGCCGCCCCGGCACCTATGCCGAGATGTGCGACTACCTGAAGCTCATCCAGTCGTTCAACGTGCTGCACCAGGAAGGCGGCGGACCGTTCGAACCGCTCGACCTGCATCAGAACACCCGCCATCTCKACCTCTACTATGCCGAGATCACCCTGCTCGACAAGAACTGGCAGCCGCAGGCGCTTGGTCACGGCCGCGCCATCGACGCGCTGGAAATGGTGGCGATCTCGCTCGGCACGATGCGYGAAAACCTGGCGCGGGAGATGCCGGTGTTCACCGGCATCATCAACACCAATTCACCGCTGCAGCTCGACGAGCCGATGGCCGAGGGGCTCATCGCGCTGGCCGAGCACGGCCAGGTCAACGTCATCACGCCGTTCACGCTGGCCGGGGCGATGAGCCCGGTGACGCTTGCCGGCGCGCTGTCGCAGCAGCATGCCGAGGCGCTGGCCGGCATCGTGCTGACGCAGATCGTGCGCCCCGGGGTGCCGGTGATGTATGGCGGCTTCACCTCAAATGTCGACATGAAGACCGGGGCGCCGGCCTTCGGCACGCCGGAATACACCCAGGCCGCGCRGATCACGGGACAGCTTTGCCGGCTGATCGGCGTRCCGTTCCGCTCCAGCAACGTCACCGCCGCCAACGCGGTCGACGCGCAGGCCGCCTATGAGAGCGCGATGTCCCTGTGGGGCTGCCTGATGGGCGGCGCCAATCTTGTGCTGCACGCGGCAGGCTGGCTCGGCGGCGGGCTGACCGCATCGTTCGAGAAGCTGGTGATCGATGCCGAGATGCTGCAGATGATGTCGGCCTATTTCGATCCGCCGGTGGTCGACATCGACACGCTGGCGCTGGACGCGGTGCGCGAGGTCGGCCCGGCCGGGCATTTCTTCGGCGCCGCGCATACCATGCAGCGCTACGAGCGCGCCTTCTATTCACCGCTGGTGTCCAACTGGGACAACTACGATACCTGGATGGAACGCGGCCAGATCACCGCGCGTGAACGGGCCAACGTGATCTGGAAACGCATGGTCGCCGAATATGAGCGGCCGCCGATCGACCCCGGCATCGACGAGGCCCTGCGCGACTATATGGAGCGCCGCAAGCGAGAGGGCGGATCGCCGCTGAACTGAGTCAGGCGTTCCGCAAAGGCCCGACCTGCGCCTCGAGCATCTCGAAGCCGGCGGCCTCGGCCGCCTGCGGCGTCACCACGCTTTCGTCGAGACACCATTCGAGCCAGAGCCCGTCGACCAGCGCGATGAAATTGCGCGCCAGCGCGGGAGCATCGACCTGCCTTCGGCGCTCGACGGCAACCGCCGCGATGTCCTCGGCAAGTTCCGCGCGGTAGGCGTCGTACAGCTCGCGATGCGCCGCCTTGAGCCGCGGGTTGACGGCGATCTCACCCCACAAGGACAGCCAGATTAGCAGGTTCTCGCGGCTGAAATATTCCGGCGCGAAATTGGACCGCACCAGGGCGGCCAGCGCGGCCTCGGGAGGCCAGCCGGACGCCTCGGCGCGGCGGCGCTTGGCCTCGTCGATCTGGTTGTTGACGCTTGCATAGAGCGAGGACTTGTAGACCTCGACCAGCAGCCCATCTAGGCTTTCGAAGTGATGGTTGATGAGGCCGCGCGAGACGCCGGCCTCCTTGCAGATGCGATCTATGGTGAAGGCGCCGATGCCGCCGACGGACAGGCATCGCGTCGCCGCCTCGATCAGCATGGAGCGGCGCACATCGGCCTGCTCGCGGCTGAAGCGCGGCGCCTTCTTCGCGCCACGCTTCGTTTTTGCAGCTTCCGGTTGGGCTTGCGTCATGCAACCCAGCTAATCGATTGCGCCCGTCCTGTCCATGATCACGCCGTCTTCTTGAACAGCACAGGGTTGGGATGACCGTCCGGATAGATGACGGGTTCGAACGCGGTCTTGTGAATGGCGACCAGCGGCTGGTGACAGATGAAGACGAATCCACCGGACTGCTCCATCAGATCCTCCATGCGGTTGGACAAGGCGATGCGCTTGGCCTCGTCGCTTTCGGCAACCAGCTGCTGGTAGCCGGTCTCGAACTCGGGACTGTCGAAGCCGGACCAGTTGTAGGCGCCGATCTGGTCGGGGCGGAACCAGACCAGGTTCTCGGACGGATCGACGCCGCCCGCGAAATCCATCAGCGCCAGATCAATGTTCTTGTAGCCGTCGCCCTGCGTCTTGTCGCCGACGCCCCAGAAGGCGGCTTCGTCGTAGGGCTGGATCTCGACCTTGATGCCGGCCTGCTCGAGGCTGGCCTGGATGATCTGCGCGGTCGCGGTGCGGATGGAGTCGTTCATCACCGTCAACGTCAACGACAAGTCGCTGACGCCTGCCTCGGCGAGCAGCGCGGCGGACTTCTCATAATCGGGCGCCGCGATCAGATTGCTCGGGCGCGCGAATTTCGTGCCGGGCTGGACGACRCCGGTGGAGCGCTTGGTGAGGTCGTCATAGACGCCGGTCAGGATCTGCCCGACGTCGACGCCGTACTGCACGGCTTGCCGCACCTTCAGATCCTTGAGGCGCGGGCTCAGCATGTTGATCGTCAGCCAGACATAGCGGGTTGACTGCGCCTCGATGAGGCTGGTGTTGGCGGGCGGTTTGGCCTTCACGGCCTTGGTCGCCGAAATGGCAATCTTGGTGTAGTCGAAGGCATCGGCCTCGTAGGCCAATTGCGCCGCCTGATCGTCGGCGACGACATAGATCTCGACCTTGCCGAAATCCGGCTTCGGTCCCGGCCAGTCCGGATTTGCGGTCAGCGTCACCTTCTGCTTTTGCTGYCAGTCCGAGAAGAGATAAGGGCCGCAGGTCGCAGGCGGCTCAGTGGTGAATTTGCCGCCGGCCTTCTCTGTGCCGGCGCGGCAGATGATGTGGCCGCCATAGTAAGGCAGGCTGGTGACGAAGATCGGCTGGTACGGATCCTTGAGATGGATGATGCCGGACCTGGCGTCGACGACCTCGACCCGGTCCAGCTTTTCGAACTGATAAGCCCAGGGCGACGACAGCTTCGGATCGGCTATGCGCTCGTAGGAGAATTTCACGTCTTCGGCGGTGACCGGGCCAAGACCGTTCGACCATTTCAGCCCATCGATCAGGGTGAAGGCGATGGTTTTCGGATCCTTCAGCTCGAGTTTCTCCGCGCCCCAGAGCGACCATGGCGAACCTTGCCTGAGGTCGCCGAGGCGGTTCAGCGACACATAGATGCCGCGCATCATGACGTCTTCGATGCCGCCGATCATGAAGGCGGGGTCAAGCGTCTGCAGATCGCCTTCCATGCGGATGCGCAGCGTGTCGCCTGCCGCCGACCAGGCAAAGCCCGGTTTCATCGCCAGGCCGGCGCCCAGCACGCCGGCGGCTTTCAGGAATGCACGTCTGTCCATGGTCCATTTCGTCATCTCAGTTTCCCCTTTGGTTTGCGGAAGCGCGTGAGACGGCTTCCCGTTCTTGCCCGCCGGTCTGCAGCGGGAAATGGCAGCGCACCATGCGGCCGGCGCCCGTCGGCCGGTAGACCGGCGCCTCGGTCTTGCAGCGGGATTGCACGAGCGGGCAGCGCGTGTGGAACTCGCAGCCGGAAGGCCGCCGGAAGACGCTTGGAATTTCGCCGGTGACGGCAGGCTTGTGGCTGCGCCGGCGCGGATCTGGGATCGGCTCGGACCGGATCAATGTCGCGGTGTAGGGATGCAGCGGGGCTGAGAACACCTCTTGCGTCGGTCCCGTCTCGACCAGCCGGCCGAGATACATGATGGCGAGCCGGTCGCTGACATGGCGGATCATCGCCAGATTGTGGGTGACGATCATGGCCGCGAAGCCGAGCTCGCGCTTGAGCTCGCCGATCAGGTTGAGCACATCGCCCTGCACCGAGACATCGAGCCCGGCAGTCGGCTCGTCGRCAAGCAGCAGATGCGGTTTCATCGCAAGCGCCCGCGCCACGCCGACGCGACGCGCCTGCCCGCCCGACAGTTCATGCGGAAAGCGGTCGACGAAGGAGGCGGGCAAGCCGACCAGCGCCAGCAGCGCCTTCGCCGCCGCGCGCCGGTCCGGCATCGGCAGCCCCTGGATGACCTGCGGTTCGGTGAGCAGAGTGCCGACACGCAGGCGCGGGCTGAGCGAGGCGACCGGATCCTGGAACATCATCGCCGCGCGGCGGCGCATGGCGCGAAAGTCGGCGGGCGTCTGGACGTCCCTGCCCTCGAAGACGATACGACCGGCCGCAGCCCGGATGAGGCCGAGAATGGTGCGGGCCAGCGTCGTCTTGCCGGAGCCGGATTCGCCGACCAGCCCAAGCGTCTCTGCCGGCATCAGCGACAGCGTGACGCCATCGACGACATTGAAGCCGGGCAGCGGAAACGGATTGATCAGCCGGTCGAGCAAGCTGCTGCGAACAAAACTGACCGACAGGTCCTCGACGGCAAGCAGTGGGCTCATGACGTCACCGCATGGCAGCGGGYGGCATGGCAAGCGGTGAGCTTCACCAGCGGCGGCGCGACGGTCTTGCATGGCGCGAAGCCCCGGCCGCAGCGCGGGGCGTAAACGCATCCCACCGGTGGTTGGGTCAGGCTCGGCAATGCACCTGGAATGGTCGGCAGCCTGTCCAGCCGCTCATGGAAGCGGGCGGGATCGCAGGCAAGCAGCGCCTGGGTGTAGGGATGACGCGGATCGTGGAAGATCGCGTCGACCTCGCCGCCCTCGACCACCTCGCCGGCATACATGACATAGACTCGGTCGCAGAGCTCGGCGATGACGCCGAGATGATGCGAGACGACGATGATGATGCCGTTATAGTCGCGCCTGAGCTCGCGCAGCAGATGGATGATCTGCGCCTCCATGGTGACGTCGAGCGCGGTCGTCGGCTCGTCGGCGATGAGCAGGCCGGGATCGGTCAGCAGCGCGGCCGCAATCGCCACGCGCTGGCGCATGCCGCCGGAAAGCTCGTGCGGATAACTCCGCATGCGCCGTTCGGCATCGGCGATGCCGACGCGACCGAGCATGGCGGCGATACGGGCCCGTTTCTGCGCGCGGCTGAGATCCTTACGGTGGTGCTGGAAGTCGACGAGCTGGTCGCCGATGGTCAGCACCGGGTTGAACGCCGTCATCGGGTCCTGGCCGACCAGCGCGATCTCGTCGCCGCGCAGCAGGCGCTGGCGATGGGCGTCGAGCTTCGCCAGATCGACGCCRTTGTAACGGATCGACCCGTCGATGCGGGCGTTGKCCGGCAAGAGGTTGRCCAGAGCGGTGACCAGCGTGGACTTGCCGCAGCCGCTCTCGCCGACRATGCCGATCACCTCGCCGGGATGCGCTTCGATGTCGACATGGCGAAGGGCGTGCACGCTGCCATGYGGCGTCTCGTAGCGGACGCTGAGACCGCTGGCGGCAAGCGGGCCGCTCATGCCGGCCTCCGCAGCTGCAGGCGCGGGTCGAGATAGTCGCGCAGGCCCTCGCCAAGGAAGGTGAAACCGAGCGTCGCCAGCACCAGCGGCAGGCCGCCGAAGATCACCATGAAGGGGGCCGAGCGGATGCTGGTGTAGCCGTCATAGAGGATCGAGCCCCAGGACGGCGTCGGCGGGCGCACGCCGAGGCCGAGGAAGCTCAAGCCGGCCTCGACCATGATGACGACCGGAATATCCATCGACAGAAGGATGATCAGCGGACCGACGACATTGGGCAGGAGGTGGATGAAGATGATGCGTGCCGCACTCGCGTCGAGCAGCCGCTCGGCGAGGATGTAGTCGCTGTTCTTCAGCGCCAGCGTCTGGGCCCGGATCAGCCGCGCGTAACTTGGGAACGACGTAGCGGCGATGACGATGATCAGCGTCCCGGTGCCGGCGCCAAGCACGGTGATGATGGCAAGCGCGAACATGATCATCGGCAGCGAATTCATGCTGTCGAAAGCGAGCACCAGGATGGCGTCGAGCCAGCGCGGACCGTAGCCGGCGATGAGGCCGAGCAGCAGCCCGATGGCGCCGGCCATGGCCACCGAGACCATGGCGATGGTGAGCGCCGTGCGCGCGCCGTAGATGACGCGCGACAACAGATCGCGGCCGAGATGATCGGTGCCGAACCAGTGCTCCGCCGATGGCRCCTGCAGCTTGTGCAGCACGTCGATCTTGACCGGCGAATAGGGCGCCAGCCAGGGCGCGAAGATCGCGGTGACAAGGAATCCGGCGACCAGGATCAGCGCCACGCGGGTGAAGGGGTCGGCAAGCAATGCGCGAAGCAGGACAAGCCGTTGTCGATCCGGCGTCGATGGAGAGGCCTCAGCCACGGAAGACATCACGAACCCTCGGATCGAGCCGCGCGATGAGAAGATCGGCGGCGATGGTGATGGAGACGTAGATGGCAGTCATGATCAGCACCGTGCCCATGACGACCGGATAGTTGCGTGTGCTGACGGCGTCGGTGWTCAGCTTGCCGATGCCGGGCCTGGCGAACACCGCCTCGACGAAGACGGCGCTGGACAGGATGCTGCCGAGGCCGACCGCGACCAGCGAGATGGTCGGGATGATGGCGATCCGCAGCRCATATTTGGAGACGATTTTCCACTCGGRCAGGCCGAAGGAACGCGCGGTGCGGATATGGGGCTCGCCCATCACCTCCATCATCGAGGCGCGCACCATGCGGGCTATGTAGCCGATCCAGCCGAGGGCGATCGCCGCGGCCGGCATGACCAGCGCCCTGGCCTGGCTGAAGAGATCGCCGGYCTCGCCCGCCCCGATGGCCGGCAGCCAGCGCAGCGTGACGRCAAACAGCAGCAGCGAGTAGATGGCGACGACGAAGGACGGCACGGCGATGACACCGACCGAGAGCACGCCGATGGCGGCATCGGCGGTCGTGCCGCGCCGCATCACCGACAGGCAGCCGAGCGGGACGCCGATCAGGAGCGCCACGGCCAGCGCCGTCAGCCCCAGGATAAGCGTGTTCGGCAACGCCTCCATGACCAGTGTGGAAACGGGCCGGTTCGACCAGACATCATAGCCGAGATTGCCGGTCAGCGCGTTGCGGAAGAACTCGACGATCTGCCACCAGACCGGCTGATCGAGCCCCATGCGCTCGATCAGCAGCCGCTTCAGCTCCGGCGTGGCGCGCGGACCGAGCGCCACGGTCGCGGGATCGCCCGGAACCAGGAAGACGGCCGCATACATGGCGACCATGACAAGGACGAGGATCAGGAGACCGAGACCGATGCGCTTCACTGCATATGCAAGCATGGCCTCCTCCCCTTCAGGCGAAATCGCGCCTGATGCGCCGTGTCGCCGAGGCGCTGTGGACGAGCTTGCCCCGTTCCCGGGCTTCAAGACGCCAACTCAGGTCGAAATGCGTTTCATCCGCCGTCAGCTCCGTCACCGCCCTCGCTTCGGTGTCGGCATCGGCGCTGGCAATCGCCCATCGATATTCGGTAACGAGCTTTGCCGAGAGCGGATCGCCGCTGCTGATGCTCATCGTGTCGCTGTTGGCGGAAGACACGGTGATGGCGCGATCGTCGTAGCGCCTGCTTCCATGGTCCGAGGTCAAGGCGATGATCTGCAGGCCCGAGCCGACATCGTCGGTGACTATGCGACGGTCGAAGCCTTCGTCCAGCGTCGTGGTCGGGACCGGCGGCGCGGTTTCGGYCGGCTCGAAACGGACATCGCGGTCGCGCGGCGACGGGGRCCGCACCGGAAGAACCAGCTTGCTGTCRCCGCTCGCGACCGACAGCAGCGAAAGCTTCGGTTGCGGCCACAGGATGGGCCAATGCTGGTTGGCCAGCGCCAGGCGGACGCGGTGCCCCTTGGGTATGGTGCGCGCGAAATCGTTGAGCTTGAGCCTGACGCGGAACGGCGTTCCGACCGGACACGGCGTCGGATGCTCGTGACTGTCGCGATGGCTGAGGTTGAGCACGCCATAGGTCATCAGTGCCGAGGTGCCGTCGGGATAGACATCGCAAAGACGGGCGGCAAGGTTGACATGCGGCTGGTCGACGCTGACGAGAAGATCGAGCTCGGGCGCCCCGAGCAGGGTCAGGTCATGCTCGAGCGGCAAGGTGTCGAAGCACAGCGCCAGACCGTCCTCGCGGCGCTGGTCGATGGGCATGTCGGGACACGAGCCGCCATAGCCGCCCCAGCGGCCGCAGTCGCGGCCGGCGGTCGCCGGAGAACGTACCGACAGCGTGGCGCCCAGCGCGGCTCCGCCGCTTAGTCCGGCGGCGTTCAGATGCAAGACGCGGCGCTCGATGCGCGGTGACGGCCATTGGTCCTCGGCCGCCCAACTGCCGGCATGATCCGGGAGGTAGAAAGGCTGCGGCCGCTCCTCGCCGGTGATCCAGACCCGGTAGAGCGGTTCGTCCATGATGCCTGTGTCTTCCCCGCAAAGCCAATGACGCCACCAGCGCAGCGCTTCCTGCAGGTAGCCGATCAGCGGACCCGGCGCGCCGCGACAGGGATAGGCATGCGACCACGGCCCGACGATGCCGAGCTTCGGCCCCGGCAGATGTTCAAGCAGGCGCGGCACGAAGTTCGAATAGCTGTCTTCCCAGCCGCAGATGGCCATGACCGCGCATTCGATCGCGGCATGATCCTCGCAGACCGAACCCTGCCGCCAGTAGTCGTCGCGGCGCTGGTGGGCGAGCCAGATTTCCGACAGCGAGCGTGTCGCTTCCAGCCGGCTCATCCACATGGCGCGCCAGGCGCCGCCGACGATCTGCGGGTCGGGCGCCATCGCCTTCTTCACCAGCATGAAGTTCGACCACATTTCCTGCTCGGTGAGCAGAGCGCCGCCCATATAGTGGATGTCGTCGGCGTAGCGGTCGTCGGTGGCGCAGTTGGCGATGATGGCCTTCAGCGCCGGCGGCCGGCGCGCCGCGACCTGCAGCGCRTTGAAGCCGCCCCAGGAAATGCCGCCCATGCCGACATTGCCGTTGCACCAGGATTGCGCCGCCAGATGCGCGATGATCTCGCAGGCGTCCTCCTGCTCGCGCGGCAGATATTCGTCGGCCAGATCGCCATCGGAATCGCCGGAACCACGAATGTCTATGCGGGCGCAGGCGATGCCGTGGCCGGCGAGCCAGGGGTGGATGTCTATGTCGCGGGCAACGGTGCCGTCGCGGCGCCGATAAGGCACCATTTCGGCCACCACAGGCACCTTGGCGTCGGTGCGCGGGCGCCACACGGTGGCGGCGATTCGCGTGCCGTCTGYCAGCGCGATCCAATATGGATCGACGGTTTCGACGGCAAAGGGAAACTCGGTCCGTACCACGGCGGGTRCTCGTCAATGCCTTGTTGAACGTTCGTACAACAAGAGCATTCCGGATGCAATCCCGTTTGAGTCGTTTGCGATCCAGGGCGCAGAGAAACTGCATTCGGCTGCCCTGACCGCACTCCGCGTTCAGGCGCCTGTGGAGCAACAGATGTCTGCGATGGCAAAGCTGCCATTTAGGATCTTGGCTGCAGAGTAGACTTTGGAATGCGCGCAACCGCTGACGCGGACTGGCCTCGGCAGGCTACGCCGACCTCAGCGGCGTTGCGCAGTGACGGTCTGGCTGGRCAACGCACGGCCCGGCACGGCACYGATACCGTCCGCACCGTTGCAAGGGTTGTGGCCACGGCRCACGACGATCATCGGATCGCCGTCACAACACCTACGATGCGGCTTGACCAAACTTGCGCGTCTTGCGGGCTGCTTGCGGCGAGGCGTAGAGCTGTGACGGCGCCGTCCAAGCCTCGTCTTCGTCCCTGCGCTCGCCGGTGATCAGGGCGCGCATCTGCGAAAGATAGGTCTCTATGAAAAAGGCGGTCTGCGATTCCAGCGGCGTATAAGGCCCAGGGCGGTAGGCGCGCGAAGCGATCCCATCGGCGTTGTCTTCCGTGATCTTCTTGTCCTGAACGGTCGTCACATCCCACATCCACGAAATCTTGTCGACGTCGACCGACGCTTCGGCATCCTTGTCGACCAGCCATGTCAGGATCACGTCGGTCTCGTTGGCGTTGCGCGGGATCATCTGGAACATGGTCAGATAGTCGTTGGGCGCGCTGAGGAACGAAAGCCGGCCGATCCGGAAGCCGTTTTCGCCGCCGTCGAACGTGCCGCGCCCACCCATAAGGCATGAGACCGGCTGGCCATCGTCGGAAAGCGTGAGACGGCCCGAGCCGATCGGCTTGCGATGCATGGCGAAGGGCATCGTGTCCAGGTCGCCAGGCTCCCACACGCCTTTGTGGAATTCGGCGTCGCCGATGACGCTGTGCCAGGCGTCGATCTCCTGCTTCCATTCGGCGGCGTTGTAATCGTCGCGCATGGCGGTCACCTTCACATGGCCGTTGACGCGGAAATATTCAGGGTGAGCCGGGCGGCAGTGGTAGCATTCGAGGAAATTCTCCAGCACCAGCTTCCAGTTCGCCTTGGTCAGGTAATTCTTGCGCGCGACGATGCGCGCGTCGGCGACCCCATTCTCGCGCAGAAGATCGGTCAGCCCGGCCGCCGCCGGCTCGATGTCAGGCAGGCTGGCGGCATCAAGGCCGCACATCACCAGACCGCCGATCACCTTGGTCGGCACCTTGTGYAGTCCGAGACTGTCGCCGTCGACGCCTTCGGGCAGATCGCGCCGGGTCTGCAACTCACCGGTCAGCCGGAAGGACCAGGCATGATAAGGGCAGACCAGCAGCTTGCCGCGGCCATCCTTGACGCATAGCCGCGAGCCGCGATGGGTGCAGACGTTATAGTAAGCGGCAACGTCATCCTCGCCATCGCCGTGACGGGCGACGATGATCTCCTCGTCGAACAATTGACGGATGACGTAACTGCCCTTCTCCGGCACCTCGCTCAAATGGGCGACGATCACCCATTGGCGAGGGAACCACAATTCGCGCTCGAGCGCGAAGATATCCGGGTCGAGGTAGAAGGCCTGCTGCAGCGACCAGTCCTTGCGATGCTCGTCGATCAACCTGACAACGCGCGCGCGATCGAGACCGGACAACATCTTGTCGTTTGCATACATTGCGGACTCCAGGGTGGCGGACTCCAAGGCTGGCTAATGCCTTTTGATCAGGGTTGCAGCGAATTGCAGCATTCATCAACCATGGATTTGGCAGGCTTCCATCTCAAAAAGTCATGGACTACTCTTGCCGTCGATGAAGACGCTCAAAGYCTCGCTCCCCTTGCTCAACGCGATGGTCGCTTTCGAAGCGACCGCGCGACGCGGCAACCTGACGGCCGCCGCCGAGGAGCTCGCCATTGCGCAATCGGCCGTGTCGCGCCACATCGCCAACCTGGAAAAGCGGCTCGCGCTCGACCTTTTGGCGCGCAAGGGCAACCGCGTCTCGCTGACCGAAAACGGCGCGGCGCTGGCCGAGGCGATACGGGACGGGCTGGGYGCGATCCGCGATACTGTCGCGCGCCTGCAGGAGGCCGATCACGGCTCACTGGTCATCGCCAGCGGCTACGACCTCGTCCAGGCGTGGCTGATGCCGCGTTTCGATCTCGTGACCTCGCTCGTCACGGATGGCCGTGTCACGCTGCTGACCTCCAGCAACCCCGACGATTTCGGCCGTCCGGAGGTAGGGATCTCGATACGCTTCGGACGCCCCGAGCTCTGGCCCGGCTTCGCCGCCCGCAAGCTGTTCGACGGAGAGTGGTTTCCCGTCTGCTCGCCGGGCTTCCTCGAACGGCACCCTGCTCTGGCCTCGGAAGATCCGGCGGCCTTCCTCGACGTGCCGCTGCTGCATCTCGCCGCTCCCGAAGACGCGATCGACAATTGGCGATCCTGGATCGGCACCGCCCGCAGCCTGCCCGGTCCGACATTCTCCAGCTATCTGTCGATGATGCATGAGGCGATAGCCGGCCGCGGCGCAGCGCTCGCCTGGGCCGGCTTCGTCGAAGAGCAGCTGAGGCTCGGGCAGCTGGTGCAATTGACCAAGACTCCGCGCCGCCATGCCGACGCGTTCTACATCGTCACCCGGAGGAAGGCGACGCCAACCGAACAGATGGTGGCGCAGGCTTTGCTCGACAGCGCGACGGCCCGCTGACCTTCGTCAGTTACTCCGCCGCAGTGGCGAAACGCCTGGYGCCGTGGCGCGCGCTCCACGCCGGCATCGAGGCCTCGACATCTTCCTCGCTCGGGAAGGCATCGCGTGCGTAGYGGTCGATCCTGAACCGAGCCGGATCGACCAAGCGCGGCGTGTCCAGCAGGATCTCGGTGGCCAGCCTGCCGAGGCCCGGCCCATGGCTGACGCCGGTCTCGTTGTCGCCACCGGCGACGACGATGTTCGCGTGGCCCGGCACATGCCCGACCATCAAGCCGACGTCCGGCGTGTAGCAGGGAATGCCCTGCGACCAGTTCGCAACTTTCGAGCCGCGCAGCGGCGGGAAGACATCCTGCAGCCTCTCCATCTGCTGATCGACCATGGACTGCATCAGCTCGCGGTTATGCGGCTGGCCGGGTTCGAGCTCGCTCTCCTCCAGGCGATGCATCGGCGTGTAGTGGCTGCCCGTGCCCCACATGATGGCGCCGAAGGTCTCGCGCAGCCAAAGCCTGAGCTCGCGGCACTGGATTGTCGGCAATGTCGAAGGCAAGCCTCGATCGTCGGTGACCACGCGCGTGGCCAGGACGCGCAGCAGCGGCAGGTGCCAGTCGAGGCTGGCGAGGACCTCGTTGTTCCAGGCGCCCGCCGCCACGACCACGCCATCGGCCTCGATGACATCGCGGTCGGTCTCGAGCGTGACCTTGCCGCCGACGTCGCTGATCTTCCGCACCCTGGTCCTGTCGCGCACGACGCCGCCGAGCCTCTTGATCTCGCTGACCAGCACGCCAAGCGCCAGCTTGGTGTCGAGCTGGATGCCATGCGGGTTGTAGGCGCCGGAGTGAACTTTGGCCGGATCGACCAGCCCGCCCATCTTCTCGCCGATCTGCGCGGCGTTGAGATCCTGCATCTCCTTCGGCGCATAGGGCGAGCCGAGCACCGGCATGACGAAATCCTCGCGCCCTTGCGGCGTGAGCGCCATGATCAGCGTGCCGTTCGGCCGGTAGCCGATCTCGGTGCCGAGCTCGCTCAGCATACGGTAGAAGTCGAGGCCGTATTGCTGCAGGCGAAGTCCTTCCTCGCCGGCCGGGATCATGCCGGCCGACCAATGSGAGACGAAGCCGGCGCCGGCGCTGGTCGTTGCCGCGCCGGGCTCGGTCGCCTCCACGAGCGTCACGGTCTTCACGCCCGATTTCAAGAGGTGATAGGCGGTGGAGCAGCCGATGATGCCGCCACCCACGACCACGATATGCTTGCTGTTGGTTGCTGCCGGCATTTGTCTTCCTCCTTAGATCGTCGCGGCCGAAGGACCGCCAACATAGGTGTCGAGCCACCAGACGATGCGGGCGGCTGTGTCGATATATTCCGGATAACCGCGCAGGCTGTGGCCGGCGTTCGGATAGGTCGCGAGCGCGCTTGGCGAGCCTGAGCGCAGGGCGGCGAAATGGCACTCCAGCGCCTGTCCTGGCGGCGTGCTCTTGTCGATGCCGCCGGCCATGACCAGCGTCGGCACGCTCTTGAGCTGCCTGTAGAAGGCGGGGCTGCGGGCGAAATAGGCRCCGCCTTCCTCCCAGGGCGATGATTCCAGCATCAGCGCGTCGAATTCCGGTATCTGCGTCGTGCGATGCTGGCTGTACCAGTCGCCGACGGGCGAGATCGGAATGGCAGCGGCGAAGCGGTCGCTGCGCGTCGGCAACCATGCGGACATGAAGCCGCCATAGCTGGTGCCGGTGACGGCGACGCGGTCCGAGTCGACCAGGCCTTTCTCCACCAGGGCGTCGATGCCGCTCAAGATGTCGCCGGCATCGGCGCCGCCCATATCGCCCTGCACGGCGCGGGCGAAGGCGTCCCCGCGTCCCGTGCTGCCCCTCGGATTGGGGAAGAAAATCGTCCAGCCGCGCGAGACGAGCAGCGGTGCGGAACGCGTCCGCGCCATCCAGCGGTTGCGATGGGACGAGATAGGCCCGCCATGGATATCGACCAGCAGCGGCGTCGGCCCGGCCACCGGCGGGCGGACAAGCCAGCCCTGGATTTCCAGTCCGTCCGCGGCCCTCCAGGAGAATGGCTCGGCCTTGCCGCGGCCGGCCATCGCGGATCGCGCGTCGGGCGCCATGAGCGAAGCGATCGCTCGCAGTTCGCCGTCGGCGAGCTCGGCAAGGAACGGAGCCCGGTCATAGGCCTCGGCGATGAAGAGCGAGCCCGCGGCCCCGACCGGCACGCTGGAGGGCGCCCACTCGCCGCAGGTCAATTCGGTGGATGACCAGCGTTCGGTCACGCCTGCGCCGAAGACATCGTAATCGGCCACCACCGTCTCGTGGCCGCGAATGCCCGCGATGTGCAAGCTGGTGGCGGAGCGCCATTCGATCGACGTGACGTCGATCGAATTGGTCGGGACGATGGCAAGCTCGCCGTCCGCCGGATCGAGGATCGACAGCTGCCCGGCAACGAGGCCACGGTCGCTGCAGAAGGCCTGGATGAAGGCGATGYGGGCACCGTCGGGCGAGCCGCGAGGAACGCCGATCTGGTCGCGCGGCGTGTGAAGAAGCCTCACCGATCCCGACTTCGCGTCGATGAGCGAAAGCTTCGCCGCATACCAGCTGCCTTCGCCATGGTCATCGCTGGTCACCGCGGCGATCTTGTCGGCGCCGCACCAGCTCGCTTCCCAGACATTGACAGGCGCCGATGTGAGCGGCGCAGGATCGGCCTTCAGATCCCAGAGCCAAATCCGGCGCCAAAGGTCCTCACCCTCGCCCCAACCGACTTCCGGCAGCCATGCGGGCGCATCCGTGTTCTGCTTCTGCGCGTAGCCGCCGTGAATGCCGGCGAGGTCCGCGCCGGTGCCGGCAACGACCAGCAGCAGCTTCCGGCCGTCGGGCGACCAGTCGATCAGCTCGATCCGGCCGGGCACATCCGCCACGGCGGTGCCTTCGCCGGCGGACCAGATCTCGATGYRGTCGACGCCCGGCTCTCCACCGGCGTAGGCGACCGCCAGGACCTGCCCGTCCGGCGCAAGGCAGATTTGCCGGGTCTCCGCATCGTTGAGCCGTTCTGGCGGGTGATCGCCGCGCCGCATTTGGTAGAGACGGCTGACCGGCGCGCTGTCGAGGCCGCCCTCGAAGCTCTGGCCGATGAAAAACACCGCCTCGTTGGAGGCATGRCCGCAAAGAGAGCGGGCCGCGAAGACGTGCCCGTTCAGCCCGAAAAGGGCGGCGTAGAGGCCCCGTGCCTCAGCGAATTCCGCGGCGGAGCGAAAATCCCGGGACATCCGGCCGGCAACCGGCACGCCCTCAGATCCGGAATTCCGCATCCTACTCATCTCGACTTCCCAGCATCGCGCTCACCCTGGCGCTATCGCCATAGCAAGCTCACGGGCCTAACCATAACGGCAGCCGGCGCATTGTCTAGACACCGGTGTACATTAGATTGGACCAGCGGCCTTAAAGGCACGATGGGCGGTTGACCCGCCACGATCGGAATGCGCAGATTTCGAAGACGGCGAAACAATCCGGAMAAGAGACGCGATGAGCCTTGACGACAAAGTCCAGTCGATCCTGAAGAGCGAAGTCATCTGGGATGCGCATTCCGGCTTCATGCCCGACCCGGCCGCCGATCTGAACAATCTGYGGATCTGGCGCGACGCTGGCGTCGACTATCTTTCCATCGATGTCGGCTTCGATCTCCTGCCCTGGGAAAAGACGGTCGCCACGCTTGCCTATTTCCGGCACTGGATCCTGGCGCGCCCGGCCGACTACAYGCTCGTCTCATCGACCGACGAAATCCTCGCCGCGAAGRCACAAGGCAAGCTGGCGGTCACCTTCGATATCGAAGGTATGAACGCGCTGAACGGCCGCATCGAAATGGTCGAGTTCTACCATCGCCTCGGCGTGCGGCAGATGCTGTTCGCCTACAACCGCAACAACCTCGCCGGCGGCGGGTGCCACGACGAGGACACCGGCCTCACCGCTTTCGGCCGGCAGGTGATCGACGAGATGAACCGTCTCGGCATGTTCGTGGACGTGACCCACACGGGCTATCGCACCACGATGGATGTGATGGAATATACCGACCGGCCGGTGATCTTCTCGCACTCCAATCCGAAGGCGCTCTGCGCCCATGGGCGCAACATCACCGACGAGCAGATCAAGGCCTGYGCCCGAACCGGCGGCATCATCGGCGTCGTCGGCCTCAACCGCTYCCTCGGCGAGGGCCGCAYGGATTCCGAACGGCTGGCCGACCACRTCGAATATCTGATCGACCTCGCCGGCCCGCGCCATGTCGGCATCGGGCTCGACTATGCTTTCCCGGTCGAGGTCGAGGGCATCGAGGACATCATCTCCAGCAATCCACATTTCTGGCCGAAGAACGAATATCCCGAAGGCAAGACCACCTACTCGAGCCCGGCTCAGACGAAAGAACTCATCGAGGTCCTGCTGCGCCGCGGTCAGCCGGAGCGCACGGTTCGCRATGTGATGGGCGGCAACTTCATGCGGCTGGCGCGCGAGATCTGGAAATAGTCGATCGGAACAGCCGTCGCGTCGATCTCCGATAACCGGAAAAGGCGTCCGGTTCGGCGACAGATGATGCATTTTTTTCACTAGACATATGTGTATAGCCGGGGCAGGCTGATCGGAAGGGGACCTCTGGAAGGGTCTCCCGCAAATAAGCCGGCGCCGGCGGACACCATAAGCAAGAGGGGTAGAGCAATGATCAAAGCCGCGAACATCAACATAACGCGCCGTGGGGTGCTGGCCGGTGCCGGGGCTCTGGGCCTCGCCTCGCTGATCTATTCCACCAAACGCTCCCAGGCGGCGGGATCCGTCCTCAGGGTGCGCTCATATGGCGATATCCAGACGCTCGATCCGGCCTTTCGTCTCGCCGCACCCGAAGGCGACATCACCAATGTCATTTTCGCCGGCCTTGTCGTCGCCACGCCGGGCGACAGCTGGGGCTGGAAGCCGATGGCCGTGGAGAAGATCGAGCAGCTCGATCCCCTCACCATCGCCTTCAAGCTGCG
The DNA here is from genome assembly GCF_001854815.1 of Mesorhizobium sp. LCM 4576. Lineage (NCBI taxonomy): Bacteria > Pseudomonadati > Pseudomonadota > Alphaproteobacteria > Hyphomicrobiales > Phyllobacteriaceae > Mesorhizobium > Mesorhizobium sp. LCM 4576. The sequence continues at coordinate 73,017 of NZ_MDDT01000009.1, forward strand.
CGACAATATCGGCTTCACCGACGGCTTCGRCCAGATGACGGCGGAGGACGTGAAGTTCTCGATCGAGCGTCTCGCCGATCCCGCCAACAAGTCCCCTTATGCGGGCGACTGGGCGACGCTCAAGGAAGTCGAGGTCAAKGACAAGCTCTCCGGCATCATCCATCTGAACAAGGCGTTCGCGCCGTTGTGGACCTCGACCTTGCCGACGCCGTCGAGCACGATCCTGTCCAAGYGCGCCGTGACCGAGGCCGGTGGCAAGCTCGGCGTGAAGCCCGTGGCGCAGTCGGGCCCCTATCTGCTCAAGGAATGGACGCCCAAGCAGCGCACCGTGCTCGTGCGCAACCCGGACTGGAAATACGAGCAGGGCGGCTATGACGAGATCCACGTCCACCCGATCGAGGACGAAAAGACCGCCGAGCTCGGCTATGAGGCGGGCGACCTCGACTATACCTGGACGTCCGTGTCTTCGATCAAGCGGCTGAAGGAAACGCCGCCGGCCGACACCGTCGTGGTCGAGAAGCCGTCGCTCGCCTTCGTCTGGCTCGGCATGAACCAGATCGCGGCGCCCTTCGACAATCCGGACCTGCGCCGCGCCGTCCAGTACGGCGTCGACCGCAAGGCCGTGGTGGACGCGGCCTATTTCGGCGCCGCCGCCACCTCCACCGGCATCATCGCGCCTGGCCTGATCGGCCACCGCGAGAAGAACCTCTTCGAATACGATCCCGACAAGGCCCGCGAGCTGGTCAACAAGGCCGGCGCCAGCGGCGTCACGGTCACGCTCGACATCCTCAACAAGGCGGAGCGCCTGTCGGCGGCGCAGGTCGTGCAGGCGAACCTGCAGGACATCGGCATCAACGTCGAGATCAAGCAGAACGACAGCGGCACGTTCTGGACGCTGGGGTCGAAGCAAAACCCCTATTACAAGAAGCTCCAGATGGTGCTGTCCCGCTTCTCGATGCAGCCCGACCCGAGCTGGGCGACGGAGTGGTACACGACCAGCCAGATCGGTGAGTGGAACTGGGAGCAGTTCAGCAGCGAGGAATTCGACAAGCTGGTCACCGAAGGCAAGATCGAGCTCGACCCGGCCAAGCGCGACGTCATGTACAAGAAGATGCAGGACCTGATGGAGGAGAGCGGCTGCTACGTCTTCCTCACCCATGAGGTCACCGGCGTGATGTACCGCAAGAGCGTGGCGGCCGGCCTCAAGCCGAATGGCGAGCCCTGCTTCGCGGACTTCAAACCTGCCTGACGTGATGCAAGACGACGGCACGGCGCGGGGCGGATCGGCCGGCTCCTGAGATGCTTCGCTATGCGCTGAAACGACTGGGCCTGGGCATCATCATCGTGAGCGTCGCGATGGTGATGCTGTTCGCCATGATCTATGTGATCCCAGGCGATCCGGCATCCGTGGCGCTCGGGCCGCGCGCTACGCCCGAGATGGTCCAGGCCCTGCRCAGCCGCATGGGGCTGGACCAGCCGATCTGGATCCAGTTCTTCAGATTTTATTTCTCCGCGCTGCGCGGCGACCTCGGCACCGAAGTCCTGTCCGGGCGGCCGGTGCTGGACGTCGTCTTCGAGCAGCTGCCCTACACGCTGGCGCTGATCGCGGGCGCGATCTCATGGTCCGTTCTGCTCGGCATTCCGCTGGGCTGCATCGCGGCGGTGCGGCGCGGCGGCTTCGTCGACCGCGTCATCGGCGTCCTGTCGGTCGCGGTGATCGCGGTGCCATCCTTCGTGATCGCGATCTATTCCCTGCTGATCTTCGCCGTCGCCCTGCAGTGGCTGCCGGCCATCGGCGCGGGCGAGCCCGGCAATCTCGCCAGCCAGCTGAAACATCTTGCCCTGCCGTCGCTCGCGATCGGCGTCGGCTGGGTCGGCTACATCGCGCGCATGGTGCGCGCTTCCATGCTGGAGACGCTGGAAGCCAGCCACATCCGCACCGCGCGCGCTTTCGGTCTGACCGATCGGCGCATCACCTATTCCTACGCCTTGCGGATCGCCATCCTGCCGACCGTCACGCTGCTCGGCGTCGGCATTGGCAATATGGTGTCTTCCGCTGTCTTCGCCGAGATCGTCTTTGCCCGCCCCGGCATCGGCAAGCTGGTCTACGAGGCGATCTCGGTGCGCAACTATCCGGTCGTCACCGGCGCCGTGCTGGTGACGACCGCTTTCTTCGTCGTCGTGAACGCTCTCGCCGACATCCTCATTGGTGCGTTGGACCCCCGTGTCAGAACAAGCTTTGATTGAGCGACAGCCGCGCGAGCGCATCGGCAAGGCTGGCCGCGTGCTTCGGCGCATCCTTCGCGAGCCGCTGGGTGCATTCGGCCTCACCCTGGTCGTGATTGTCGTTCTATCGGCTCTCTTCGCCGACGTGCTGACCAGCTATCCGCCGACCAAACTCGCCCCCGCCGAGCGTTTCGCGCCCGCAAGCCTGCAGCACCTGCTGGGCACCGACCATCTCGGACGCGACCTGTTCTCGCGCGTGCTCCATGGCGGCCGCATCGCGCTCGCCATTGCGCTCGGCGCGACCGGACTGTCGCTCATCGGCGGCATCGTGCTCGGGCTCATCGCCGGCTACGGGCCGCGCTGGCTCGACAATCTGATGCTCCTGCTCTTCGATGCCATCAAGAGCTTCCCGACCGTGATGCTGGCGCTCACGCTGGTCACGCTGACCGGACCGTCGCTGCTTGCGGTGCTGATCGTGGTCGTGCTGGTCAACGTGCCCGGCTACGCCCGCATCATCAGGACACAGACGCTCGTCCTGAAATCCGCCGAGCATGTCATGGCGGCGCGCTCGATGGGCGCGAGCACAGCGCGCATCCTCACCGTCCATATATTGCCCAACGTCATCGGCCCGATCCTCATCCTCGCATCGATGGACATCCCGGTCGTCGTGGCGATCGAGGCGGGCCTGAGCTTCCTCGGCCTCGGCGTCAGGCCACCTCTGCCAAGCTGGGGCGCGATCCTGAACGACGGCTTCGTCAACATCCGCGATTCATACTGGATCGTGGTCGCCGGCGGCCTGCCGATCATCCTCACCACGCTCGGCTTCACCTTCCTCGGCGAGACCTTGCGCGACGTTTTCGACCCCAGGCTGAAGAGGCGCGAATGACCGTCCTCGACGTCAAGGACCTCAGCGTCGACTTCGCCACCGAAGCCGGCACGTTGCAGGCGCTGCGCAAGGTGAGCCTGGAGGTGCCGGCGAACCGGATCGTCGGCGTCGTCGGCGAGTCGGGCTGCGGAAAATCGACGCTGATCAACGCCGTTCTCGGCCTRCTCGCCGACAATGGCGCGGTCACGGCGGGCCAGATCCTGTTCGAGGGCAAAAGCGATCTCGTCCATCTCGACGGCAATGGCATGCGGGCGCTGCGCGGCCAGAAGATCGCAACCGTCTTCCAGGACCCGATGGGGGCGCTGAACCCGGTGCTTTCCGTTGGCAAGCAGATGCGCGACATCCAGTACCGCTCCGGCTTGTCGCGCAAGGAGAAGGACGCGCTTTCCGTCGAGATGCTGCGCAAGGTCCGCATCCCCGATCCCGAGCGCCGGCTGGCGCAGTTTCCGCACGAATTCTCGGGCGGCATGAAGCAGCGCATCGCGATCGCCATGGCGCTGCTGATGCGCCCCTCGCTGCTCATCGCCGACGAGCCGACGAYGGCTCTCGACGCCACGCTCGAAGTCGCGATCATCGAGYTGCTCAAGGACCTGCAGAAGCAGATCGGCTGCTCGGTGCTGTTCATCTCGCATCATCTCGGCGTCATCGCCGAGCTGTGCGACGAGATGATCGTCATGTATGCCGGCGAAGTGGTCGAACGCGGCTCGACCCGCGACATTTTCCACAATCCACGCCATCCCTACACGAAGAAGCTGCTCGACTGCGATCCGGCGAGGCTCTCGCGCCGCGAGCCGCGGCTGCCCACCATTCCCGRCACGCTGCCGGACCTGCGCAACCGCCCCAAGGGCTGCGTTTTCCAGGCACGCTGCGAGTTCGCGGACGATGTCTGCTCCACGATGCCGCCCGATAGGGCGGTGAGCGCGTCTCACGTCGCGCGGTGCTGGCATACCGACGAGACGGCCGGAGCGGCCGCATGACGACGGAACCCCTGCTTTCCGTTTCCGAACTTCGCGTGCGCTTCCRCATCGGCGGCATGATGAGCGCGCTGGCCGGCCGGCGGACGGAAATCGAAGYCGTCTCCGGCGTCGGCTTCACCCTGGAGCGCGGCCAGACGCTGGCGCTGGTCGGCGAATCCGGATCGGGCAAGACCACGCTGGCGCGCGCCGTCGACGGCCTGCAGCCGGCCGCGAGCGGCTCGATCCGCTTCGAGGGCCGCGAGTTGCGCGACCTGCCGAAGAAGGACTGGAAGCCGCTCCGGCGCAAGATGTCGATGATGTTCCAGGACCCGGTCGGCTCGCTGTCGCCGCGCCTCAGCGTCCGTTCATTGCTGGCGGAGCCGTTCGCCATCCACGGCCTGTCCGGCCGCAGCCTCGAAGCCGAGGTCGAGCGGCTGCTCGCCCTGGTCGGACTTCCGCGCGATTTCGCCGACCGCTATCCGCACCAGCTCTCCGGCGGCCAGGCGCGCCGGGTCGGCGTCGCAAGAGCCGTCGCGCTCGACCCGGAGCTGATCATCGCCGATGAACCGACCGCCGGGCTCGACGTGTCGATCCAGGGCGAGGTGCTCAACCTGCTCAACGACCTGCGCGACCGCATGGGCCTGTCGATGCTCATCATCACGCACAATCTGCACGTCGTGCGCCAGATCGCCGACCGGATGGCGGTGATGTATCTCGGGCGCTTCGTCGAGGAAGGCGAGACCGAGGCGATTTTCCGGGCGCCGCATCATCCCTACACGGCGGCGCTGCTGTCCGCGAACCCCGAGCCCGATCCGGACAAGGTGCATAACCGCATCGCGCTGCCGGCCGAGGTGCCGTCGCTGCTCGACAGGCCTTCGGGGTGCGAGTTCCACACACGCTGCCCATTTTCGCAGGACATCTGCCGGACGCAGGCTCCCGCCCCGTCCGTGGTCGGCTCGAGCCGGCTTACCTGTCACTTCCCGCTCAATGCCGGCTCCAGCGCCGTCGAGGCAATCGCCGCAAGTTAAGAGAAGGTCCGTCCGATGAAAGATATCCACGTGGTCACCGATTTCCCGCGCAAGATCCGCGAGATCGAGAACCTGTGGATCCCGATGCCGGACGGCGTGAAGCTCGCCGCCCRCATCTGGCTCCCGGAGGACGCGGAAGCCGATCCGGTGCCGGCCATCCTCGAATACCTGCCCTACCGCAAGCGCGATGGAACGGTGGAGCGCGATGCGCTCACCCATCCCTATTTCGCCGGCCACGGCTATGCCGGCGTGCGTGTCGACATGCGCGGCACCGGCGACAGCGAAGGCGTCTGCAAGGGCGAATATCTGAAGCAGGAACAGGATGATTGCCTCGCCGTCATCGAATGGCTGGCGAAGCAGCCCTGGTGCTCGGGCACGGTCGGCATGATCGGCATCAGCTGGGGCGGCTTCAACGGGCTCCAGGTCGCGRCTCGACGGCCGCCGGCGCTGAAGGCGGTCATCTCTCTCTGCTCCACGGACGACCGTTACAACGACGACGTCCATTATCTCGGCGGCGCGCAGATGTGCGACAATCTGATGTGGGRCACGACCGCCTGGGCGATCGCCATGACGCCGCCCGATCCGGCGATCGTCGGCGAACGCTGGCGCGAGCTCTGGGAGGGACGCCTCGACGGCAACGGCATCTGGATGCAGGACTGGTTCGAGCACCAGCGCCGCGACGACTTCTACAAGCATGGCTCGATCTGCGAGGACTACTCAGACGTCGAGATCCCGGTCTACGCCGTCGGCGGYTGGGCGGACGGCTACCCGAACCCGATCTTCCGCATGCTTGAACACCTGYCGGGCATCCGCAAGGGACTGATCGGCCCGTGGGGTCACAAATATCCGCWCTTCGCCATGCCCGGGCCACGCATGGGCTTCCTCCAGGAGTGTTTGCGCTGGTGGGACCAGTATCTCAAGGGCATCGACACAGGCATCGCCGACGAACCCATGCTGCGCGCCTGGATGCAGGACCCGGCGGCTCCGGCCGCCATCTACGACGAGCGCCCCGGGCGGTGGGTGGCCGAGCCGTCCTGGCCGGGASCCGGCGTAGGCGAACATACGCTTGCCTTGTCGCCCGGCAGACTTGCCGAAGACGGCGCCAGCAACGACGTGCTGAATATCCGCTCGCCCTCGACGGCGGGGCTGTCGTCGGGCGCGTGGTGCGGCTACGGTGTCCTGCCGACCTTGCCGGTCGACCAGCGCATGGAAGCCGGCAACGCGCTCGTCTTTGAAACCGAGCCGCTGGAGGAGGCCGTGGAAATCCTCGGCTTCCCGGAATTCGAGGTGAAGCTCGCCTCGGACAAGCCGGTCGCGCTGATCTCCGCGACCCTGTCATTGGTGCTGGAAGATGGCGCGGCCTCGCGCGTCAGTTACGGCATCCTCAACCTCACGCATCGGCATGACGATCTCGATCTCAAGCCGATGACACCGGGCGAAGTCGAGACGGTGCGCCTGAAATTGCGCTGCTGCGGCCAGCGCTTCGAGAAGGGCCAGCGCATCCGGCTCGCTGTCGCCACCGGGCATTGGCCGATCGTCTTCCCGGGGCCGGAGAACGCGACGCTGTCGATCCATTGCGCCGGCAGCAGGCTGATCCTGCYGGTACGAAAGCCGCAGCCGCTCGACAAGACGCTCCCGGAATTCGAGGGACCGGAAAGCGCCACGCCGATGGCGCAGGACGTGATCAAGGCAGGCGAGCCTTTCCGGCGCGAGGTGACCACGGACCAGATCACCGGCGAGACGAGCTATACGGTCGTCGTCGACGGCGGCACGGTGCGTCACCCGCATACCGGCATCACCCTCTCTGCCAGGCAGACCGAAGTCTTCACCATCCATCCGGACGATCCGAACTCGGCGCGCGGGACCGTGACCTGGGACAAGACCTATGCGCGCGGCGACTGGAACGCCCGTGTTTCGGTCTCCGCCACGGTGCGCGCATTGCGCGATGTCTGGCGCATGGAAACGCATCTTGTCGCGCGCGCCGGTGACGAGGTCGTGGTCGACCGCGAGGAGGTCAAGGAGTTTCCACGCGACCTGAACTGACGTGATCGCGGACGGCGGGCTGGTCAGCCGGGGCTTTTCAGCAGCATCTTTTCGGCGAAGGCCTCGACCTCGCCTGCGCGAGGTTCCTTGCCGGTGTGCGTGAGCAGGTAGGCAGGCGTCAGGAAAAGACGGTTGCTGACCGGCTCGACGATCTCGAGCGAGTAATAGCCGATCTGCGTGAAGTAGAGCACGCGCGCCCRCACGAACGCTTCCGTGTCGGCATAACCGTGCCGCGAGAACATGGCGCGGACGGCATCGACCCGTGTATCGTCTTCCTCGTTGACGATCCGATGCACTTTTGCGGACTGGCGCGACCAGGCGCGCACGGCAAAATCCAGCCGCGGATTGAACAGCTTCTCATCCAGCCARCACTCGAAGACATTGAGCACTGCTTGCGTGATCGACGCGGCYGGCCGACCGGCCTGCTCGACGATGAAACGCGTGTTGTTGTTGCGCCAGTAATCCAGCAGCTGGTCGAGCAGATCCTGGCGGCTCTTGAAGTACCAGTAGAAACTGGACCGGGAGACGTTCARCTTCTGCCCGAGCGCAAGCACGCGCACGGCCTCCACGCCCTCGGAGATCAACGTCTCCAGCGCGAGGTTCATCCAGTCCTCGCGCGTCACCTTGGTGTTGCCGATCAGACCGGGCCGCCGCACGACTTCATCATCACTGGAATCGGAGAACATGTCGGGCCGGCCAAGTTTGAACGCCGGCTAGATAGACCTGAAACCACCCCGCTACAATACTTGCGCTTGCTCGAGCCACTCCCAGAGATAGGGGGCAAGGCCCCGGTCGACATGGAGACGCGCCCGATCGGGATTGCCGAACCGGTAGAAGAGGACGCCGACGCCGGCAAAAAGGATCGAAGCCGAGGGGCTTGCCGCTTCCGGATAGAGCGCCGTGCCCCTGGCGATCAGGCGATCCAGGTCCGGCCCCTCGATCTCGAACACATGCAGTCCGGCATCCATGACCGTGACCGCGAAACCGGCCGCGTGCCAGCCGGACGCAATGGGGAACGGCTGTTCCCCGACCGCAAGAAGGCGGTCGCGCGCGATCCGCACCAGGTATTTGTCGCCACTGGCGATTGCGCCCGCGCCGACGCCTTCGCCGGCAAGACCCGAAGCCTTCGACCAGGCCGCGAGGTCGCCGCTGACCAGAAGCTGATTCAGCCCGCCAAGCGTCCGCACGCCGACGCCACCTTTGCTGAGCGTGGCGCTCGCCCAGTCGGGCGCCGCCGGCCATTTTTCGGCAAGGTTACGCATGGAGCCGCCTCCCTTCCGGATCGAAGGCGCAAGGCGCAACGATCCTCGCCTGCCGCACGATGCCCAGATGTTGAACGTCGATGGTTTCGCCGTGCCGCGCCGCGCCCCGTTCGATGAGCGCGAGCGCAACCGGGCGTCCCAGGGTCGGGCTCTGATAGCTGGAGGTGACGAAGCCGATGCTTCTGAGCCGGCCGTCGCGCTTCTCGACGCCATGCGCGCCGGTCGCCAGCGGCGCCTCGCCTTCGGCAAGCGCAAGGCCGACGAGCTGGTTGCGATCCGTGCTGTTTGCCGCCTCCGTGAAAAGCGAGCGCCGGCCGACGAACTCGCCGGCGCGCTTGGTCCGCGGTCCGGCGACGCCCAGATCGTGCGGCATGGTGGTTCCGTCAGTGTCCTTGCCGATGACGATGTAGCCTTTCTCGGCTCGCAGGATCATCAGCGATTCGAGCCCGAGCAGCACGGCGTCGAAGGCGCGACCCTCCTGCCGCATCCTGGCCCACAGCGCCTCCGCCCGATCGGCGCGGATGGATATCTCGTAGCTGCGGTCGCCGGTGAAGGACACCCTGGCGATGCGCACCTCGTCTCCGGCGAAACGGCCGGCGGCGATCGCCATATGCGGCAGGCTTGCATCGTCCAGTGCCGCGCCCAGATCGAGCGCTTCGACGACCTGACGCGCATTCGGACCCGAGACAGTCAACGTCGCATATTGCGCAGTGGCGTTGTGGATATAGACCGCATCGCGGCCGAAGCGGTCCTGCCGCCATTCTTCGAGGCGGGCGTGGACCGCGGCGACATGCGACGACGAGCAGGAGACGATGAAGCGATGCTCGTCCAGGCGGACAAGCACGCCGTCGTCGAAGACGACGCCGTTTTCCGACAGCATGAAGCCATAGCGGCAATGACCCGGCTTCAGGGTCGACATGGTGTTGTAGTAGATGAAGTCGACAAACTCGGCCGCGCGCGGGCCGACCACCTCGATCTTGCCCAGCGTCGAGCCGTCGAAGAGCGCCACGGATTGCCGAGCCCGCCGCGCCTCGTCCTCGATCGACGCGCCGGCTTCGCCGCCGCCATAATAGGCAGGCCTCAGCCAACCGCCATATTCCTGGAACACGGCGCCCGCGGCGCGATGGTTTGCCTCCAGCGGCAGGCGGCGGACCGGCGCGTGCATGCTGGCCCGGCGCGATCCAGCCAGGCTGGCGAACGGGACAGGCGTGAAGGGCGGCCGGTAGGTCGTGGTGCCGACTTCCRCGATTCCGCGCCCGGTGATGTCCGCCAGCAGCGCAAGACCGTTGAGGTTCGAGGTCTTGCCCTGGTCGGTCGCCATGCCGAGCGTGGTGTAGCGCTTCAGGTGCTCGACCGAGACGAAATTCTCCCGCGCCGCGAGCTCTACGTCCTTGGCGGTGACGTCGCTCTGATAGTCGATCCAGACGCGCCCCTTGGCCTTGGGTTTCGGCCACAGGCTGACGACGCCGAGTGTCGCTTCCACCCCCGTGCCGCGCGGCGCGGCCGACGACGAGCCGAAGTCGCCAGGGGCCGCGGCGCCGCTGGCCAACGCCTCCGACAGCGAGACCGTGCCGGCCACGGCGCCGGCGACGCCGATCCCGTCGATGGTTTCGCCGGGAATGAAGGCCGCCAGTTGGTCGCTCCAGGCAAGCTTGCCTTTCGCTTGCGAGAACAGGTGCACGGTGGGTGTCCAGCCGCCGGAGACGAGAACGCAGTCGACGCCAAGCGTGGCGCCATCGTCCAGCAGAACACTCTGGACGGCGTTACGCCCGCGCGCCGCCGTGATCGTACGACCCGCCAGGACGCGAATACCGTTCTCTGCTCGCGCGCTGCCCTCGCGCCGGCAGTCGACCACCGTCACCGAGGCGCCGGCCTCGGCGAGCGCGGAGGCCGGCTCATAGGCGCTGTCGTTGTTGGTGGCGACCACGATCTCGCGGCCGACAAGCACGCCATGCCGGCGCAGATAGCTCAGCGCCGCATCGGCGGACAGGATTCCGGGAAGGTCGTTGTTGGCGAACGGCACGGGCCGCTCGATCGCGCCCGTCGCCAGCACGATGCGGCGCGGCCGCACGCGCCAAAGCGTGTCCGGCCGGCCGTCGGCGTGCCGCTGGTTGAGCGCGACCAGATTGTGGTCGTAAAGGCCGAAAGCGGTCGTATCGCTCAGCACGAGCTGACCGGCGCCCTTCAGCCTGGCAACCGTCGCCTCGACCCACGCCCGGCCCTCGACGCCATCGACTTCGCCGGCGCGGTGACGCAGCGACCCGCCGGGATGCGCCCCGTCGTCGGCCAGCACAACCGAATGCCCGGCCGCCGCGGCGCTGGYTGCCGCGGCAAGGCCGGCCGGCCCGGCGCCGACCACCAGGACGTCGCAGTGATGGTTGACCTGGTCCGAGACCTGACGCGGCTGCCAGTCTGGATCGACGATGCCAAGTCCGGCCATGGCGCGGATGCGCGGCTCGAACAGGTGCCAGTCCGGCCACATGAAGGTCTTGTAGTAGAAGGCGGYGGGCAGGAAGCGCGCGAAGCGGTCCAGAAAGGCATTGCGGTCGTTCTCAGCCGTCGGCGAAGCGTTGACGCTTGTCACCCGGATGCCGTCCGTGGCCTGCACGGTCGTGGCGCGCGCATTCGGCACCCGGCCGGYCGCGCTTTCGACATCGACCAGCGCGTTGGGTTCCTCGACGCCGGAGCCCCAGATGCCGCGCGGCCGATGGTATTTGAAGCTGCGGCCGACGACCGCTTGGCCGCTGGCGAGCAAGGCGGAGGCGATCGTGTCGCCCGCAAAACCCTCCACGCGCCTGCCGTCGAAGGTGAAGCTCAGCGGACGGCCACGGTCGATGTCACTGCCACCAGTGGTGAGACGGGAAGCGCTCATGCGCCCTGCTCCGCTTCGCCGAGCGCCGAAGAGCCCGACACCTTGTGATTGACGCTGTCGCGGCTCATCGCGAAGAACTCACCGCAGGTGAGATGCACCCAGATCTCGCGGGTCGGCCCCTTCGGATTGTCGCGCATGTGGAGGTAGCCGGCCCAGCGCTCGGCGGTCACCTCGCTGCCGTCGGGCCTCAGATTGCCCGCCTCGCCGCCATAGTGAAACTCGCTTTCTTCGCGCGGCCCGCAGAACGGGCAGGGAAAGAGCTGCATCTTGTTCTAAACCTTCAATGGGCAATGCCGGAGCCGGCGGCTTCGTCGATCAGCCGGCCGCGGGCGAAGCGGTCGAGATCGAAGGGCCGGCTGATGTCGTGGTGCCTGCCGGTGGCAAGCAGATGGGCAAGCAGGGTGCCGCCGGCGGGGATCGCCTTGAAGYCGCCCGTGCCCCAGCCGCAATTGAGGAAAAGGCCGGGCAGCGGCGACTCGCCGATGATGGGCGAGGAATCCGGGACCACGTCGACGATGCCGGCCCACTGCCGCATCATCTTCAACTGGCCGAAGATCGGGAACATTTCGAGCATGCCGGCGATGACGCCTTCCAGCACCGGCAGGTTGCCGCGCTGGCCGTAGGACGGGATGCGATCGAGCGCGCCGCCGATCACCAGCTCGCCCTTGTCCGATTGGCTGACATAGACGCCTGTGTCCGGCGAGATCACCACCGTGTCGATGATCGGCTTGACCGGTTCGGACACGCAGGCCTGCAGCGCGTAGGAATTGACCGGCAGCCGGAAGCCCGCTTTCGCCGCCAGCACCGACGAATGGCCGGCGACAGCCATGCCCGTGCGCTCAGCCCGGATCGCGCCGCGCGAGGTGACGACACCGCGGCAGCGCCCGTTCTCGATGATGAAGTCGGTGATCTCGCAATTCTGGATGATGTCGACACCGAGACGGCTCGCCGCGCGCGCATAGCCCCACRCCACGGCGTCGTGACGGGCGGTGCCGCCGCTTGGCTGCCAGGTGCCGCCATAGACGGGGTAGCGTGTGCCCGGGCTGAAATTGTAGATCGGCACGACGCGGCGCACGTCCTCGACCGAGAACAGCTCGCAATCGATACCGTTGACCTGGATGGCGTTGACCGACCGGGCGGCGGTTTCCATTCCAGCTTCGCTGTGCGCGAGGGTCAGGATGCCGCGCGCGGAAAACATCACATTGTAGTTCAGGTCCGTCGACAGCGTCTTGTAGAGGCTGTGGGCCAGCCCATAGATCGCCGCGCTTTCAGGATAGAAATAGTTCGAACGCACCACGGTGGTGTTGCGGCCCGTGTTGCCGCCGCCGATCCAGCCTTTCTCCAGGAGCGCGACGTTGGTGACGCCGTGATTTTTGGCGAGATAATAGGCAGTGGCAAGCCCATGCCCGCCGCCGCCGATGATGATGGCGTCGTAGCGCGGTTTCGGGTCGGGAGAGCGCCAGGCCTTTTCCCAGCCCGTCTGGCCGGCGAGGCCTTCCTTGAAGAGCGAAAGCGCCGAGTACTGTCTCGTCATGCGCCTAGACCTTCATCACAGGTCGCAAACCTCGCCTCGCCGCAAGGACTTGGCCGCCATGTCTTCAGCTCGAGCTCGTCCAACCGATCGCCCCTTAAAACACCTGCTTTGCCTTTTGGTCGCCGAACACCCCAAAGCAACGCCAAGCGCACATTTAGCGCGAATGTACACCTGTGTCCATTCAAAGCGTATGGCGCGCTTCGGCGTGTTTCACAGATTTCGGGATKTGCGGTCCGACAAGCGCCGGCACGCTCATCGGAGCCACTCCGGCAYGCGCTCGGCGAAGTGAAGCGAATGCGCCCCGCAAGCAGGGTCCCTGGAGGCCGGACCGCTTTGGTTTGCGCCCGGCGCTCTTTGCAAGTTCCGATTCTGGATATCAGGCGACCACGTCGGCGCCATGCCGGCTTGTTGTTTCGGCCGCGCGCAGGAACGCAACGAGCTTTTCGTTGAAGATCGCCGGCTTCAGCAGGAAGGGCGCGTGCTTGCCGTCCTGGATGTCGTCCGGCTCGCCGGTCCATTGATCGAGCTTGAGGTCCCGGAAATATTGATGGTTCAGGAACGGATCGTTCGAGCCGTTCAGGATGGCGAACGGCACGGCGGTCGAGCGCAGGAAGCGCATCTGTCGCGGCCAGTCGACGATCTGGAGCTTGCCCAGCGTATAGGCGCGGGCACGCCCGTCGGTCCTTCGCACGGCCCGGTGAAGGTGGATCGTCTCGGCTGTCTTCGGACCGGTCGTAGACGCAGCGAAGTCACGGCTCTCGGCCGGCGACAGGAAGGTCTTGCTCGCCAGAACGAAATGGCTGGTCGCGTCATAGGCGCGGCCGACATCTTCCGGAACGACCCGGAGCGGCGGCGTGCCAGAAACGGCAAGCGCCCGCACGGGATAGCCCCGGGCCGCAAGCTCGATGGCGATATAGCCGCCCAGCGACCATCCGAACACAAAGGGGGTTGCGGCGCCGAGCGCCTTGAGCACGTCTTCGGCCACGTCGGCGAAGGCCTCGACGCTGTAGTCCTTTTCCGGATCGGCGTTGTCGGAAACGCCATGGCCAGGCAGGTCGAAGGAGATGACGCGATAACGGTCGCGGAGCGCCTTGAATTGATTGGCGAACACCTCCTTGGTGGAGGAGTTGCCGTGGATGAGGAGAAGCGCCGGCTTGTCGCCGCCGGTGTCCGCGACGGCGATCCTGCCATGGCGGGTGGCGACCATCGTCTCATGCGCCCCGGTCATCGCTTCCCGCTGGCCGAGGCCAAAGCGGCGGCGCAATCTGGCCGTCGCCTGCGAACGCACCACGTCGAGCGCTTCACGAAGCGTCTGCAGCAATGCCCACAGCCCGCCCGGATAGAAGATCAGGATGACGATCAGCAACAGCGACATGATGATGTTGCGCCAGGCGCCGTAGGCGGCGAAGACCTCAGACACCATGGTCACGAAGAAGGCTGCAAGGATCGGACCCCAGATCGTTCCGGCGCCGCCAAGCAAGAGCATCGAGAGCAGCAGGCCGAGCAGCCCGAGGCCGAAATTGTCTGGAGAGGCAACGCGCATGTAGGAGCCGTAGAAGCCCCCGGCCACGCCGCTCAGCGCCGCGCTCACCGTCAGCGTGAACAGCCGGGTGCGCGTTTCCGACATGCCGCGCGAGATGGCGTAGTATTTGTGGTCGCGCATGGCCACGATGGCGCGGCCGAAACGCGAGCGAGTGATCTTGTAGAGGATGATGGTGGAGGCCACCAGCATCAGCAAGGCCAGATAATAGTAGCCGACCTTGCCGCCGCGGTTGAAACGGTAGCCGAAGAGCTCGAGCGCCGGCAGGCTCACCATGCCCGACGTGCCGCCGGTGATGTCGGACTGGCTGATGATGATCTGGTAGAGCACCTGCGAGGCCGCGATGGTCACCAGGATGATGTAGATGCCTGAAAGCCTGAGGATGGGCAGCGTTATGAGGGCCGCGACAAGCCCCGCGGCAACACCGGCGAACGCTATGCCCAGCCATGGCGACAGGCCGAGGGTCTGGCCGACCAGTCCGAACGCGTAGGTGCCGATGGTGAAGAGCGCGACATGGGCGAAATTGAAGAGGCCGCCATAGCCGAGGCYGAGGTCCCAGCTCGAGGCCACGATGCCGAACACGAAGGCCAGAACCAGGAGATGCCGCAGATACATGCTTGACGACAGCAGCGGCACAAGCGCCAGCACGGCCAGGACGACCAGAACCGGGATCAGCCCGGAGCTGCGGGCGAAGGACGGGCTGTACCRCATCAGACGGATTTCCTGTATCGGCCGAACAGGCCTTCTGGCTTGGCGACGAGCACGACGATCATGATGGCGAAGAGCACCGTCGGGCTCCAATAGAGGCCGACGAGATAGGTCATGACAGCCTCGAGCAAGCCGACGATGAAGGCCGCGTAGATCGGGCCGGTGAAGCGCGCGATGCCGCCGAAGATCACCACGATCAGCGCTTTCATCAGCGGGTCGGAGCCCATCGAAGGGTTCATGAAGCGGATGGAGCCGATCAGGATGCCGGCCAACGCCGCCAGCGCAGCCGACAGGCCGAAGGCAATCGCATAGAGCCGCTCGACGTCGATGCCCATGAGCTGCGCCGCCTCGCGGTTCTGCGCCACGGCGCGCATGGCGCGACCAAGCGGCGYGCGCTGCAGGAACACGCCGAGCGCCGCCAGGATGACGAGCGCCAGCGCCACCACCGCCATCTCGTTGCGGGATATGGTGATGCCGAGGAGCGACATGTCGCCGCCGAGCAGCGGAGAGAGCTGCTTGTTGCGCGGTCCCCAGACGAGGTTGATGACGTTTTCCAGGATGGTCGCGCCGGCAAGCGTGGTGATGACGGATTTCACCACGATGTCCGGGTTTCGTTCGAAAGGCTTGATGAGGAGATAGTAGACGAACATGCCGATGACGAACATGCCGATGATGGAGACCCCTGCCCCGGCCAGAAGGCCGGCGCCCGAGGCCTCGGTGCTGGCGATCTGCCAGGCGATATAGGCGCCGAGCGCGATGAAGGTGCCATGGGCGAAATTGAAGATGCCGAGCGTCGTCCACACGAGCGCCAGCCCGGTCGCCATCAGCGCGTAGAGCGCGCCCAGCACGATGCCRCCAAGCAGGATCAGGTTAAGCGTCTCAAGGGTCAATGGTGATCCTCGCCGAACATCAGTTTCATGATCTCTTCATGCGTGGGCATGTCCGCCTTCTCGATACGGCGCGAGATGCGGCCGTGGTCGAACAGGTAGAGCGTATCGATCAGTTCCTCGAGGAAGGYGATGTCCTGATCGACCACGATCAGCGGCACGCCGGATCCGCGGATGGTCTGGATCGCCGAAGCGAGTTYCCCGCGCAGCTTGGGCGACAGTCCCAGCGTCGGCTCGYCGAGAATGAGAAGCTTCGGCGCGGCCATCAGCCCGACGCCTATGGCCACCATCTGGCGCTCGCCGCCCGAAAGGAAGCGTATCTTGTGGTCGAGACGCTCGTGCACCCGGGGAAAGAGYCGGAAGACCGTGTCCAGTGTCTCAGCCGCATTGGCGCGCCCGCGGGAAGCATAGGGCGCGATCGACAGCGTTTCCGCGACAGTCATGTCCGGAAACAGCAGGTTCCCCTGCGGGACATGGATCAGCCCTGCACGCGCCACCGCTTTCGGATCCATCCGGCGCCGGGTAATGGCGTCGTAGTTGAAATTGCGCCAGYGCCGGCTGCCGCGCGCGCCGGGCCGGTTGAGTTGGACACCGTCGAAGAAAATGTCTCCATCCCACGGGTCAATGATGCCGGACAGAGTTCTCAGGAAGGTCGTCTTGCCGTGACCGTTCGGGCCGAACAGCCCCACVCTCGCGCCCTGCACCAGCGAAAGGTCAATCTTGCGGAAGATCTGCAGCGGCTCGTAGCCGCCATCGAGACCCCTGACATCGAGAAGAAGTGTGTCCGTCATCGCGCCTGCCCCAGATAGGCTTCGATCACTTTCGGATCGGCAACAACTTCGGAGGGAAGCCCCTGGGCGATCACCCGGCCCTGGTCGAGGACGATAAGCCGGTCGCAAACCGACATCAGCAGCGGCAGGACATGCTCTATGAGCAGTATGGCGATACCGCGCTGGCGCAGCCCGAGAATAAGCGCCTTCATGTGCTCGATCTCGCCGGGCGTCAGGCTCGACGCCGGCTCGTCGAGCAAAAGCACGCGTGGCGACATGGCCAAGGCGCTGGCGATCATCAGTATCTTGCGGAAGAAGATGGGAAGCGTCGCGGTCGGCGCGTTGTGCAGCGTCTGGGGAAAGCCCACCATGTCGAGCACCGCGACCGCGGCGATCTCATTCTCTCTCTGCCCCTGCCGCTTGCCGCTGTGCTCGATGGCCACCAGCACATTGTCGATAGCGCTCAGCGACGTGAAGATGCTTTCGCGCTGGAAGGTGCGGGCGATACCGGAACGGCTCACCTCCTCCGGCGCCACGTTCTGGATCTCCCTGCCGTCGAAGACGACGCGGCCGCTGTCGGCCGGAAAGGGGATGTTGGTCAGGATGTTGAACAGGGTGCTCTTGCCGCTGCCGTTCGGCCCGGCGACGCCGAGTATTTCGTTCTCGGCCAGCGCAAAGCTGACGCCGCCCACGGCGCGCAAGCCGCCGAAGGACTTGGTGAGATTTTCAGCCGTAAGGATCATGCAAGACTGCTTTGACGAAAGCGAAACGCTGTTGGGCTTCGGCGCCGGGAAGAAGCGCCGGCGCGATAGGTCGCGCCAGCACATCGGACATTTCGGGTGCCGACCGGAAGACTTCGGCTATTGCTTGATCCAAGGCGGAAGCTTGAAATCGCCCGTGGCGTATTTCTTCGGCCCGATCAGGAAGCGCTTGCCGTCCCAGATCTGGTAGAAGGTCACCGGAATATGGTTCTCGTCCTGCACGGCGAGATGCGTCGCCTGGTCGAATTCCACCGGCCCCGGCGCGGCGTCGACCTTGGTTTCGCCGAGCGCCTTGCCGATTGCGTCATGATCCTTGGGATCGCCGACCTTCTCCAGCGCGGCGAAATACATCTGGGCCTCTTCGTAGAGAGCCGAGCCGTAGACGCCCGAAGCGACCTTGAACTTGTCCTGGTACTTCTTCAGCACCTCCTGCCMGCGCGGCCAGCCGGGCGAGTCGATGGCGCCGCCGATCAGGTTATAGAGGACGCCGTTCGACTGCTCCTTGGTCAGGTCGACGAATTCGGGCACCGACGGCGCATATTGCAGGAACACCAGGCTCTGGGTCGGCTGTTCCAGGAACTGTTTCAGGAACAAAGCGGAGTTCGAGGGCTGATAGTCGGTGTTGACCACGAGGTCGGGCGGGTCCTGCCGCACCTTGGCAAGGATGGCGCGCCAGTCGTTGACGGGGCCGAACGGCACCATCTCGTCCACGGTCACGGTCCAACCGGCGGCGGAGAAGGATTTCTTCATGCCTTCCGAGATGACCTTGGAATAAGGGTTGTCGGACGAGATCATCGCCAGCTTCTTGGCCGCCGGCTTGAACTTGCCGTCGGCGATCAGTCCTTCCACCAGGGGAAGCACGTCGGTCTCGTAGCCCTTGTAGGACGGCGACAGCGACCAGCAGCAATTGTAGTTGCCTGGGTCCTTGCTCACGATGCCGGCGAACGAACCGGACGGGCCGGACGAGATGTAAGGCATGTTGGCGTCGGYGAAGAGATCGACCTCGAACAGCGACAGGCTGGCATAGCCGGTCAGCACGACCTGGACGCCTTCGGTGTTGATGAGGCGCTGCGCCGCGCTGCTGACATTGTCGGGCGACCCGTCCTTGACGTCCGCCGAGATGATCTCGAACGTGTGGCCGGCCACGCCGCCGCTGGCGTTCTTTTCGTCGACGGCGAGCTCCACGCCCTTGATGAAGTCCRCACCGTCGGAGGCCGAAGGTCCCGAAAGCGGCGCGAGCACGCCGATCTTGATGACGTCGGCAGCCGCCACGCCCATTGCCGTGCCCAGGGCCGACGCGCTTAGCGCGCCGACGAGAAGCAATTGTCTCAGTAGTCCCCTCTGCATGAGATCATTCCCCATTTTTGCGATGTTCAGTCTCCACGGCATGCCTCTCAGGCATGACGCGCATGGTCAATCAGCCGGTCGATGAAGCCGACACAACGTTCGAGCTGCTCGACGGCGATCATTCGTCGGTTATGTGCGCCTCACTGTCGCGCCCCGGACCGCAGATGATGGTCGACATGCCGGCGGACTGGAAGATGCCGGCCTCGGATCCATAGTTCACGGCCGTCACCTCGTTACGGCCGGCAAAACGCTTGGCAAGCGTTTCGGCGTGCGAGCCCGCATCGGGAATGAAGGGCGGAACGTCATAGGCGATATTGGTCACCACGCCGGAGCCTGCGAAGCCTTCCTTCATGGCTGGAACGACCTTGCCGTCGCTGAACGCCCGGAACCTTTCCACCAGCGTCTCCAGCACGCCGCCGCGTGTGGCGCGGATATCCCATTGGAAGGCGCAATCGCCGGGGATCGCGTTGCGCGCCGTGCCTCCCTGGACGACGCCGACGCTCACCGTCGTGTAGGGCACCTCGAACGGCGAGTCCGCCTCCGGCGCCGAACGGAGTTCGTTCGCGTAGGAGCGCAATTCTCCCATCAGGTCCATGGCGTGGAAGATGGCGTTCACGCCGAGGTCGGGGCGCGAGGAGTGACAGGCCTTGCCGGTCACGGTGGTGAGCAGGCCCGCGCTTCCCTTGTGGCCGCCGACGACGCCCATGCCGGTCGGCTCGCCGACGAAGACGGCAAGTTGCGGCGGCAAGGTCTTCGCCATGTGCTCGATGATGCCGTGCACGCCCAGGCATCCGACCTCTTCGTCATAGGACCATGCGAGATGGATGGGCGCTGCAAGCGGCTTCTCCAGCATGGCGGGTACGCCGGCCAGCGCGCAGGCGATGAAACCCTTCATGTCCGAGGTGCCGCGGCCATGGAGCCTGTCGCCGTCACGCCACATATTGAACGGATCGCGCGACCACTCCTGTCCCTCGACCGGGACGACATCGGTATGGCCGCTCAGCACATAGCCTGGACGGTCGGCCGGCCCGATCGTCGCGAACAGGTTGGCCTTGGTGCCGGTCGCGTCGGGGATGATGACGCTCTCCACCCCGAAACCGGCGAGATAGGCCTTGATGAAGTCGATCGCCTCYAGATTCGACCGGCTGCTGACGGTGTTGAACCCGACCAACCGGCTCAGGAGTTCGATCGCGGAAGAATGTGTCATTGTCTTTCCTGGTTCGCCCGGTTCGGCGCAGTGATTGCCGATCAAAGCCGGTAGAAGCGCTTGGCGTTGTCGTGGAACAATCGCGATTGCTCCTGTGGCGACAGGACGGCAGCGATCTTCTTGAAGGTGTCGTAGATCTGGTCGAAGCTCATCTGGATCTTCGAGACCGGATAATCCGWGYCGAACATGCTGCGCTCGGTGCCGAAACAGTCGATGCAATGCATGGCGACGTCGCGCAYGCTTTCCAGCGTCCAGTTGTGGTCATAGGCGCCCGGGTTCGAGATCTTGATGGCAATGTTGGGACAGGCGGAGATGTGCTTCAGGCCGTCGCGCCAGCGCTGCATGCCTTCCGGATCGCGGTCGATCGGGCTGCCGCAATGATTGATGATGATCTGCAGGCCGGGAAGCGCCTCGGCGATCTCCCGCACGACGCCGGCCTGGTAGGGATACATCATCAGCTCGAGATTGAGCCCATGCTCCTGCAGCCGGGCGATATCGCGGCGCCACTGCGGGTTACGCCCAAGCTCGGGGTCGGTCACGAAGCATTTCTTCGGGTCCGGGTGCCAGCTCAAAATGCCGCGGATGCCGGTCATCCGGTCGAACGCCGCCTGTCTCGCGATGGCGTCTGCCGCTTCCGGCTTGCCCAGCGAAGCGCCACCGACGTAGCGAGATGCGACGCCCTTCGACTTGTCCAGGGTTTCCAGCCAGCGGGTCTCCCCCACCGGATCGCCGGCCCACAACGCCTCGATATGGACCGTGGCGACAATATTATGTCCGCTGGAATCGCGCACATAATTGTCCACCAGATAGTCCGTGGCGATCTCGGAAAGACCGGCTACCGCCTGCACGGAAGGATCCGTGGGCAGCAGCCATGGATGCTTGCCCATGGAGAGATCCCACAGGTGATGGTGCGGATCGATGATCGGTCCCGAATACATGAACACTCCCGGTGTGGAGACGCGGCCAAACCGGGAGTGTCAGCGTTCACGACTCCTACCGGAACCCGCATGCTAACCGTCCCTGCCCGGTCCGCAACCCAAGCAGTCATAGTGATTGCAACAAAAATGCCGGTATTGTCTTTCCGGGACACGATTTCACGGAAAGGACTCCACCGGCATCCATCTCAGTCGACAGCGACGGACCAGCCATGCCTGTCGGGCACGGCGCCGGCGTGAAGTCCCGTCAGCTGTTCGAACAACTTCGCCGCCACCGGCCCTGTCTGGCTGCCGTTGACGACGATCTTTTCGCCGCGCCAGGCGAGCTCGCCCACGGGAGAGATCACGGCAGYCGTGCCGACGCCCCACATCTCCTCCAGCCTGCCCGTCCTCGACGCCGCCACCACGTCCTCGATGTCGATGGGCGCCTCGGCCACCTCCATGCCCCAGTCACGCAGGAGCGTGAGCACGCTGTCGCGCGTGATGCCCGGCAGGATCGAATCGCTCAACGGCGGCGTGAGGATGCGGCCGCCGATCTTGACCATGATGTTCATGGTGCCGACCTCCTCGAGGTAGCGGCGCTGGACGCTGTCCAGCCACAGAACCTGGCTGAAGCCGGCGGCGGCGGCCTCGCGGCCCACCTTGAGGCTGGCGGCATAGTTGGCGCCGGCCTTGGCCGAGCCAATCGCGCCCTTGGCCGCGCGCACACGCGTCTCCGAGACGAGGATGCGTACCGGGCCGGCGCCTTCCGAATAATAGGAGCCGACGGGGCAGAGGAAGATGAGATAGGTGTAGGTCTTGGAAGGCCGCACCACCATGTAGCCTTCGGTTCCCACCATGGTCTGGCGCACATAGATGGCGTTGCCGCGCTTGGCCGGCACCCAGTCACGGTCGAGACCGATCAGCTTGCGCATCGCCGCAAGCACGAGGTCGGGATCGACCGCCGGCATGCACAGTTCGCCCGCACTGCGGTTGAGACGCGCGATATGGGCCTGCGGCCGGAAGAGATGGATCGAGCCGTCTTCGCGGCGATAGCCCTTGGACCCATCGAAGATCGACTGGGCATATTGGATGGCGGAGGACGAGGGGTGGAGCTGCAGCGGGCCGAACGGCACGATGCGTGGGTCGTGCCAGCCGCGTCCTTCCGTGTACTCCATCTGGAACATGTGGTCGGAGAAGTAGTCGCCGAAGCTCGCCTTGAGGTCTTGCGGGATGGACTTGCGCGCCGCGGCGCGCGTGACGGGAATGTCATGCATGATGCTATGGATATCCTGATTGTCGATGAGGGTGGCGGGCGGTGCCCGCGCAACCGAGGTGCCGCTCAGGCCGGGGACGCCAGATGCCMCAGGCAGTCGCCGGCTTCCACCAGCGAGAAGGTGCGAATGCAGACGGCGAAACCGCCATGCCTGAAATGGACGGACACCGGTTCGGCCCAGGGATTGTCCAGATCGTAGATCAGACCGGCAAGCGCGCCGGCCGGGACCTCGTCGCCGAGCGCGAAGCGCGGCTCGAAGAAGCCTCGGCGCGGAGCGAAGGCATAGAGGCCTGGATCGTCCATCACCAGCCGGCGCACCTTTCCACGGCGCTTCGGCAAAGGGGCCGCGGGCGCCAGCACCTTCAGATGCGACAGCACCGCGCGCAGGCCGTTCTCCACGACAGCCAGCCCTTCGATATTGACAGTCGAGCCGCCGCCGAACTCCCCGGTGACGAAGAAGACGTTGTTCTGGTGCGCATAGTTGCCGATGACGCGGTCTTCGCCGCTCAGCGCCCGGATGCTGTCGAAATACACCACGTTCGGCGGGTCGAAGGCGTCGATGAACTCTTCGAGGTGCTCTTTCTGAGCGGGATCGGACCAGCGCGGCGCGAGCAGCGTCGGCAGATATTGCAGCGAACTTCCGCCGGCGTGGAAATCGACCAGGTAGTCCGAACGCGGCAACAGCTCGGTGGTGACATAATGCGCAATCATCTCCGTCGCCGTGCCGTTGCGCTTGCCGGGAAAGGTGCGATTGAGGTTGATGTCGTCGATGGGCGAGGTGCGGGTGCCGGCGACAAAGGCGGGGTAGTTGACCGCCGGGACGACGATCAATCGTCCCGAAAGCCGGGAAAGGTCGAGCTCACGGACAAGCCGCGCCAGCGCGATCGGTCCCTCATATTCGTCGCCATGGACGCCGCCGGTCAAAAGGACCGTCGGRCCTTCACCGTTCTTCGCCACCGCGATGGGGATGGCGATGTGGCCATAGGCGGAGCGATGCACGGAATGCGGCAGCCTGAGCGTGCCCGTCTGCAGGCCGTCGCGATCGAAGTCGATATTCGTTCCGATCATGGACTTGTCGTCGCTCATCGCATCCCTCCGTGCTTCAGCCGCATCGACTGGCAAGCGTAGGGCGAGCGAGAAAGGCAAGTCTTGCGCGATAGGGCCTAAAGCGCGTCGCGATCCTCCAGATTCGCTCCATGCGCTTAGTTCTTGATTCTATGCATGTCTTTGTCCCGAGACCGGTTCCACTTTCGGGAGACATGCATCGATCTTTCGCAGATCGGCCATAGYCGGCGCCCGTGCGGGCCAGCCCATCCGTTCAGACGAGCTCACGCCGCCAGCGCATCGGCGTCAGGCCGGTAGCCTTGCGGAAACAGGTGGTAAAATGGCTCTGATCGGCGAACCCGCAGGTGAGCGCGACGTCGGCCAGTTGCAGCTTCTGCTTCCTCAGCAAGTCCTTGGCGCGGTCGACGCGCCTGTGCACGATGAAATTGTGGGGCGTCTGGCCTGTGGACTGGCGGAACATGCGCGTGAAATGCCGCACGCTCCATCCGGCCAAACGGGYGAGATCGGCGAGCGCGATTTCTTCCTGCAGATGGGCGTCGATGTAATCGCAGACACGCCGCCAATCACGCGAGGAGAAGGCGCCGGTCGCCGGATGCGGGGTCCCGGCTTTCGCAAGGATGAGAACCTGGCAGATCAGCGCAAGCACCATGCTGTCCACCAGCATGCGGCCCATCGGACCTTCTGGATCGCCAAGCGTCCAAAGCTGCTGGAGAAGCGTGCTCACCACGGTGTTGGGCGCCGTGGAGCCGGACAGCGGCTCGAGCGCCGATGACAGGTCGTCGGGACATTCCGGGCCGAGCAGGCTTCTGACATGGTCGACCGGCACCGCCAGGATGACCAGCTTGCGGGGACCGCCGACGCGCCAGCGGCTCTCGACATTGGGCGGCACCACGATGAGATCGCCGGTGCGGGATTTTCCCCCTGCCCACCCGGCCCCCATGTTCCAGTCGTAGGAACAGGCTGGCGCCGACAGCGGCGTGGATATGACGACTTCCTCGACGGCCGGGTCGGCAAGCTCGTGCCGCCCCTGCTCGACCAGTATCATGCTGTAGCGCCCGGTGCCCTCGATRGTGCGATGCTGCTGGGGAAAGGCGGAATAGGAAGACCTGCGGTAGAACTCCGCATAATTCTCATACGCTTCCCGCCCGACCTGCACATTCTCGGTCCTCATGACCGGCCTCCAAGGAGCCAAACTTCGCTTCGCAAATTCGACCTGAAGYGGGTCGGCGTTTCAAGGAAAACTCGCACTGCCCCGCTCGCGTTTGTAGCATGAACTTTTCCGGGGACCGCAAGATGCGTTCCCCGGATCGTGCTCCAAGTTTTTGTTTTCATGCATGTGGTTGTCCCAGAACCGCTGCACACTTCTGGGCGACATGCATTTTTGCTCTTCTGCATGTCGTTGTCCCAGAACCGCTGCGCACTTCTGGGCGACAAGCATGAAGGACGCACTTTGCCGGCTCAACAGCCTGGCCGCTCAGACGAGCGGGTCGGGAGCCGCGCTTTCGCCGCGACCCTGCTGCAGGATCATCCGTCCGCGGTCGGAGGAGGCGCGGCGGTACTTCGACGCCGCCTGATAATCGGTATCGTTGTACCAGGCCTGGGCCGTGGCCTCATCCGGAAATTCGAGGATGACCATGCGGTCGGTGAAGGTCTCACCCTCGCAAGTGGTCACCGGATCGCCCCGCGTCAGGAACTTCCCGCCATATTTCTTCAACGTGGCRGGGGTGAGCGCGGTGTACTTCTTGTATGTCTCGGGATCGTGGACCCGCATCGTGCAGATCATATAAGCGGCCATGGCCTCCTCCTTGATTTTCGATCGAGCTTATAGCTTTGTCGAAGCGCATTCACGATAAATTTCGGTTGTTATCGCCAGCCTTTCGCGCATAATCACCAAGGTATCGAGAAATTGTAGCTGAAAGCGCCATGGTCCCACTGGACGCCATCGACCATCGCATCCTGCGCGAGCTGCGGCAGGACGGCCGTGTCTCGACGGTGGATCTGGCCGAGCGCGTCGGCCTTTCGCCCACGCCCTGCGCGCGCCGGCTGAAGCGGCTCGAGGAAACCGGCGTGATCCAGGGCTATGCGGCCCGCATCGATCCGGCGGCGCTGGGCCTCGGCGTCTGCGTGATGGTTTCCGTGCGCCTGGGACAGCAAGGCCCCGAAGGTGCCGGCCTGTTTCTGGACGAAGTGGCGAAACACCCGGAGATCACCGAATGCCTGCTGGTGACGGGAAACATCGACTACCTGCTGCGGGTATGGGTGAAGGACATCGCGGCGCTTCGCGAATTCATCAGCAACGTGCTGCAGTCGATCCCGTCGGTGGCCGAGACGTCGACGATGGTGGTGCTCAATCCCGACGAGACCAATCTCTAGGGACATGCTGATGCAGAAAACATCGTCCTTTGGTGGTCTACAGCTTACGACAAAATTGGTCCGGCAATCGGCGAGCGAATTGTCGAACGGAAATGGAGGGATCTGACATGGCATTCGATATCGTTGGTGCGGCTCAAGCGCTGGTGCGCGGCCATCGAGACAACACGCAGTTCGTGACGATCGAGGGATTGTCGGACCTTCCCTCCGCCTACAAAGTACAGGACGCCTATGTCGGATCGATCATCGGCGACGACCGCATAGCCGGTTACAAGATCGGCCTGACCTCGCTCAGCATGCAGAGCATGTGCGGGATCGATCACCCCGTCGCCGGCGCCGTTTTCGGGCGGCGGGTCATGCACAGCGGAGCCAAGCTCTCGCTGACAGGCTACGGCCATCTCGGCGTGGAATTCGAGATCTGCGCCCGGCTCGGCCGCGATCTCGCGCCGCGCGCCGCGCCCTATACGCGCGACGAGGTCGCCGCGGCGGTCGACGGCGTCTGCGCGGCGGTCGAGGTCGTGGACGACCGCCACGCAGATTATTCGGTCCTGGATGTCGGCTCGCTGGTGGCCGACAATTCGTGGAATGCCGGCGTAGTGCTGGGCGATTTCGTCGCCCCGCCGGCAGCGCTGGAGAAAGTCGAGGCGGTCGTCTACCAGGACGGTGTCGAGATCGGCAGAGGGGTGGGCGCCGATGCGCTCGGTCACCCCTATGAGCCGCTGGCCTGGCTGGCCGACCATCTCGGCGCTTCCGGCAGGGGCATGAAGGCGGGCGACATCGTCATGACGGGCAGCATCGTGCGCACGCGCTTCCCCGACAAGGCTTTTTCCTATCGGTTCGACATTGCCGGTCTTGGCAGCGTCGAGGTCAGCGGCGCCTGAGCCGCCGCATCATCGGAGAGAACGGATGGATCTTGGATTGAAGGGCAGGAACGCGCTCGTGCTGGGCGCTTCCAAAGGATTAGGCCGCGCCGTGGCCAAGGAGTTGCTGGACGAGGGCGCGCGCGTGGCGATCTGCGCCCGCACCGCCGCGGCGCTGGAGCAGACCGCCCGCGAGATCGGCGCGACGGCGCTCGTCTGCGACCTCGCGAAGCCGGGCGCTGCGACGGAGCTGGTCGAGCGGGCCAWGGCGACGCTCGGCGCGCCTGACATCGTGGTGGTCAACACCGGCGGCCCGCCCACCGCGCCCTTCGACGAGATCACCATCGAGCAATGGCGCGCCGCCTTCGACAATCTGTTCATGAGCGCGGTGGAGATCGTGCGGGCGGTRCTGCCTTCGATGCGCGAGAAGAAATGGGGCCGCGTGCTGTTCGTGACCTCCATCGCCGCGAAGGAGCCGATCAACCGCTTCGCGCTGTCCAACTCGCTGCGCGCCGGCATCCACGGACTGATCAACACGCTGAGCAAGGAAGAGGGAGCCAACGGCATCACCTTCAACGCGCTGATGCCGGGCTATACGCTGACCGAGAGGCTGGCGGATGCGAAGCTCGACCTGGAAAAGGTGAGCCAGGCCATACCCGCCAGGCGCATCGGCCGTCCCGAGGAGTTCGCGGCGCTGRCAGCCTTCCTCGCTTCCGACCGCGCTTCCTACATCACCGGCCAGGCCGTCGCCTGCGACGGCGGYGCGCTCTGGTCGATCTGACAGCGGCCTGCCTCACCGTGGAGGCTACTCGAACGAATAGGTAAATCCTTCCGGCGACGCGTCCACGGTGACTTTCGCCATCTTCTTGCCCTCGAGCGAGCGGTTGAGCACGCCGCGGCTGAGTTCCGGCAGCAGCGTGTTGGTGAGGATGGCGTCGATCATGCGGCCGCCGGATTCGATTTCGGTGCAGCGCGCCTTGACCAGATCCATCACGCCGTCCCCGATCACCAGCTCGGCGTCGTTCGTGGCCTTGAGGCGCTTGGCGATCTTGCCGAACTGATGCCGGGCGATCRCCTCGATCATCGCGTCCGACAGCGGATAGTAGGGAATGGTCACCACGCGACCGAGGAAGGCGGCTGGGAAGACCTTCAGCAGCGGGGCGCGCAGCGCGGTGTCGAGATCGTCGATGCCGGTTCGCACCRTGCCGTTCTTCGTGCGATCCATGATGACGTCGGAGCCGACATTCGAGGTGAGCAGGATCAGCGTGTTCTTGAAGTCGATCCGGCGGCCTTCGCTGTCGTCCATCATGCCCTTGTCGAAGACCTGGAAGAAGATCTCGTGCACGTCGGGGTGCGCCTTCTCGACCTCGTCGAGCAGGATCACCGAATAGGGCTTCCTGCGCACCGCCTCGGTCAGGATGCCGCCCTTGCCGTAGCCGACATAACCGGGCGGCGCGCCCTTCAGCGTCGAGACGGTGTGCGCTTCCTGGAACTCCGACATGTTGATCGAGATCAGGTTCTGCTCGCCGCCATAGAGCGTCTCGGCCAGCGCCAGCGCGGTTTCGGTCTTGCCGACGCCGGAGGGGCCGCAAAGCAGGAAGACGCCGACCGGCTTTTCCGGCGCGCCGAGGCCGGCGCGGCTGGTCTGCACGCGCCGGGCGATCATCTCCATCGCGTGGTCCTGGCCGACCACGCGCTCTGACAAGGTGGCGGCGAGCTTGAGCGCCTTTTCGGTCTGGCTGGAGAGCATGCGTCCGGTCGGGATACCGGTCCAATCCTGCACCACGGCGGCAACCGCATTGCGGTCGACCGACGGCAGGATGAGCGGCGTCTCGCCTTGCGCCGCGGCAAGTTCGGCCATCAGCTCGCGCAGCCGCGCGAGGTCGACGGCGGCTTCGTCCGCCGGTTCGGCGGACGCTGCTTCGGCCTTCGCCGCCTTGGCCGACTTGGCTTTGGAGGCTTTGGTCTTCTTGGTCTCGTCAGCCTTGCTCTCGCCGATCTTGCTTTCGGAGAGCTTTTGCTCGGGCGCCTTTGCCGCGCCCTCTGCACTTTCTGTCTCTGCAGCAGCGTCCTCGGCTGCCTCGTCGAGCGGCACGCCTTCGCCGCGCAATTTTGCGCGCAGGTCGAGTATCTCGCTCACCAGCGCTTTTTCCCGGTCCCAGCGCGCCTGGGCTGCGGCGAGACTTGTCTCGGTTTCCGCCAGCCCGGCATCGACACGGGCCTGACGGTCGGCGACGTCGATGCCGATCGCCGCCTCGCGGCCAATGATGCCCCTCTCCACTTCGAGCGCCTGGCGGCGGCGCAGGATATCCTCGACTTCGGCCGGCGTCGCATGCTGCGAGACCGCGACGCGCGCGCAAGCCGTGTCGAGCAGGCTGACCGCCTTGTCCGGCAATTGCCTGGCCGGGATATAGCGGTGYGACAGCGAAACCGCCGCCTCGATCGCTTCGTCCAGGATCTGCACCTTGTGGTGCTGCTCCAGGACGCCCGCGACGCCGCGCAGCATCAGAACGGCCACCRCTTCCGAGGGCTCATCGATCTTGACCACCTGGAAGCGACGGGTGAGCGCCGGGTCCTTCTCGATATGCTGCTTGTACTCGGCCCAGGTCGTTGCGGCGATGGTACGGAGCTCGCCGCGCGCCAGCGCCGGTTTCAGGAGATTGGCCGCGTCGCCGGTGCCGGCGGCGCCGCCGGCGCCGATCAGCGTGTGCGCCTCGTCGATGAACAGGATGATCGGCACCTCTGAGGCCTGGACCTCGTCGATGACCGCCTTCAGCCGCTTCTCGAACTCGCCCTTGACGCTGGCGCCAGCCTGCATCAGCCCGATATCGAGCATGCGCACGCTGACATTCTGCAGTGTCGGCGGCACGTCGCCCTGGGCGATGCGCAGCGCAAAGCCCTCGACCGCCGCCGTCTTGCCGACGCCGGCCTCACCGGTCAGGATCGGGTTGTTTTGCCGGCGTCGCATCAGGATGTCGACGATCTGCCTGATCTCCGGATCGCGGCCGACGACCGGAWCGATCTTGCCGTCGCGGGCGCGCTGGGTGAGATCTGTGGCGTACTTGGCTAAAGCCGAATCCCCGCCCGGACCGCGCTTCATCGGCGTCTCGGCAGCAGCGGCAGCAGGAGGTGAGCCGGCTTCGAGCGAGCCTTCGGTGACATCGGCGAAGCGGGAAACGACACCGTCGGCGTCGATCTTGTCGAACTCCGCGCTGATCTTGGACACCAGGCCTTCCAGCGCCGGCGTCTTCAGGCAGGCAAGCAGGATGTGGGCACTGCGCACCTCCTCGACGCCGAATTCCAGCGTCGCCAGATTCCAACCCTCYTGGATGGCGTGGAAGATATGGTCGGAGAATTCCTCCACTGAGGTGGCGCCATAGGGCAGCTTGTCGATGGCGCGGGTCATGTCGGCCGTCAGCCGGCTGACATCCAGTCCGGCATCGGCGACGATCATCTGCACATCCGAGCGCTCGGACAGCACCAACTGCTGGATGAAATGGGCAAGCTCGACATAGGGATTGCCGCGCAGCTTGGCGGTGTCGGCCGCGGCCTTGAAGGCGCGCACCCCCGTGGCGTTGAGCTTGGCGACCAGTTCCTTACGCTTGAAGCTCTGCGATGACCGGCGCTGTTCCATCGAACCTGCTCCCGCAATCTGCCGACCGTACCCTGCCATATAAGCGGCTGCTTGACAAAGCCGTGTGACGGACAAGGCGTTTGGACCTATCCGGGCGGCACCGCCCGGTTACACAAGCCTTGCAAACTCGTGGCCAACAAACACGATTGCTGTCCGCGCTATGCGAGCCATTTCACATACCGGGCCCGGCAATCGCGCAATGGGTTTCGCCGAAGAGAACGGTCGCGTTTAGCTTCCGTTAGTTTTTGCGCAGATGCTCAATTGTCGTCGCATGAGGCCAGTGATAACGTTACGTCACATAGGGGTCTCAGGGCCGCTGGCTGGGGGTTAGTGTGATTGATCTCGCACTCTGGCTGAATCCTCTGAACGGTGAGAATCCGTCGGGAGAGGACTTGCGCAACGACCCGGCCTTTCATGAGCTGGAGCGCCTGACCGAACCTCAGCTCAAAGTTGTCCATGACGGCAACGGTAAGCCCACATCGCAGTCCAGTCCGGTCGACTGGACGGCGGTGCTCGAAAGGGCCGAAGAGCTGCGCTCCCGCGGCCGGGACCTGCGCCTGCTGGTCATCGTCGCACGGGCCTTGGCCAACGAAGAAGGGTTGGCCGGCCTCGCCCAGGGCCTGGCGCTCATCGCCGGGACCTTCGACCAGCATTGGGACACGATGCATCCGGCATTGCGGGCGAACGCGACGCCGCGCGACGCCGCCTTGCGCCGCATCAACGCGCTGCTCGATCTCCAGAATGCCCAGGACGGCCTGCTGGCGAACCTGCGTGGAACCGTCTTCTTCTCGCCGCGCCAGGTCGGGCCGATCAGCGGACGCGACCTGGAACAGGGAGCGCTCGACGAGCGCGTCATGCTGCAGGAAGCGGCCTCGGGATTGAATGCCGCCGAGAAGGCGGCATTGGTAAGCGCGCACAACCAGTTGCTGAACCGGGTGCGCGCCGGATGCGCGGCGCAAATTGATCAGGCCGGCGAGGCGATGACGTCGCTCCTGGCCGACGCGCGTGCCGCGATCGCCGCCCTCGACGCCGTGGACGCCGCGCTCAACGCACGCATCGAAGGCCATGGCGCCACCGTCCCGGAATTGAAGAAGTTCCTGCAGCGTTTGCTGACGACCCTGGAGCGGAATTCCGGTGCCGGGGCCCCGGCCAGCGGCGCCGCGAAGACCGCTCCGCAGGCGGCGGAGCCGGCAACGCCCGCCCGCAACGGTCATGGAGCCGAGACGATGGCAAGTGTGGCAAGCCCCGTGGAAGCGAGCGCCGGTCTACCGGACCGGATCAACTCGCGCGACGAAGTCGTCAAATGCCTCGATCTCGTCGTCGCCTTCTATGACCGTACCGAGCCGTCCAGCCCCATCCCGCATCTCGCCCGGCGCGTGCGCCGGATGGTGCACATGGATTTCGTGGAACTGATGGAAGATCTCGCCCCGTCGGGGCTGAAGGAATTCCGGCTGCTTGCCGGTGTCGCCGATCCCAAGAAGCCGGCCCAGAAGGATGAAAGGTAACCAGCATGCCAGCAGAGAGCAAAGCGAAGGTCATCGAAAGAAACCGCGCGCCGCGCGTGCAGATCGCCTACGACGTCGAAACTTACGGCAGCCCGACGACGATCGAACTGCCGTTCGTCATGGCCGTGATGGCCGACCTTGCCGGCGCGTCGCAGACCAAGGAAGCGTCGAAGTCGGTCCTCGACCRCAACTTCGTCGAAACCGACGCCAACCGCTTCCCCAAATTCATGGAAGCGATGGGGCCGCGCGTGAAGGCCAGAGTAAAGAACACCCTGCCGCAGGCCGAGGGCCAGGAGCGGGACGAAGAGCTCGCCATCGACCTCACCTTCTCCAAGATGGGCGATTTCGCGCCGGACAAGATCGCCGAGCAGGTCCCGCAACTGGCCGAGATCCTGAAGATGCGCCGGCAGCTCGAGGAGCTGCTGGGCTTCATGGACGGCCGAGTCGACGCCGAAAAGCGCATCGCGCAGCTTCTGAACAACGAGCCGCTGCTGAGCAAGATCGYCAGCCAGGCGATGGATGAYGGCAAGGGCGAGGAGTAAGTCATGGCCGAACAGCAAAAGACCGCAGCCGCCACCGCCGAGGCGGAAGCCATCGATCTCGGCGAATTCAGCGGCCTCCTTGAAAAGGATTTCAAGGTCAAGAAGGACGACAGCGAGAAGCTGCAGCAACTGGTGCGCAACCTGGCACTGGCGGCCCAGTCCCGCTCCGAGACGACGACCATCTCGTCCAACGCGATCAAGTCGATCAAGTCGCTGATCGCCGGCATCGACAAGATGCTGACGACCCAGGTCAACGAGATCCTGCATGCGCCGGAAGTGCGCGAGATGGAAGGCACCTGGCGCGGCCTCTGGTACCTGATCAACAACACCGAGACGGATACCAAGCTGAAGATCCGGGTAATGAACATCTCCAAGGAGCAGCTGGCCGACACGCTGGAAGACTATGAAGGCCAGATGTGGGACCAGAGCCCGATCTTCAAGAAGGTCTACACGGACGAGTATTCGATGCTGGGCGGCGAGCCGATCGGCTGYATCATCGGCGCCTACGAATTCTCCAACCATCCGCGCGACGTCGGCTTGCTGCGCAACATTTCGGGCGTCTGCGCCTCGGCGCACACGCCGTTCATCGCCGCCRCCTCGCCGCGGCTGTTCCGCATGGACAGCTGGCAGGAACTGCCGAACCCGCAGGACCTGCAGATGATCGTCAACAACCCGGCCTATGCCTCCTGGCAGTCGCTGCGCGAAAGCGAGGACGCCCGCTATATCGGGCTTACCATGCCGCGCGTGYTGGCGCGCCTGCCCTACGGCTCCGAAACCGTTCCGGTGAAGGGCTTCACCTTCGAGGAAGAGGTGGGCGGCGACCACAACAAATATGTCTGGATGAACGCCGCCTTCCCGATGGGCGTCAACATCAACCGCAGCCACAAGCTCTATGGCTGGGGCACGCAGATCCGCGGCGTCGAGAATGGCGGCACGGTGCTCAACCTGCCGGTGCACGCCTTCCCGACCGACGACGGCTCGATCGCGATGAAATGCCCGACCGAGGTCGCCATCGACGACCGGCGCGAGGCGGAACTGGCGAAGCTCGGCCTGATGCCGATCCTGCATCGCAAGAACACCGACCTCGCGGCCTTCATCGGCGCGCATTCGCTGCAGGACGACGAGACGCGCGCCGGGCGTCTGGTCGATCCCGACGCGCAGTCGAACGAGCGGCTCAGCGCCAACCTGCCCTACCTCTTCCCGGTCTCGCRCTTCGCGCACTACCTCAAGGCGATCGCGCGCGACAAGATCGGCTCGTTCAAGGAACGCACCGACATGGAGATCTGGTTGACCGAATGGATCAACCGGTACGTGCTGGCCAACCCTGCCTTTGCCGACGACAAGGCGCGCGCCAAGCGCCCGCTTGCCGCGGCCGAGGTCCAGGTCGACAGCGTCGAAGGCCGGCCCGGTTACTACAATGCCCGTTTCTACCTGCGGCCGCACTACCAGCTGGAAGGCATCAACGCCTCGCTCCGGCTGGTGTCGGAACTGCCGTCGGTGAAGGGCTGAAATCGTAAAGTCATCTTGTTTCGTAGCGGTGGAGAAAGACAATGCCAGACAGAACCGATGCGCCTTCGATGAAGATCGACGGCTTCCTGAAAGTCCCGGACATCAAGGGCCCGAGCAAGCGCGACGGCCATGAGGACGAGATCGAGATCCATGGCGTCGATTACAAGATGATCGCGCCCTACGACCCCAATTCGCTCTCGCGGCGCGGCCGCGTGTCGATGGGAATGATCAAATTCTTCAAGCATTACGACAAGTCGTCGCCCTACCTGAAGAAGGYCCTGTTCGAGAACAAGGCGCTGGACGAGGTGGTGTTTTCGGCACGCCGCACCATCGACGGCGAGACCAGCGACTATCTGGTGGTCACGCTCACCGATGCCTCGATCATGGAATACGACATGCGGCAGGCCCGTGACGAGGCGGACCTGATCGAGGAGGAGGTCAGCTTCGCCTACAAGAAGATCAAGTTCGTCTACGACAAGGACGACGAGATCGAAATGGACGTCTATGTCGGCAAGTGAGGCCAAGCGGCCTGGCGCGAAGGCACAGCTGGCCGGCAGCTCGCGGGCAAAGCGCGAGGCGGTCCAGCCCTCCCTCTGGGACCGCCTTGTCAACGATTTGCCCGGGCTGACGTCGGAGATCGATGGGCTGCGTCGCCTGCTGGATGAAGAACTCGGCGCCGAGCGCGTCGAGGCTCTTCTTGCCGGCAGCGCCCGGGCCATCGATGCCGATCCCGAGCTTACGGCCGAGCAGAAACGGCGACTGCACAGGCTGATCTTCCAGACCGAGCATCGCGCCGAAATCGAAAGCCGCGGCGTGGTGGTGTCGGCGCGGGTGCTCAGGGAAGCGGTCCGGCGCGACATCGAGGYCCTCTTCAACACCGAGCGTTTCGAGTCCGTACCGATGCTTTCCGATGCCGAACATGAGCAGCCCCTGGACGAATTGCCGCCGCTCGCCGACTTTCCGGAAGTGCGCCGCAGCGTCGTCAACTATGGTGTGCCGTCCTTCTCCGGCCGGTCCTCGCGGGATTTCGACCGAGACACGCTGGCGCGCGAAATCCGCGCGGTGCTCGCCACCTTCGAGCCGCGTCTCAAGGAAAGCGCGACAACCGTCAATGTCACGCTCGGCGACAAGAGCGTCGGCCTCAGGATCGAGATCGACGCGGTGCTGATCATGACGCCGACGCCGGAACGCATGCGGCTGCGCACCACGATCAATCTCGACAACGGCCTGGCGCGAACCGAATTCCGGGAGACCTGAGATGGATCGGGTCTTCGTGGAGTATTACGAAGAGGAACTGACCCATATCCGGGCGCTGGCCGCGGAATTCGCCGACATGCATCCGGCGGTCGCGCGCAACCTTTCCCTCGATACCGTCCCCTGCCCCGACCCCTATGTCGAACGGCTGCTCGACGGCGTTGCCTTCCTTGCCGCGCGCACCCGGCTCAAGGTCGACGCGGAGCGCTCGCGCTTCTCGCGCGCCGTGCTCGACGTGCTCTATCCGGACCTGGTGACGCCGGCGCCGGCGACGGCGATGGCCATGCTGAAACCTGGACAGCAGGTGCAGTCGATGATCGCCGGCCACGCCGTCGCGCGCGGCACGCGGCTGGTCTCGGGCCTGCATCCGGGGTTGTCGACACGCTCGACCTTCACCACCGCGCAAGAGGTCACGCTGTGGCCGATCGCGATCACTTCGGTCAGCTATTTCCAGGACCGTAGCGCGCTGGCCGCCGCCGGCATCGCGCCGGTCGGCGGCGTGCGCGGCGAAGCGGCGTTCCGCATCGCGTTCGCGCGAACCGGAAAAGGCAAGCTCAGCGAATTGTCACTCGACCGTGTCGACCTCTATTTTGCCGGGCGCGCCAAGGCGCCGCTCCTCTTCGACGCGATCTTCGGCGCCTGCTCGGCCGTCGGCGCGCGGGCGGAAGGCAAGACCAATCCGCTCACGGCGCTGCCCGAACCCGAGATGATCGGGATCCATGACGACGAAGCGCTGATGCCGCGCACCCGCCCGACCTTCGAAGGATACCGGCTGCTGCGCGAATATTTCATGATCCCGGAGCGCTTCCACTATGTGCGGGTCGCCGGCCTRCAGCCGGTGGTGCGCAAGTGCGATGCGGGAATGGAGATCATCTTYCTGTTCCGGCGGCCGGTGCCGGAGCTCGCCGATGTGACGGCGGCCGATTTCGAGCTGTTCGCGACGCCGATCATCAATCTGTTCGAACGCGAGTGCAACGTCATCGAGATCGATCCGCGCCGGACCCGGCAGGTCCTGCATGCCGATCGCACCCGGGCGCGCGACTTCGAGATCTTCCGCGTCACCCGGGTCGAGGACGCCGACGCCGAAGGCAGCGAAGCGGTCATTCCCGAATTGTTCAGCCTGGGGCAGAACCGCGGCAGCGGCTGGGTCTACTCGACGGWGCGGCGTCCGCGCCGGGCGACGGAGGACGAGCGCCGCGACGGCCTGACCCGCACCTCCTATACCGGCGACGATGTCTTCATCGCGATCTCGCGGCCCGCGGGAAGCCCGGCTAACCGGCCGCTCAAGCGGCTCGACGTCATGGCGCTCTGCACCAACCGCGACCTGCCGATCCTGGACGACACGCCGACGCTGACGCTGGAGACCGCTGATCCGGTGGAGGCGGTGCGGCTGCTCGGCGCGCTGCGGCCGCCGCAGCCGGCGATCCCCGCAGCGCTGCCGGCGGGCGCCGAAGGCGAATCCCGCGCCGATAATCTCGCCTGGCGGCTGGTGGCGCAGCTCTCGCTCAATTTCCTCAGCCTCGCCAAGGAAGGCCGCGGCGTCGATCCGCTGCATGCCTTGCTCGACCTCTACGCCGATCGCGGCGATCCGAGCCTTGCCCGCAACGTGCATTCGATCACCCGCATCGACTCGCGCCCGGTGATCGAGCGATTGAAGATCGACGGGCCGATGTGTTTCGGACGCGGCACGGAGGTGACGCTGCATGTCGACCAGTCGGTGCTGGCGGGCCAGAGCACGCTTTTGCTTTCGGCCTTGCTGGCGCGGCTGTTCGCCCGCCATGCCGGGATAAATGGTTTCGTGCGGACGCGTACGCGGCTGCTGCAAAAGCAGGAGGATGTGCCATGGCCGATGACGCCCGGCAATCGCTACCTGATCTAGCGCAACCGGCCCCGACCGAAGCCGAGCCACTGTCGGAGGGCTTCGACTTCTTCGAATTGCTGCGCCGCCTGGAGCAGCGACGCGGCCTGTTCGGGCATTCCGGGACGGCGGAGCGCGAACCGGCAAGGCTCGGCCAGCATGTGCGCCTGAGCTTCTCGGCGCGGGATGTGGTCAAGTTCCAGGATGCCGGGGACAGGACTCCGGCGCGGGTGACCGTCGCCAATCTCGGCCTGCTCGGGCCGGAAGGGCCGATGCCGCTGCATCTGACGCGCTGGGTGCTCGACCGGCTGTCGCAGCGCTGGTTCACCGGCGCCGACGCCGAGCAGACCAGCGACACGACCTTCGTCGACTTCGTCAACATCCTGCAGCACCGCATGATCGCGCTCTATTACCGCGCATGGGCGGACGCGCATCCGGCGGTGCAGGTCGAACGTTCGGTCGGCGGGCGCGTGCGCGCCATGCTGGAGGCCATGGCGGGTATCGGCCTTCCCGGCACGCAGGATCCGGAGCTCGACACGGTTCGGCTGCGCCAGGCTGGATCGCTGGCCAACCAGGTCGACGGCGCCGAGCGGCTGACGCTGTTCCTCGCCACCGCTTTCAAGGTGCCGGTTGAGATCAAGGAATTCGTCGCCGCCTGGATCACCATTCCGAAGGCGCTGYAGAGCCGCATCGGCAAGGCCTATGCGGCGCTCGGCGGCGGCGCAACGATCGGCCCGCGCGTCTTCAGCCGGCAAAGCCGGATCGAGCTGCGCGTCGGCCCGCTCGGCCTCGACGACTTCAAATCGTTCCTGCCCGGCGAACGGCGCCTTGCCCTGTTCAAGAAGGCGGTGCGCGACATGATCGGCGAAGCGCTCGACGTCGATCTCAGGATCGTGCTCGCGCGCGACGCGGTGCCTGAGCCGAAAATGGGAACCATCCAGCTCGGCCGGACCTCCTGGCTTTCACGCCCCGCCGAAAAGGGAGACGCCGACGATCTCAGGCTGCGCACCATCGTCGGCTGGCGGCCGGACATGGCGGAGGCGGCCGCATGAGCCTGCTGCTGACGCTCGAACAAGGCCCGCGCTCGCAAGCGGTCAGGCAGACCCGGCTGGACGAGGGCGAGCTGGTGATCGGCCGCAGCGCCGATGCCGGCTGGCAGATCGACGATCCAGACATGTTCGTCTCGCGGGCGCACTGCAAGATCAGCGGCGGCCGCGACGGCTATTACGTCACCGACACGTCGAGCAGCGGATTGTTCATCGACGATTCCGACAGCCCGCTCGGCACCGGCAGGTCGACGCGACTGCAAAGCGGCATGCGGCTGCGCATGGGCGACTACGTGCTGCATGTCGAGGTGCAACCCAGCGGCGGCCGCACTTCGATCGGCCAGGCGCCGGTCGCCAACCATGCGGCGCCGGCGTGGTCGTCGCCACAGCCGCGGACGCCCGCCAGCATCGGCGGCGACGACTTCTTCTCGGCCAAGGTCGAGGAGGAACCGCAGCGGCCGCGCCCAGCAGGATTGCCCGATCCGTTCGAGCAGCCTGTGCCCGGAGCCTATGATCGCGCCTCGAGCCAACACAGTTCGCCCGCCTTCGACGACCCGTTCAGCCTCGATCCGGTGGCGACGCCGGCCTCGAACGGCGAGCCCGCCGCCGGTGGGCCGGACCCGTTCGGCTTCGGCGACATGCCATCTCGCAACGATACGCCCGAGCCCGTGTCGTCGAGACCGTCCGCATTCGACGATTTCAGCTTTGGGCCGGCGGCGACATCCGCCTCCGGCGACAGTCACGCCCCGGTTGCTCGCGACGAGCGGCCCGCCGAGAAGCCGAAGGTTGCCCGTCCTTGGGAGATACCGGCGCAGGCGCCCGAACCGCCTGCTCCGCAACCTCGCCCTGMTCCCGCGCCAAGGCCATCACGCCCGACGCAATCGGCGCGGAGCGACATGGCGCTGCGCGCGGCATTCCTGCGCGGCATGGGCGTCGAGGAGGCCGATTTTCCCGGGCGCGATCCGGTCGCCGAAATGGAAAAGTTCGGGCGCGAATACAGGCAGATGCTCGACGGCCTGATGCAGCTCCTGCGCAAGCGTGCCGAGGAGAAGGGCAGCGCGCGCGTCGCACAGACGGTCGTCGGATCTTCGGAAGTCAACCCGCTCAAATTCCTGCCGACGGTCGAGGATGTCATCGTCACCATCATCGCGGAGCGCAGCCCCGGCTTTCTCTCCGGCGAGGCCGCGATCAGCGATGCGGTCAAGGATCTCGCGCAACATCACGTGCGCGCCTGGCGCGGTGTGCAGGCAGCGCTTCGGCGCATGATCGACCGTTTCGATCCGGCCGCCATCGAGGAAGAGCTCAAGTCCAATTCCGCGATCGGCAATCTGCTCGCCGGCGGGCGCAACGCCAAGCTGTGGGAGCTCTACCAGAAACGCCATCGCGACATCGCCCAGAGCGCGGAATCGAGCTTCCTTGGCGAGATCGGCGCAGACTTCAGGGATGCTTACGAAGAGGAGTGAAGCATGATCGACAGACGCGAATTCATCGTTGCCCTTGGCGCCACGGGGCTGCTTGCGGCTTGCCAGAGCGGTCCGCCGAAACCATCGGTGATCTCGGTCAACGTGACCGGCGGCGCCGGCATGAATCCGGGACCGGGCGGCGGYGACCGGCCGGTGACGGTTCTGGTGATGCGGCTTGCCAGCACCGGCAAGTTCAATTCGGCCGATTACTTCGCGCTGCAGGGCGATGCCGGCTCGGCGCTAGGCGCCGACCTGATCGGCTCGGACGCGATCTCGGTCGCGCCGGGCAAAACGGCGGCCAAGACCATCACGGTCGAGCCGAACGCGACCGCGCTCGGCTTCGTCGCGCTGATCCGCGAACCGGGCGGACGCAACTGGCGCACGACCAAGTCGGTTTCGCCAGGATCGAAGTTCACCATCAATGTCAGCCTCGGCAAGGGCGGCATTTCCGCCTGACGGCGAGACAACCACGGCAGTGCAGAGAGTGGCAGCATGAGCGACGCAAACAGGGTGCTGTGGTCGGAGGGCCTGTTTCTCAGGACCCAGCATTTCCAGCAGCAGGACCGGTTCTTCGAGGGGATGGTGCGCGGCGCCTTGCAGGCCGGCCAGCTCCATACGTTCGGCTTCCAGCAGCTGACGCTCGACCAGTCGCTGCTCGACGCCGGCCAGGTGTCGATCGTGTCCGCCCGGGGCATCTTCCCGGACGGCACGCCGTTCTCCATCCCGGAGCTGATGGATGCGCCCAAGCCGCTGCCCGTCACGGCCGATACCGGCGCCGGGCCGGTGCTGATCGCRCTGCCGCTGGAGCCGCCCGGCGGCGTCGGCTTCGATCCGGCGCATGCGGCATCGACGGGCSCGCGCTATCACGGCAAGATCGTCCCGGTGCGCGATGCCGTCCAGGGCGGCGCCGATCCGGAAGAAATCGAGATCGCCCGGCCGCAAGCGGTGCTGCTGGCGCCCGGCAAATCGGTTGGCGGCTACACCGCGCTGCCGGTCGCCGACATCACGGGCGTGCGCGCCGATGGCGGCGTCTCGCTCGACCTGGCCTTCCTGCCGCCGACGCTGATCACCGGCGCCGTCCGCTGGTACCGGCAATTGCTGCAGGAAGTCGTCACCGGCCTCGACCAGATCGCCGAGGCGCACGGCAAGATGGTGATGGGCGGGGCAGGCCGCAGCGTCGAAGACTTGCTGATGCTGCACCTCGCCAACGCCGCGCGGCCGCGCCTCGCGCATATGCTGGCGCAGGATGTCTTCCATCCGGCCGAGCTCTATCTCGAGCTTGCCGGCCTCGCCGGCGAGATGGCCACCTATGGCTCGAGCTCGCGGCGGCTCGGCGAATTGCCGGCCTACGACCACATGGCGCCCGGCCCTGCCTATATGGCGCTGGCGGAAGCCTTGCGTTCGCTCATCCTCAGCCTGCGCTACATCGAGCCGAAGTCGCGCGCGCTGCCGGTCATGCGGCACGCGACCAATGTCTGGAAAGTGCGCATCGACAACCCGAAGCTGCTCGTCGCCAGCCGTATCGTCATCCGCGTCGGCTCCGAGCTTTCGGAAGACGCGCTGCGCAAGATCTTCGTCAACCAGGCGACGGTCGGCTCGGCGGACCAGTTCGAAGGCCTGTGGAAGTCGCGCCTGCCAGGCATCCCGCTGAAGCCGCTGCATTCGCAGCCGCGCGAGATCCCCTATGACGGCGATCGGCTCTGCCTGGAGCTCGACCAGAAGAGCGAGCACTGGGCCTCGCTGCTCGACGCTCCGGGCTTCGTCATCGGGGTGTCCGGCGTGCTGCCGAGCGAGCCGCAGGTCGACTGCTATTCGGTGAACAGGTGAGGCCATGAGCCGGGATGATCCTTTCGGACTGTCGGAGGATCGCGAGCGCACCCGCATCCGGCTGACGGGTGCCGCTCCCCGGCCGCTGGCGCCGCTGGCGCCGGGCGCGCCGGGCGCGCCGGTCAAACGCGCGCGTGCGCACCCCAACACGCTCATCAACATCTTCGCGCCGCTGCTCGAATTCGCGCCGGAGCTCGAAAGCGCGCTGGCGCCGGAGAACCCGGAAGTGATGCGCACGCGCCTGCTCGACGAGCTGGTGCGGGCGCGCGACGCCGCTGTTGCCGCGGGCTCGTCGCTGGAGCGCGCGGACCAGGCGGCATGGGCGGTGGCGGCGCTGCTCGACGATCTCGCGCTCAACACGCCATGGGGCGGGGCCAGCGCCTGGCCGCGCCAGCCGCTGGTGGTCATGCTGCGCGGCGACGTCGATGCCGGCACCCAGTTCTTCACCCGCCTCGACGAGCTGGAGCGGCATCCCAACCGCGACCGCGAAATGCTGGAGCTGCAATATTACTGCCTGGCGCTCGGCTTCCGCGGCAAGTACCGGGTGCCCGGCCGCGCCGGCGACCGGTCGCTTAACGCCGTGCGCGTGGCGGCGGCGCGCTTCCTGCGCAACGCAGATGCCGAGGACGCGCCGCTGTCGCCGAACTGGAAAGGCGTTATCGCCTCCGACGAGCCGCAGCGCTTCATCGTGCCGATCTGGGTGATGGCGCTTGCCGCGGTCGTCGTCGCCGCCGCCGCCTATATCGGCCTGTCGATGGGCTTGAGCAGCCAGGCGGTCGAGCTCTCGGCGCTGGTGCGCACGCTGCCGCCCGCTTCGCGCGGCGACGTCACCCGCGCCGCGCCCAAGCAGGATGCGCCCGCGCCTGAGCCGCAGCCGGTCGATTTCGCGCTGCTGCCGGAATTCAAGGCCGAAGCGCCGGACGATCTCAAAGGGGCGCTCAGYGGCACCGAGAGCGTCTCGCTGGCCAAACTGATCATCCAGTCGTCCAATCCCGAGCTCTTCCAGTCCGCGCGGCCGACGCTGACGGAAGGCTACGAGCCGCTGATCGCGTCGATCGCCAAGGTGATCCTGGACAACAAGGAGCTGATCGGGAAAATCACCGTCGTCGGCCATACCGACAATGTGCGGCTGCAAAAATCCAATCCGTTTGCCAGCAACCAGCGCCTGTCGGAAGCGCGCGCCGAAACCATAGCCAAGCTTCTGGTGCAGGCCGGTGTGTCGGCGGAGAGCATCTCTTCCGAGGGCCACGCCGAAACCGATCCGGTGGCGGACAACTCGACACGCGAGGGCCGCGCGCTCAACCGGCGCGTCGAGGTCCTGGTCGAGAAGAGGCTCTGAGATGTTCATCCTGCGCTTCCTCTGGGCCGTCATCACCTCGCGATWCCTGTGGACGCTGATCGGCATCGCGCTGCTTTCGCTGCTGATCTGGGTGTTCGGCCCGATCGTGCAGGTCGGCCCTTACGCGCCGTTCGAATCCGACAATGTGCGCATCGCCATCATCGCCGGGTTGATCATCCTGTGGCTGATCTGGCTGATCATCGCGCAGCGCCGCGCGATCCGCGCCAACCGCATGTTCGTCGCCGAGATCGCGGCGCCTGTTCAGGAAAAGCAGCTCACGCCCGGCGAGGAGAGCGTCGCGGCCGTCGGCGCCAAGTTCGGCGAGGTGATGGCCGAGCTCAAGCGCCGCAAGCTCGGCGGCCGCAAATTCCTGCGCGAAATGCCCTGGTATGTGATCGTCGGGCCGCCGGCCACCGGCAAGACGACGGCCTTGCGCCAATCCGGGCTCAATTTCCCGATCGACCTCACCGACGATCTGCAGGGCGTCGGCGGCACGCGCAATTGCGACTGGTTCTTCTCCGAGAACGCGGTGCTGATCGACACAGCGGGCCGCTATGTCCAGCAGGAAAGCCAGCCGGATGTCGACGCGGCGGAGTGGCTCGGCTTCCTCGACCTCTTGAAGAAGCATCGGGGCCGCCGCGCGCTCAACGGCGTCATCGTCGCGCTGTCGATCGATGCGCTCTCCGAAGGCGACGAGGCGATCAAGGCGCATGGCCGGAAAATCCGCCGCCGGCTGGCGGAGCTGAACGATCGGCTCGAGATCCGCCTGCCCGTCTACCTGATGCTGACCAAGGCCGACCTGATCAAAGGCTTCGAGGCCTTCTTCGGCGGCTTGTCGACGACGGCGCGCGAACAGGTGTGGGGAACGACTTTTCCGCTCGACGCTCGCGTCAACGCCGGCACAATCCAGACAGAACTTGCCAGGCTGGCCTCCGAGCTGGAGCGGCGGCTGGTGCCGCGGCTGGAAGACGAAGACAAGCTTGGCCAGCGCGCCGAGATCTTCCGTTTCCCGGCGCAGTTGGCGAGCCTCTCCGAGCCGATCCAGGTGCTGGTCGAAGCAATGTTCGGCGAAAGCCGCTACGAGGAGGCCGCCTGGCTGCGCGGCCTTTATCTGACCTCGGCGACACAGGAAGGCGCGCCCATCGACCGGCTGACCGCCGCCCTTTCCTCGTCCTTCGGATTGCCGCCCCGCCGCGCCATGCCGGCGGCGCGTGTCGAGAAGCGCAGCTTCTTCCTCAGGAACCTGCTCACCGAAGTGATCTTCAAGGAAGCCGGCCTCGGCACATTCGATCCGCTGGCGCAGCGCCGGCGCGCCTGGATCTGGCGCGGTGCTRCCGCCGCCTGCGCTCTCGCCGCCCTGCTCGCCGGCGGCCTGTTCACCTGGTCCTATCTCGACAACCGCAATGCAATCACCGAACAGGCCGRCCAGTTCGAGGCCCTGCAACAGCCGCTGACGGATGTCGCCGCGATACCGGTCGCGGTCGAGCAGCCGACCATGGATGGCGCGCTGGCGGCGATGGACGCGGTGGCGGCGGCCCGCACCGCGCCGCCGGACGCGATCCACAACCTGCTCGGCCCGACCGCTTCGGCCGAGCTGGTGCGCGCGCAGACCGACACCTACGACCATGCGCTGCGCAACGTGCTGGAGCCGCACATGGTCGCGTTGCTGGAGGCGACGATGTGGCGGCAGATCCGCGATCCGGATTTCATGCTCGGCGCGCTCAAGACCTATCGGATGATGACCGGCCTGTCGCAGATGGACACCGACTTCGTGCAGAACTGGTGGGTGAACAACCTGCCRCAATTCGCRCCGGYCGCGCCCTTCCCGACCGCGGACGCCGAAGAGCACCAGCTCGCCGCGATCCGCCGCATGGCTGTCGACGACAGCTATATCGCGCCGGACAAGGAACTGGTCGCCGAGGCGCTGAAGACGGTATGCACGATCTCGCTCCCGGAGCGCGCCTATAAGCAGCTTCTGACTGACCCGGAAGTGGCGGCGGTCAAGGAATGGGTGCCGGCCAATTTCGCCGGACCGAACGGCGCCAAGGTGTTCGCGCGCCGTTCCGACAAGACGCTGCGCGTCGGCGTGCCGGGCCCCTACACCTATGCCGG
Organism: Mesorhizobium sp. LCM 4576; assembly: GCF_001854815.1. NCBI lineage: Bacteria > Pseudomonadati > Pseudomonadota > Alphaproteobacteria > Hyphomicrobiales > Phyllobacteriaceae > Mesorhizobium > Mesorhizobium sp. LCM 4576. The sequence continues at coordinate 117,618 of NZ_MDDT01000009.1, forward strand.
CTTCCATGACGCGATCCTCGACCGCGTCGAGGACGTCGCCGGCCAGGCGGCGCTCGACCGCGCCGTGTTTGCCGGCGGCTGTTCGGAGAATGCGGAGACGTCGGTCTCGGCGCTGTCGGAAGACATCCTGAAGCTCTATTACGACGACTACATTTCGCAGTGGGATAGTTTCCTGCGCGACATGCGGCTGGCGCCGCTGACCGACCTCAACGTCGCCAGCGAGAACCTCAAGGATCTTTCCAGCGCCGACTCGGCGCTGAAGCGCCTGCTGACCGCAGTGGTGCAGGAAACCGACCTGACCCGTTCGGACGACGCGGCGGCCGACGACAAGAGCGGCGCCGCCAAGACCGGTTCGAAGCTGCTCAGCAAGCTCGGCAAATTGGGCAAGGTGGTGAAGACGGGCGCGAAATTGCTGCCCCGCGCGGGCTCGGCCGATCAGGTCGACATGACCGGCAGCCTGGTGGCCGAGCATTTCAAGCAGCTCAAAGGCACGATCGCGCAGGTCGACGGCCAGCCGCCGGCGCTCGACGCCGCCGTGGTGGCGCTGACGGCGCTGTCCAACGTGCTGCAGACCGTCACGGCTAATCCCGATCCGCAGGACGCCATCAAGAAGCAGGGCGGGCTGGCCGAATTGACCGGCGCTGTCGCCAGGCAAGCGCAGATCCTGCCTTCGCCGATCAACGACTGGCTGGGCGGCATTGCCGGCGACACCAGCGGCCTGTCGCAGAAGGCCGTCACCAACGAGCTCAACGCCATCTGGCSCGCCGATATCCTGCCCTTCTGCCAGGCAGCRCTCAACAACCGCTATCCGTTCAGCCCGGACAGCGCGGTCGACGTCAATGTGCGCGACTTCCAGCGCCTGTTCGGACCGACCGGGTTGATCGATGCCTTCACCAACGACCATCTGATCAACTATGTCGACACCGCCAGCGAGCCGTGGAAATGGCGCGCCGATTTCGGTCTCGATCCGGCGGCGCTGGCGGCCTTCGAGCAGGCGCGCCACATCCGCGACGATCTCTTCCCCGGCGGCACCGGGCCGGTGATGAATTTCACCCTGGAGCCGAAGGACCTGTCGCCCAACGTGGCGCGGGTGACGCTCAACCTCGATGGCCAGAACCTCGTCTATTACAACAACGCGACGAGGCCGCAGCCGATGACATGGCCCGGCAAGGACGGCACCGGCGTGATATCGCTCGCCTTCCAGCCGGTCGACGGCTCGCCCGAGGTGATGCTCAACGAGACCGGCAGCTGGGCGTGGCTCAGAATGYTGCGCGGCGGCCGCTTCAATGCGACCAAGCTCACCGACGTCTACAGCCTGCGGCTCGGCACCAAGGGGATGTGGGCCGATTTCGAGCTCAAGGCGGCCAGCGTCGAGAACCCCTATACGCTCGAAATGTTCAAGAAGTTCACATGTCCGCCGCAGATCTGATCCTGCCCGGCTTCTACGGCAAGATGCCCGCCGCCGGCGATTTCGTGACGCGCCGTTTGCCGGGCGATTTCGTGCGCGTGTGGGACCGCTGGCTGGCTCAGCACATCGTGCCGCTGTTTGGACTCGAAACCTGGCCAACGGGTACGGCCTTGCGCTTCCTCAGCGGTCCTGGCGCCTTCGGCGCCTCGGCGGGCATCGTGTTGCAAAGCGCCGACAGGGTCGGCCGGCGGTTCCCGCTCAGCGTCGTCGCTCGGCTTCCGGAGGCGCCGCTGAAGCTGGCCTATTGCGATAGCTGGTTCGACGGCATCGAGGGCGCGGCCTTCGCCGCGCAGCGGGGGGAGCTCACGCCAGACGAACTGGACGCGGCGCTAGCCGCGCTGCCGGTTCCGCATGTCGGTGGCGAAAGCGATGTCGTCGACGACCTGGTCATATGGACCGCGCATACGGACATTTTCGACGTCGATCCGCAGGCGCCGCAGCCGACACTGGAACAGATCTTCGCCGCGAGTTGGGAGACCAGCTGATGGCCGTGTTCGAAGAGGTCTTCAGTCCRCTATCAACGCTCGGCTTCAGCCGGGCGGCTGAAACCTCGCTGATCATCATCGGCTGAGGATGTGGCTTCAGATGTGGATGCTGTTGAACCAGACGCCATTTGCCGCCCAGCAGGGCTGGACGCGCGACGAGCAGGGACACGAGGTCTGGCTGATTGCGATCAAGGCTTCCTTCGAGATCGACCCCGACGGGAAACAGCGGCTCCTCAAAGAACAGACGCCGATAAATCTGGCGCCCCTCCATGCCGCGGACGCAAACGAACTTCTCGACGACACAGATTTCAATCTCGAGAAGAAGCATACCGACATTCTGGTCGAAGGACATGTCTATGCACCCGGCAGGCGTCCGGGCACCGAGAGCACGGCGCGCATAAAGGTCGGCGACGTGGACAAGACCCTTAATGTCATAGGGGATCGCGTGTTTGTTCCCGGCGCAGTTTCGGCGAGGCTGAGCCGGGCCGAGCCGTTCACGAAAATGYCGATCACCTGGCGCCGCACCTATGGCGGCACGGATATGGAGGCTTCAAAGCCGGATTGGGACCAACGCAATCCGGTGGGAACGGGATTTGCGGTCTCGCCGCAGCGACTGGTCAGCAAAACCGGACCCAACTTCGAATATCCCGACGCGCCTTACCGCGACCACCGCAGTGGCAAGCCGGCCGGGTTCGGCCCAGTGGCGCGACACTGGCAGCCGCGTATGAAACATGGCGGCACCTATGGCGAAGAATGGCAAAGGACGCGCGATCCGCTTTTGCCGCGCGATTTCAACCGACTGTATTACCAGTGCGCGCCGGAAGATCAGCAGACCAAGACCCCGCTCATGGGCTACGAAGTCGCGCRGCTCGGCAATTTCACACAAGACGGCTTCTGGGAGTTCCTGCTGCCCCGCGTGACCTTCAACATCACCACCCAGTTCTACAACCGTCCCGACCGCAAGAACAATGAGCCGGTGATCCACACGGTGCGCATCAAGCCGGATCTGCGCCAATTCTCGATCACCTGGATGTCGACATTGTCCGTCCCTTATGACGAGGAAAGGCTGAAAGGCAGCTATGTGAGGATCCGTGAGCGTTCCGGCGTGTCGCCAGCTGTGGCGGCGACCGGTGTCTGGCTTGGGGAAGACGCGTGATGGCCAAGGCCGACGCCATCGTCGTGGTGGGCGTGGGAGCGAGAACGCCCCTGGGATTCGATGCGGCATCCAGCGCGGCGGCCGTGCGGGCCGGAATTTCCGCCATCCAGGATCATCCCTATCTGACCGATCGATTTGGCCAGCTGATGAAGGTGACCCGCGATGCCGGCGTGCCGGCGGAGCTTCAAGGCGCGGGCCGTGTGGTTGAGATCGCGTTTTCGTCGGCTCTCGAAGCGTTGCGGCCGTTGCTCGGCTCCGGTTACACGGCGCCGATATCGCTGATCCTTTCAACCGGCGAACCCCGGCCCGGCCAACCGGAAGGCTTCGCCTCGAAGGTCAGCGCCGCGTTGCGCAAGCAGCTGTCACAGCACGTCATGCTGGAAGGTGGCGGCTCTACCGCTGGCGGCCATGCCGGCGGACTGCTTGCGATCCATCACGCCTGCAAATCGCTTCGCGAAGGCAAGGCAAGGTTCTGCCTCGCCGGTGGGGCGGACAGCTATTTCGATCTGGAAACGCTGGAGTGGCTGGACGACAACGAGCAGCTTCACTCCGAGGGGAACGTATTCGGCTTCTGTCCCGGCGAGGCGGCGGGTTTCTGCCTGCTGGCGACACTCCCCACAGCGCGGGAATTCGGATTGACGCCGTTGCTTGAAATCGTTGGGACCTCCACTGCCGCCGAAGAGAACCGGATCAAAACCAAGTCCGTCGTCCTGGGAGAAGGGCTCGGTGCCGCCTTTCAGTTCCTGTTTCGAGACGGACCGATCGATCCTGTCGACCGTATCATCTGCGACATGAACGGCGAGCGCTATCGCGGCAACGAATATGGCTTTGCGGTTCTGCGAAATCCGGGGCGCTTCAGGGATGCCGCAGATTTCGAGACGCCGGCGGACTGCTGGGGCGATGTCGGGGCCGCTTCGGGGCCGCTGTTCGTCAGCCTGGTCAGCGAGGCCGTGGCGCGCGACTATCAGAAAGGTCCGCTGTCGCTGATCTGGACGAGTTCCGAGAACGGCGCGCGCGCAACGGTGCTGCTGGGCGCGCCGGGAAAGAGAAGCTGATGCCAACGCACATCACCGTCAACGGCCTTGGCCTGACCTACAAGAGCACGGTAGGCCTTTCGATGGCGACCATCCCGGATGTCTGCAAAACGCCCAGTCCGGGCGGCCCCGTTCCGCTGCCCTATCCGAACATCGCAGACCAAAGCACTTTGCAAAACGGCACCACGACGGTCTTTRCCAAGGGCGGCAAGATGATCGCCATCAAGGGCTCGCAATACAGCATGAGCTCGGGCGACGAGCCCGGTACCGTCGGAGGCGTCAAATCCGGCGTCTTCAAGAAGGCGACGGACTGGATCACCTATTCGTTCGACGTCAAGATGGACGGCAAGAACGCCTGTCGCCATACCGACAAGAAATTTCACAATGACAAGAATACGGTCGACCTGGCCGGCAATTTCGATCCCAACGTGCCGCAGCCTGGATTGAATGCGTATCAGATATCGATCTGGAAGAAATGCGTCGAGCAGCACGACAAGTACGATGATATCAAGAAGGAGAATGAGAAGCTTTCCAACGACTACAAGGCGGCTAACGGAGAGAAGCCGAGCTTGACGAAGGGCAAGATCTGGTCAGGGCGAGCAACTCCGCAGGAGAAGGCAAACTACAAGAAATTCCTTGAGGACCAGAACGCGATTTTCGAGAAGCTGGCGCATGAAAGAGCCGTCTACATCGTGGAAGATTGCGATGACATCCCCTGGGACGGAGGCAAACCCACGAAGCAGGAGCGCCTCGATGGTCACTATGACGCGCACAGCAAGGTGGAGCAGGCCATCAAGAACAACAAGGCGGAGCTTGCCGACGCCAAGATGGGACCCTGAAAATGACGACAGCACTCGAAATCGCGGAGAAGATCAAAAAGGCGTGGTCGTCTGTCGAACCCCCACCACATGAGGATATGGCGTACTTCATCACAGGCTGGGGAAAGGGCGAGCGACACCTGTTTCTTGATGTAAAGCCAGTCGATGTCGATCGCGACGATTCGCGGTTTCTGGTGGCAGACGTGCTGGCAGAGATGTCGCCGCGTGCCACGGCGGCATATCTTGGGCCGTATCTGATGACCTTCTTCGAGGATCTGGCATTCCAGGAAGACATGGGCTTCTTCTCCGAGCCGATGGTGCGCGGGAGCGTCCTGTCGCTGCTCAGCCTGCCTAGAACCTGGTCCGACATCCGGCCTTACCTGTCGCAAAATTGCAAGGAAGCGCTCGGCGAAGCTGTGGCCTACATCCTGAAATCGCACGAGATATTGAAGCTGGACCGCCCGCTTATCCTGTCCCTGGAAAAGCTTTCGCGATCGATCGCAAGGGGCATCGACTGGGAGCCATAACATGGTCCGCGAACCGCCGCGACGGGGCGACAAGCAGGCCGCTCGATCACGGCGCGGCTGACCGGAGGCCTGGAAATCTGCTGTCGCTCCATGCCTTGACATTGGCCGCCACCGGCACTTTGACCGCAAAATCTCCAAACCGGTCCTCGAACGCCTGACCGAGCTCCGTCGGATCGAGAGTGAACAAGTCCTCCGCCTCGCGTGCTTCGGGAAACAGCTCGAGCAATGCCGCGCCGGCAGCTGGCGCAAAAGCCGGCGTCCGCATTTGGTGGATCAACCAGTGGAGAACCATGCGGTCTCCCAACATGCCGGCGCCGCGCACCGCAAGGGGCGCCGTCTCGGGCGATTTCAGCAGCCCGCCCATCCAGGCTCTCGCATCCTTTTCGGGCGCTGCCTTGATGGCGGCGCGCAGCGCCGTGATGGCGTCCGGACCGCCGCCGACCGCCACCCTGCGCAATTCGGCTCCGGCGAGGTCACCCGAGCCGAGCTCCGTCAATGCCCAGGCGGCCCAGAACCGCGGCTGTTCCTGGCCATCCTCGAGAGCCGTCCGCAATTCGTTGGCGAGGTCGGTTCGCCGCAGTTGGCCGGCCAGGCGCAGGCTGACGGCGCGGACGCGCGCATCGGGATCGCGCACGAGCCGCGACAGCATCTCCTTGGGGTCGACGCCGTGTCCAAGGCAGGCCGAAACCCCGAGAAAGCGCTTGAACGCGTCCGGCGCGCCGATCCAGTTACGCACCTCGGCGGCGATTGCCCGCGGCTTGTGCCAAGCCAACGCGCCGATCAGTCCGCGCGCGTCATCCTGACTTTGGCGGCCGAGTTCGATGGCTTCGGCCAAACGGCTGCCGTTGCTCTGCTCGATCGCCATCCAGGCGTAGAGGAAGAGCTCGCCCTTCTCGGGGAAATCCTCATAAGCGGCGGCGACAAACGGCCAGGCCGCGGGACCGGCGATGCGCAGACCATCGAGGTTGGTTTCCAGACGGCRCTCGACGCCCGAGACGGCGGCAAGATCCGGCGGATCGGCCAGCATCAACGTATCGCGCTGCGCCCAGAGGAACGCGGCCTGTTCGGCGTGCTGCCTGACGATGCCGGCAACGATCGGCCGTTCCGACGGGCCTTTGGCCGCTTGATTGCGAGCGGCAGCCATCGTCAGTTGAGATCGATGGATCCGCCGCGGATGCGGTTGGCGGCGCTTGCGTGGCTGGTGACATAGGTGCCGCGAATGGTTATGCGGCCATCCTTTTCCATGAGGATCGTCGCCTTGCCGCAGCGCAGCTCGATGCGTTCTTCGCCGATGATGCGAACACACTCGCCGTCACGAACGACCTGCGGCGCTGCGCTCTTGCGCGCAGGCTCGACGATGCGGCCGACGATCAGCGGCTTCATCGCGTTGCCTTCCTGAAACAGCAAGGCAACCTCCTGGCCGATCATGTCGGCGGTCAGTTCGGTCAGGCTGCGCGCGGGCAAGGCGGCTTCTTCCGGATTGCCGGGGAAGACCACCAGCGGCGAAGCCGCATCGTCGAAAYCGAGGAAGATGCCGATCACCACACCATCGATGCGCTCGCGAACGTCGCTCATCGCCGATCCCTCAATTCTCACTGATGGTCGAGCCCTTGATGACCACGTCGCTCGACGCCTTGATGCTGATCTTGCCCGACCCCTTGACCGAAATGTCCTTGCCTTCGATCGCGATCGTGCCGTCCTTCTTCATCATGATCTTCGCCGATCCGGTCTGGATCAGTATTTCGTCGCCGGCATCGATCACCAGCTTCTTGCCGACCTTGATCGAGCTGTCCTCGCCGACGCTGATTGCGCTGCCTTTTGCAATGCCCAGCGTGTGGGCGCCTCCAACGCTCGTGGAGTCATCGGCACCAATGCTGGCGCTGCGCGCCGCGCCAACGCTGAACGACTGAGCGCTTCCGACGGCTACACTTTGATTGGCGCCGACATTGACGGTTTGCGAGGCACCGATGTCCCAGCTGTCCGCGGCGCCAATGCTGTGGCTTTGGTTGATCCCCACGCTCACCGACCGTGTCGCACCAATCGTGTTCGTCTGCGAGGCGCCGACCGATCGCGCTTCCGCTGCCCCCACCGTATCGACGCGCGCGACACCCACCGTGACCGTCTGATTGAGCCCCACGGTCTGCGAATGGTTGGCGTCGATRTTCTCGGTCGAGTTGGCGACGACGTGGATCGTCTCGTTGGCCATAACCGTCAGCGACCGGTTCGCGCCCACCGTCTCGGTGTCGTTCGAGCCGATGTTGGTGGTCTGGTCGACGCCGATCTTGACCGTCTTGTTGTTGCCCACGTCCTCATCGAGGTTGTGGCCGACGGAGTGCTTGGCGTCGTGGTCGATGCGGTCGGACTGGTCGTGCTGGACCGTCTTGTTGCGGTCGTGCTTGATCAGCAGGTGGTGGTCCTTCTGAGCCTGGAAATTGACCAGCTCGGAGCCGGCCTTGTCCTCGAACATCAGTTCGTTGTAGCCGCCGCCACCTTTCGAGGAATTCGACTTCCATCCGGATTGCGTGGCGTTGCCCGGCAGCCCGTAGGGCGGCATCTGCGAGGCGTTGTAGACGCGGCCGGTGATGATCGGCAGGTCCGGATCGCCCTCGATGAAATCGACGATGACCTCCTGGCCGATGCGCGGGATCTGGATGAAGCCCCAATTGCTGCCGGCCCAGGTCTGCGAGACGCGCACGAAGCAGGATGAGTTCTRGTCCTTCTTGCCGAGCCGGTCCCAGTGGAACTGCACCTTCACGCGGGCATATTTGTCGGTGAATATCTCCTCACCCGAAGGGCCGACGACGGTCGCGGTCTGCGGCCCGCGCATGATCGGCCGCGGCGTGATGCGCGGCGGCCGGTAGGGCAATTTGGTGGGCGCAACGCCAAGCACCACCTTGAAATTCTCGCTGTGGGCCTCGTTCTGGGTCCGGTAGCCGGGATCGAACAGCCGGTATTCGGCGCTGACCACCAGATAGTCCTGGTTCTGGTCGTCGCGCGGAAAACTTTCGAGCGTGAACTTGCAGCCGGAAAAAAGGCCGCGCACCGTGCCAACCGCCGTGCTGTGCTGGTGCACGGCCTGAAGTTCCTCGCGGCGGATCCCGGYGATCTTGTCGCCGCGCCCGACATCGAGATGGGCGCCCGGCTGGCGATAGTTCTCGCCAGAGGCTTCCTTATGGGCGAAGGGCTGGGCGGATTTCGCCATCAGATCGGCGCCGGGCTTCTCGAAATCATAGTCCGTATGCGCATAAGCGCCCGGCCGCACCGCGCTGCCAGGGATCCATTCGGTGATGTATTCGACATCGCGCCGCGAGGCCTGGCCCTCGAAGTTGTAGAGCACCTTCTCGTAGCCGGGCGCCGGCTTCAGCTTGCTCATCGCATCGCAGAGGATGAGCGTGTGCTTGCCCTCGTCGTGCTCGAAGAAATAGAAGATGCCTTCGTGCTCGAGCAGCCGCTGCACGAAATCGAGATCGCTCTCGTCATACTGCACGCAGTATTCGCGCTGGGGATAGGATCCCTGCAGCCGCTTCTCGAACTTGGCGATGCCGTATTTCGAGAAGATCTTCTCGACGATCTCCACCGCCGTCATGTTCTGGAAGATGCGGCAGTCGGTGGTGTTGCCTAGGAACCAGAGCCACGGCCTGACGGTCGCCTCGTAGAAGGCCAGCCGGTCCTCGATRCGGGTCAGCTTGAAATCCGACACGAGGCCGCTGAACCAGCGCTTAGGATCGGATTCGCCCTCGACCGAAACGACACCGCCCAGCATCTTCAACGGGTCGATGTCGCGGTTCTTCGAGACGAAGCCGACCGTATAGGCGAAACAACRGCTGATCTCATCTCGGCCGATGAGATGGGTGAAGGTCAGGTCGGCGCCAGCCGGCGTCTGTACTACCGTGGCACGTTCGTTCRGCATGGGTCGTGCCCCTCCTCGACGCGGCCGCCAGTGTGATGGTTTGAAGCCCCCGCTCTATTAACTGCATCACATTCGGGAGCGTTCGAGTTCACCGCACCGTACCGAGGCCAGCCTAGCACATGTTTGGAGGAGGCCAAATAACAGCGATGGCTAAAGCGCGCCCGCGCACCGGTGTGAAACGCTCCTCTCCCACTCAGCGTGCAAGCTGCTAGAATACCGAGGCAATTTCGGGACAGCGCGTAGCGGTTTCCGTCCGGAGTTGCGCCAAAGATAAGCATTTGTTGACCAAGTTCGGCGACGCTTCCGGATGTTCATCTCTCTCCAGATCAGCAATGCCGACAGGCTGCCGGCCGGGACCGCCGCCAGCTATGCCGCCCGCGACCGCAGCTTCGAGATCGGCCGCGAGAATTGCGACTGGACGCTGTCCGATCCGGACAAGTTCATCTCGGGCCGGCATTGCGAGGTCCGCTACCAGGCGGGTTCGTTCTGGCTCTACGACCTTTCGCGCAACGGCACTTTCATCAACGGTTCGAGCCAGCGCATGGCCGGGCCGCACCGGCTGGCCCAAGGCGACCGGCTGCTGATCGGCCGCTATGTCGTCACCGTTTCGATCGAAGACGAACGGGCCGCGACCGGGCATCCGCAGACCAGGGCCGGGTCAACACAGCGCGAGCTGCCGCCTTCGACCGGCCGGCCCGCGGATCCCGGCCATGAGCCGTTCTTCAGTCCGGCGGAACAGCGCTCCACCGGGGCGGCGGCGGTGTCGACATCGTCGGCGTTGCAACAGCCGGGGCTGGCAGCCCCACCCAATCGACCCGYGGAGGCGGACGCGATATTGCGGCAGATCGCCAGGGCGGCTGGCATCGCGCCGGACTTGCTGCAATCGCGCGACCCGCACGAGATCGCGGCCGAGATCGGCGCGGTGCTGAGGATCACGGTCGAGCAACTGTCGCTTCTGCTCAAGGCGCGCGCGGCGGCGAAGGTGCTCGCCAAGAGCGCCCACCGCACGATGATCGGCGCCGAGGACAACAACCCGCTGAAATTCGTGCCGGGCACCGACGACATATTGGAGATCATGTTCGCCAAGCGCAGGGCCGGCTATCTCGATGCCAGGCACAGCGTCGAGGACGCGTTCCGCGACCTGAAGGCGCATGAGATCGCAACCTATGCCGCCATGCAGGCCGCGCTGTCGCGGCTGCTCGACGACCTGTCGCCGGAGGCGATCGCCAGGAAGATCCCGCCTGCGTCCTTCTCGTCCAGGAAGAGCCAGGCCTGGGATGYGCTCGTCGCGACCTGGCGGACGATGGAAGACAAGCACGAGAACGGCATGCTCGATGTCTTCCTCGCCTATTTCGCCGAAGCCTACGCCAAGGCCGACAAGCAGAAATAGCCGCAGGGGCACTAGGGCATTTCACCGTTTCACGGAAACGGTGAAATGCCCAGTCTTCTTGTTTTCACGCAATTCCGGACGGAAAACCGCTCACACTTTTTCTGGAATTGCTCGAACCGCGCCCGCCGTATGTGACCGGCCTCATAGAAGAAGCCACCTCTTCGAGCATGTTGCTTCCTGATTTCAATCGGCGGCCCCGTTTCAATTGGGTATCCGGGCGACTAGAATGCGCATGGACGCTTGCCCGGCGGGCAAAGCGGCGCGGCTTGGGGCGTGTGCAGCAATGTCATGTTTCGGCGAGATGAGCCTTTCCATGCGGCCCGCCGCCGAGGCTCAGCCTGAAGCAAGTTTCCTCCGGCGAAGGCATGTTCGTCGCGCCGCGACGGTGGGGCGCCGCCGATGAGCTCGAAAGACGATCCTTCCAGGCCGGCGGACAAGACCGTCATCCGCGCGCCACGGCCGAAGCAGAAGCCGCTTGCGGCTGCCGCGAATTCCGGCCCGGAAAGCRCACGGCCTGCTCCATCCCCTGCCCGCGAAGCGACAGTGTTCGACCCCGGCGGCGGCCGGCAGATGCCAACCGGCTGGTCGTCCGGAACCGTGCTCTTTCAGGGGCCAAGTCCCGGAGCGGCCRCAAATGCGGCGCCGGGGCTGCCGCAGAATGCCCTGATCGACGCGGCCAATGGCGTGCGATACGCCGCGGCCAATCCAATCCTCGCCGCTGCGGCGCCGCTGCTGATGCTCTTCGGCCAGTTGCGGCTGATRCCGGTCGAACGGCAAGCCGCGCCCTTGGCCGAGCATATCGCCGACGCGATCGAGAGTTTCGACCGTGCGATCGCCAAAGCCGGCGTGGCCGAGGAAGATGCGCGGATCGCCAAATTCGCCCTTTGCGAAACCGCCGACGACCTCGTCGGCAACCTGCCCTGGCCAAGCAAGGACAGCTGGCTACCGCACAGCCTGGTGACCCGGTTCTTCCACACCCAACCGACGGGCGCCGGCTTCTACGAAGCGCTGAACAACATCCTCGCCAGGCCGGAAGCGCATTACGACCTGCTCGAACTGATGCATGCCTGCCTGTCGCTGGGTTTCGAGGGCCAGTATCGGGGTCTGGCCCAACAACGAAACACGCTCGAACGCGTCCGGCGCGATGTCTACGACACGCTGCGCTACTTCAAGCCGCGCGCCGGCGACGACATCTCGCCGCGCTGGCAAGGCATGGCGGCGGCGTTGCCGAAGCCGAGGGYGCGGCTGCCGCTCTGGGCGGTCGCGGCCGCCGCGGCGACGCTGGTGACGGCAGCCTTCTTCGGACTGCGGGTGCTCATCACCGACGAAGGCGACGCTACCGCCGGCGAGTTGCTGGCGCTCAATCCCTCGACGCCCGTCACCATCGAGCGCGCCAGCGTGGCGCCCACTGAGCCGGCGCAAGCCAGCCCGCCACCGCCCGTGGTTCCAGATACCACCCAGATCGATCGCATCCGCGCCGCACTTGCCAAGGAGATCGCCGGCGGCGGACTGAGCGTCGGCGAGAAAGGCGAATTCATCGTCGTCGAGATCAACAACCAGCTCTTGTTCGCCTCCGGCCAGGCAGAGTTGAAGGCTCAGTTCAAGCCAGTCGCCGCCGACATCGCCACCGCGCTCGACGCCGAACCCGGACCGATCAACATCATCGGCCATACCGACAATGTGAAGCCGAAGAAGTCGAGCCAGTTCAAATCGAATTTCGACCTTTCCGTCGCCCGCGCCAAAGCCGTCCAGGCATTGATGGCCAAGCAATTGAAGGACCCGACGCGGCTCAGTGCCGACGGCAAGGGCGAGGACGAACCGATCGCCGACAACGGCACGGCCGACGGCCGCGCCAGGAACCGCCGCGTCGACGTGATGGTTCCGAAACAGGAGAGTTTGCAGACCGGCGTGGCGGAGAACGGCGACTGATGCGCTGGCTGCTGCGGATCTTCAGCCTGGCTGCGCTTGCCGGTTTCTCGGCGGCGGTCTGGTATGCCGGGCCGCTGATCCGCTTTGAAGACACGCACCCGCTTGGTCCCGTGTGGCTCAGGGCCACGATCATCGGCGTCAGCGTCGCGGTGCTCGCGCTGTTCTACGGGATCCGATTCTGGCAGCGCCGCAAGGCGCAAAAGGCGCTCGAAACGGCCATCGCGCGCAGCGACGAGCGCGACGACGATTCACAGGTGCTCGAAGCGCGCATGGGCGAAGCGATCGCGACGCTGAAGCGGATGAGCGGCAAGCGCAATTTCCTCTATGACATCCCCTGGTACATCATCATCGGCCCGCCCGGCGCCGGCAAGACGACGGCGCTGGTCAATTCCGGGCTGAAATTCCCRCTTGCCGGCTCCGGCAGCGCGCAGCCGGTGGCCGGCGTCGGCGGCACGCGGTCCTGCGACTGGTGGTTCACCGACGAGGCGGTGCTGATCGATACGGCCGGCCGCTATACGACGCAGGAATCGGACCGCGAGCGCGACAGAGCGAGCTGGCTCGCCTTCCTGGGGCTGCTCAAGAAACAGCGCACCCGGCAACCGATCAACGGCGTCATCCTCGCCATCAGCCTTGCCGACCTGGTCGGCTTCGACGACCGGCAGCTCGACGCGCATGTCAGCGAGATCAGGAGCCGCCTGCGCGAACTGCACGAGACGCTGAAGATCCAGTTCCCGGTCTATCTGCTCTTCACCAAGGCCGATCTCGTCACCGGCTTCATGGATTATTTCGGCAACCTTGACGAGACGCGCAGGCGCAAGGTGTGGGGCGCGACATTCCAGACGGYCGACCGCACCAAAAACATGACGGGCGACGCGCCGGCAGAATTCGACGGACTRGCCAAGCGGCTCGCCGAAGACGTCGCCGACCGCCTGCAGGAAGAGACCGACCCTGTAGCGCGGATCGCGCTGTTCGGTTTTCCGGCACAGTTCGGCGCGCTGAGGAACCGGATAACCCAATTTATCGGCAGCCTGTTCGATRCCTCGCGGTCACAGGTCAATGTCAGCCTGCGCGGGCTCTATTTCTCGTCGGGCAMCCAGGAAGGGACGCCTTTCGACCAGGTGCTTGGCGCGATCGGCCGCAGTTTCGGCAGTGCTTCGCAAGCGCATCTTTCCGGCGCCGGCAAGAGCTTCTTCCTGCATGACCTGCTGACCAAGGTGATCTTCCCGGAATCGGGCTGGGTGTCGTTCGACCGGGCCGCCGAACGGCGCGCCAGGCTGGCCAGGTTCGGCGGCCTGGCCGCGATCGCGCTGGCGGCCTTGGCGGCACTCGGCGCGCTGGGCCTCAGCTTCTTCGCCAACAGAGAGCTGATCGCCTCCACAAGGCAAGCCGTGGCGCATTATCGTGACAGCGCCGATGCGCTGCTCAAGAGCACCACGGTGACCGACGTCGACCTCGAAAACGTCATCGGTCCGCTCGACCAGTTGCGCAACCTGCCGGCCGGTTTCGAAAATGGCGACCAGGCAAAGCCGATCGAGGAGACGTTCGGGCTCAGCCAGCGCGCGCGGCTGCTGTCGGCCTCCAAGACCGCCTACCGGCAGGCACTGGAGCGGACCTTCCGCTCGCGGCTGCTGGTGCAGGCGGAGCGGACGATCCAGGCCAGGATGGCCGATCCGATCGCGCTCTACGAGCCACTGAAGATCTACCTGATGCTGGGCGGCAAGGCGCCGAAGGTCGATGACGAGCTGATCGTCTCGTGGATGAAGCAGGACTGGGAAGAGAACCGCTACCCCGGCGAGAACAACCGCGAGGGCCGCGCACAACTCGAAAAGCACCTGCGCGCGATGCTTTCGCTCGACGACGCCTACGATCCAACCTTCGCGCTCAACCAGCCGCTGGTCGAGGCCGCGCAGCGCTCGCTCGGACGCATGAGCCTCGCCGACCGCGCCTCGGCGCAGATCAAGTCGGCGGTCTACGCGGCAAGGCTGCAGGATTTCTCCATCGCCGCGAAAGCCGGTCCGGAAGCGCAGCTGCTGTTCGAGCGCACGGACGGCAGCGAACTTGCCGATCTTCAGGTCCCCGGCCTTTATACACGCGCCGGGTTCAACCGCTTCTTCCTGCCGCAGCTCTCGCGCATCGCGCAGATGCTCGTCGACGACCAATGGGTGCTCGGCGGCGGCGGTGAGCAGGGCGGCATCGACCAGGACCTGCCCAAGCTCGGTCCCGAACTCATCGACCGTTACGGCAAGGAATTCGCCGCCGCCTGGAACGGCGCGCTCGACCAATTGAAGCTCAAGGCGATGCTGAAGGACAAGCCGCAATATCTCGCGCTCTCCGCCGTCGCCGCGCCGGACTCACCTCTCGACCAGCTCTTCACCGCAATCGCCGATGAGACCGCATTGACGAAGGACAGCACCGCCGAGGGCGACACCGGCATGGCGCAGCAGGATCCAGCYGGCATGGCCAAGGGCCTCGCCCGCATCGGCCTGCAGGTCGCCGGGGGGAAGTCGCAAAGCCGCGCCGGCGCAAGCCCGGCCGTTGCGCAGAATGYCGGCGCGAGCGTCGAGGCGCAGTTCCGTTCGTTCCAGGCGCTGGTCGGCGGAGCCGCCGGGCGCCGGCCGCTCGATGCGCTGACGCAGAACTTCCACGACATCTTCCAGAGCCTGAAGCTCGCGGCCGATGTCCCCACGCAGACCGAACGCGTCAACGCCAATCTGCAGCTCCAGATCTCGACATTGCGCGCCAATGTCTCGCGCCTGCCCAAGCCGCTGGCGCGCATGGTCAACGCGGCGGCCGACGAATTCGAAGGCAATGTCGCCGAGGCTTCAGTCGCCAACCTCAACCAGAGCCTCGACCAGACGGTGACGCGCGCCTGCGAGGAGGCCGTCAACGGCCGCTATCCCTTCACCCGCGACGGCGCCGACGAGATCTCGATGGCGGATTTCACCAAGCTGTTCGCGCCGGGCGGCCTGATGGACCGCTTCTTCGCACAGAACCTTGCGCCGCTGATCGACATGACCGGCCAGGAATGGACCTGGAAACAGGATGCGCGTTCCAGCAAGGACCTTGCAAAATCGACCTTGAAGGCGTTCCAGGCGGCCGCGGAAATCCGCAACGCCTTCTTCCCTTCCGGCGGTTCGGTGCCCTCGGTCTCGATCACCATCACCCCCACCTCGATGAACAGTGAAGTCGACAGCGCCGTGCTCGACGTCGACGGGCAGACGGTCCAGAGCGCCCAGACCRGCAACGCGCCGAGCATCGTGACATGGCCGAGCGGCGCCGCTTCCGGGTCGGCGAGCCTCAGCCTCGTGCCGGAAATGCCTGGACGCGAGTCCGAGCTCAAATTCGAAGGACCGTGGGCGTTGAAGCGACTGTTCGACAAGGCGACCATCACCGGCGACGGCGCCAACATCGAGGCGCGTTTCGTGATCGGCGGACGCGATGTCGCCTACACGATCCAGGCCGGCTCGGGGGCCAATCCCTTGCTGCTGCCGGCCTTGTCCGGCTTCAGCTGTCCGAAGGCGTTCTGACATGGCTGGATCGCGCCTTCATTTCGATACTCTAATGTACACGCTTGTGGCAGAGTGGCTTGGGCACACGGCCCATGGCCGGTCACAGAGGACGCTCGCTGAGCGCTTGGTGGCAAATTGAGCACTGTCGCCCTCCCCATCGACAGCTTCGGCGTCAGCCACCAGGGCTGCGTGCGCGACCACAACGAGGACAACTACCTCATCGAACCGCAGACCGGGCTCTGGGTGGTGGYCGACGGCATGGGCGGGCATGAGGCCGGCGAAGTCGCCTCGGCCAGTATCGTCGATCACCTCGCGACAATCGGCATTGCGAGTTCGGCGCCGGACCTCCGCGCCCGCTTCGAGGACCGGCTCAGCCGCGCCAACGCCGAGATCCGCGACATATCGCGCTCGCGCGGCATCACTATCGGCTCCACTTTCGCGGCCCTGCTTGCCATGGATGGGCGCTTCGCCTGCCTGTGGGCCGGCGACAGCCGCATCTACCTTGTCCGCAACGGCTCGATCTTCCAGGTCTCGAAGGACCACACCGAGGTGCAGGAACTGCTCGACCGCGGCATGATCAGCGCGGAGGAAGCGCTGACCTGGCCGCGCCGCAACGTGATCACCCATGCGGTCGGCGTCAGCGACGAACTCGAGATCGATTTCCAGCAGGGCGAGCTGATGGCGGGCGACGTCTTCGTGCTGGGCACCGACGGACTGACCGCGCATGTCAGCGACGCCGAGATCGAGGCCGCAGTGAGGTCCGCCACGCCGCGGGCGGCCTGCCAGGCCCTCTTGGACATGGTGCTGGCGCGCGGCGGCACCGACAATGTGACCATCGTACTCGTGAAGATCGGCAGCGGGCATAGCGGCGCGCACCATTCGGATCGGTCCGCAGTGGAGGGCCTGGCCAGATGAGCGACGACGACAAGACACGGATAGCGGCGAACGTCACCTATGCCRGCGTCGGCACCCAGCTCAGCGGCATCTACGAGCTCGACGAGAGGATCGCGTCGGGCGGCATGGGCGAAGTCTATCGCGRCCACAACATCCAGACCGGCGACCATGTGGCGATCAAGATCGTGCTGCCCGAATTCGCCCGCGACCAGACAATCCTGTCGCTGTTCCGCAAGGAAGCGTCGATCCTCAATCATTTGTCGCACGACGCGGTGGTGCGCTACCACGTGTTCACAATCGATACGGGTATCGGCCGCCCCTATCTCGCGATGGAGTTCGTGGACGGCCAATCGCTGTTCGACGTCATGCGGCGCGGGCCCATGCCGGGGGAGGACGTGCGCCGGCTGTGCCATCGGCTCGCATCGGGCCTCGCCGCGGTGCACCAGGCGGGCGCCGTGCACCGCGACCTCTCGCCGGACAACATCATCCTGCCCGGCGGCCGGGTCGAGCGCGCGAAGATCATCGATTTCGGCATCGCCCGGTCGGCCACCGTCGGCGGCGAGACGCTGATCGGCGGCAAATTCGCCGGCAAATACAATTACGTTTCGCCGGAACAGCTCGGCCTCTATGGCGGCGAGGTCAGCGAGCAATCCGATATTTACAGCCTCGGGCTGGTGCTCGCTGCGGCGCTGCGCGGAAAGCCGCTCGACATGAGCGGGTCGCAATATGACGTCATCGAGAAACGCCGGACCGTGCCGGACCTGTCGGATATCGATCCCGATTTCCGCGAGCTCCTCGAAGCCATGCTGCAACCGGATCCGCGCGACCGGCCGGCGAGCATGGCCGAGATCGCCCGGGCGACGCGCGGCGAGGATCTCGAGCCGACATTGCCGCCGCCGGTGCCGTTCGGCGCGCGCGAACGTTCGGGCCTGCCGCGGGCCGGCTGGACGGCGCCGCCGGACCCGAAGCCCCAGCCTCCGGCGCCTCCCGGCGAGCCGCGCTTCGTCGAGCATGTGCGCCCGGCATATCTATCAGAGCAACGACCCGCGCCACCTGCCGCTCCCCCCAGCGCGCCCGCACCGGCTGCGCCCAAAAAGGCTTCGCGGATGCCGGCCATCGCCGGCGGCGTCGCGGCGCTCGCTGTCGTGGCGGCAGGCGGCCTCTATTTCAGCGGCGCCCTGGCGCCCACCCCAGTGGCGGAAACATCCAAGCCGCTGACGCCGAAGCCGGTCGCCGAAGCCGCCAAACCAGTGGCCGAAGCGCAGCAGCCGGAGGCGCAGAAACCACAGCCGCAAGCGCCGGTCGCGCCTCAGCCGGAGGCGCCGAAACCTGATACGGCGAAGCCGCCCGCCCAATCCAATGCGGAGGCTAAGACGCCCGTCGAGCAACCGGCGCCGCCAGCCACCCAGCCGGAGAGCGAGACCAACAGCCAGGCGCGTCTCCCGCAGGTCGAGACCAAACCGGTGCAACCCTCGGCACAACAGTCGTCAACGGCTGCGCCGGCTCCCGCGCCAACGGCCGCGGAAAGCCCGCCGGCGCAGCCGCCGAGCGAGCCGGCGGCCAAGACGCCGGAGCCGAGCCAGGCGGCTGAGAACAAGTCCACACAAGAGGCAAATCCGCCGGCGGCCAAGCCCAGCGTGAAAGACCTCGTGGACATGCTTTCCAAGCTGCCCAAGCCGAACGCGTCCCCGCCGCCGACCTCGCAAAACCAGGCGGCGGCGCAGYCAACCCCTCCGCCGGCCGAGCCGAAGGCGCAGACCCCGACAGCCAGCCAGCCGGAAACACCGGTAGAACCGGCGCAACAACCGCAAACACCGGCGGCCAAGCAGCCCGACATCGATGTCGCCATCAATGTGYCAAAGCCAGCGGTTCCGACACCGGAAGATGATATGGCCAAGTGGAACGACCAGCGCTCCTGGGTGCGCGATTTCAGCGGCGGCAGCTGTTTCTACGCGAACGTGACGTCGGGACCCGGCGCCGCCCCCACGATCGAGGGCTACGGAACGGTGGTCCAGCCCTTCGAGCAATTGCTCAGCGATTTCCAGTCCAGGTTCCATGTCGAGCCGGACATCAGCGTGCGCCTCATCACGCTCTCCCAGTGCGGCGTGCCCACTTTCCTGCGCTTCCTCGACCGGAGCTCGGCCGCGAAGCCGCAGCTTGTGCTGGACCGGACATCGGTCCCGGACGGCTCGCCGGTCAGCGGCGCGCTCTATACTGGCGGTGGGCTCGTCTCGAACATCATGCTGATCGACCACAAGGGCGTCGCCTTCAACCTCGACGATCGCATGGTGCCGCAGACCGACAAGGTGACCTTCAACATCCCGATCGGCCTCGCCGCCGCGGACAAGGCGGCCGGCAAGGCGGTGCCGCAGATCATGCTGGTGATCACCGGGCCCAAGGACATCCAGGCCGCGATGTTCTCCAGGCCGACGCCGGCCTCGGAGCTGTTGCCAAAAATCCTCGAGGAGATCGAGGCCGGCGGATCGCAGTTCTCGGCCACGGCCACCTATTTCCGGCTTGGCGGATAGCATGAACGCCGATGGACTTTCGCACCCTGCGCTCCCTGTACCAGCCCTCGCCACGCAAGCAGCGTAACTGGCTTCGCTCACTCTTGCCGGGCCGCATGACGCTTGCGGCGCTGCTCGGCGCGGCGCTCCTCTCGATCCTTTCGCCGGGCAAGGCGCATGCCGAATTCACCGTCTGCAACCAGACGCTCGACGTCGTCAATCTCGCGGTGGGACAGAAGGTCGACAATGCCGACCAGACGGACGGCTGGTGGACGATCGGCGCCAACCAGTGCGTCAATGTCATCCGCGAGGAGCTGACCAACCGCTACATCTATCTCTACGCGACGGACGTCTTCGGCCACGCGATCCTCAACGGGACGACCGAGATGTGCATCGACCGGCGGCGCTTCTCGATCCGCGGCATCGAGGAGTGCTGGCAGCGCGGCCATATCGCGGCGCGCTTCGTCGAGGTCGATACGCTCGAGYAGGTGCGCTGGACCTATTTCCTGACCGGAAACAGCCCGTGACGCACGCGATCGACACGAGCTTCAAACAGAAGAAGCTGGCGCGCTTGGCCGAGCRCCGGCGCAAGCTCTGGCGCGGAATCCTTGCAGGGGCCGCAACGCTCGCCGTCGTCGCTTTAGCCACCGRCTTCTACCTGACCAAGGACTATTGGTCGTTCGGCGACGAAGATGAAGAGCTGCATCCGGTCGAGGGCATGGAAGACGTGCCCCCCGACGCCTCGGTCTATGTGCCGGCGATCATCGATCTGGCCGGCRATCCGATGTGGATCACGCTGGCGCCCGATGCCGACACCGCAACGAAGGGCAAGACCGTCGCGCGTCCGGCCGAGCTCGACAGTTCAGGYGCTTCGCCGCAGATCGAAATCCTCTCCGACGTGATGCTGAGCGCCAGCGAAAAGTTCATGACGACGATCCCGTCGACGCAGGAGGATTTCGCCTTCTTCCAGGCGCAGCGGCAAGCCGCTCCGAAACCTTCGACAACGGCGCCCGACGACCGCCAGCCGGCCCCGCCCACCCCCGCCGCGGCGCCGAGCGATCAACAGGGCGATCCGCAAGGCGATCTGGCGAACGACCTCCAGGCGGCGCCGGACGAGAGCGACGCCGGCTCGGCGCCCAAGGCCGACGCCGACGACCCCGAGGCCGGGTGGGGCGAGACTATCGACCAGGGGGAAGCGGCACTGCCGGCCTTCAAGAAAACCGCGATCGAGAACAACACGACCGTCGCGACCGTCACCAGCGAATATCAGCGCTTCGAGGCGACCGAAGACACCTTCGTGAAGATCCTCAACGACCGCAGCCTGGACAGCGTGGCGCTCGATGCGCATTTCTCCGCCGACGACGCGAAGCTTGCGGGCGAGGCGCTGAAGACGCTGTTCAACCGCGACAGGCTGGAGRCCGGCTTTGTCGTGGCCATGCGCGGGTTCCGGCCGAACCGCGAGACGACGACCATGTCGCTGATGCAGGTCTCCGTCTATGCGAGGAACGTCTATGTCGGCACGCTGACGCGCAATGCGGCCGGGGCCTTCGTGTCGGGCGTCGACCCCTGGGTGCGCGAGGATCTGTTCAACTATTCCGGCGCTTCCGACCAGGGCGGGCCCAAGCGTCAGTACCGCCTGCTCGACGCGATCTATTCGACGGYGGCGCGCAACAAGGTGCCGACCAGCGTCATCGGCGAGGCGATCATGTATCTGTCGCGGGGGCAGGACCTCGACGCCTTCGCCAGCGAGGACCAGCGCCTGGTGCTGATCTATTCGCAGACGCCGCGCGGCCAAGGCGAGATCTCCGGGCGGGTGCTCTATGTCGGCGTCCAGGGCGCGGACAGGAGCCTCGACTGTTTCGTCTTCCAGCAGAGCGACGGCCAGTATGCCTGCGTGACCGGCGACGACCAGGTGCGCTCGCTCACCGTCACCAACGGCATGGTCACGCCGGTCGCCGGGGTGATGACCTCCACCTTCGGCCCGCGCAAGCATCCGATCCTCGGCACGGTCCGTATCCACAAGGGCGTCGACTGGGCGGCGCCGGTCGGCACGCCGATCATGGCCGCCTTCGACGGCGAGATCTCTTTCCAGGGCGATGGCGGCAGCTACGGCAATCTGGTGAAGATCACGCATGCCAACGGCCGCGAGACGCGTTACGCGCATATGCAGAAATTCGCCATCGCCAGCGGCGTCGGCACCAAGGTGAAGGCCGGYGACGTCATCGGCTATATCGGCACCACCGGGCTTTCGACCGGTCCGCATCTGCATTTCGAACTCTACCAGAATGGCGAGGCGATCGACCCGCTGGGGACGGTCACCACGGTGGCTACCGCCGTTGCCGTCAGTTCCGGCGGTTCCGGCGATACCGCCGTCGAAACGCTGACGGACCGGATCGTGCATGTCGAAAGCGGCGGCAGCGCGCGGGCCAAGAACCCGCTTTCCTCGGCGACCGGCGCCGGCCAGTTCATCTCCAAGACCTGGATCCGGATGATGAACACCTATCGGCCCGACCTCGCCCGCTCGCTGTCGACGGCCGACCTGCTTGCGCTTCGCTACGACGCGACGCTGTCGCGCGAAATGGTGCGCAACCTGGCGCGCGAGGGCGAGGCCTATCTGCGCGCCYGCGGCCACCAGATTACTGCCGGCCGCCTCTATCTTTGCCATTTCCTCGGCATGGAAGGCGCTGCCCAGGTTCTGGCGGCCCCCGGCTCGACGCAGTTGAGCGCGGTGCTCGGGTCGGCCGTCATCCAGGCCAACCCGTTCCTCACTGGCAAGACCGCCAGTTACGTCGTCGATTGGGCCGAGCGGAAGATGGGGCAGAAAGCGCCGCGCGTGGTGACCGATCAGGGCCAGCCGACGACGACCACGACCGAAGTCCGGCAGACCTCGCCGGAATTCGAAAAATACAAGCAGGCGATCACTGCGCTGATAGGCTCCATCCAGGACACGCTGGAGCCTGGCTAGCCCCGTAGGGAGCGCTGCCGTCCGTTGCGTCGCAATGAGCCGGCCGGCGGCCTATTCCGTCCGGATCCGCATTTCCACCCGGCGGTTGACCGGGTCGTAGGGGTTGGCGACGCGCGGGTGCGACTTGCCGAGGCCTATCGCTTCGAGCCGCGCCGATTCAACGCCGTTGGCTTCGAGGAAGGCGGCCACCGATTGCGCCMGTCGCTGCGACAGGTCCTGATTGTAGCGATCCGTGCCTGTCGCATCGGTGTGGCCTTCGACGACGAAGCTGAACGTGCTCAGCCTATTGTCCTTCAGCGCCTTGGCAAACTCGTCCAGCTCCGTGCGCGCGGTCTGGTCGAGCTGGGCCGAATCCAGGGCAAAATTGATCATCATGTCGAGGCCGGCCTTCTGAGGCGGCGCCTCGTTCTTCTCGGCCTTGCTCTTGCACTCTTCCTCGGTGCCGACGCAGATGCCGCGCGAGGCGCCAAGATTGCCTTGGCCGGCGAAGAATTTCACGATGTCTTCCGATTTCTGAAGCGGATCGGCGTAAACRTGCGTTGAAAAAAGCACGGCCGCCAATGCCAAGGCTGAGCTGCCCCACCGCATGACCGTCACTCCTGTTAGAACGGGCCTGTTTGAACGGGTTTTCGCTGGCGCGCACTATATCAAATCCCGAAACGATTGTCTGTGAACAAGCGCACGTTGCCAGTGGCTTCCGCCTGATAAAGGGGGAGGCTTGACCGGCACTCAGCCGCGGGCTTGAGTGTTGTTCTGCCGGTGCTCGGGGTGTGGCGGCCATGGCCAATGAACTCGGATACAGAACGGCGAGGGATCTGTTTCTTGCCTGTCCCGCGATCGCCCGGGACATGAAATCGCCGGCCGCCGCCCAACCCCCGCTGGAATTCTGCCGCGYTTTGCTCGCCGGGCGCGTGCCGGAGGAAGCCGTCACGTTCTGCGCCTATCTCCTGCCCGAGCGCGCCGCGGTCTGGTGGGGGCATGAATGCCTGAGCAATCTCGCCGAGCTCCTTGCCGAAGGGGATCTCGAATTGCTGGCGCTCGTCAATGACTGGGTGGGCGAACCCGGCAATCCTCGCCATCGCGCGGCGCTGAGCAGCGCCGTCGATCCGTCGCCGGCGACGCCGGCCGCATGGATCGCGCTGTCGGCAGCGTGGCGCGACCCGGCCTTCGACATGCTATCGACCGGATTTCCCGCCGCCCACGCCGTCAACGCCGGGATCCTGGCGGGGCTGGCCCGTGTCTCGACCGCGGATCRCTTTGACGTGCTTTCCGCCTTCGTCGAAATGGGCATCCAGATGGTGAAGATCGAGGCGCAACGACCATCGGTCGACGCGTATTAGAGCAGTTCAGCAATCATTTGCAGCCGCCTTGCGCCCACCGGGCGAGCGCGACCTTGAATCGGGTGCCGAGCGGATGCTGCAGGCGCAGGACGGAAACGTCATTGGCGGCGAAATTCTTCGCCTGCTCGCAGAGGCGGGTCTCATTCCACTCGTGACAGCCGTCGCAGTGCTTGCCCTGCCAGACCGATTTGTCGAGGCCTTCGACCGGGCTGAAAATCGGCTCACTCTTGATCAACTGGGCTATGCTCTTGCCGTCGATCACCGGGTCGCCGAACTTGACCGGGCGATCGAAAAAGATCGGCCCATCCGTCGCCAGCTTCGGGATCTTCTCCCGCAGCGCGTTGAGCGCAAGCTGGTCATCGGCCTGGCCGGGCGCCGCACCGGTGTTGCGCGTCCCGGAACCGGCTTCGGCCTGCGGCGGGTTCGCCTCGCCGACGATCAGCGGCGCGTTGAGGTCGACCTTGTGCAGCACGACCTCGGTGGTCAGCGAGACATTGATCCAGGGGCGCTGCTTGCCGGCGGTCGCCTTGAAGACGTCGCTGGTCACCCTGTTCATGGCTTCGGTGACGGAGACGTTGGATTCGCCGATATGCTGGAGCAGCGCCGTGGTGAAAGGCGAGTGGTCGCCCGACCCGTCATAGGCAAGCTGGTTCGGGCTGGCGGCGAAAGCGACCAGCGTGCCGGCGCCGCCATTCTCGATCGGGATCTCGGCAAGGCCGCTGCTTGCGCCCTTGATGCCGGTGGCCTTCGCCAGCACGTCGGCAAGCGGGTTGTCCCGGCAGGCGTCAAGGAACACCAGCCTTATGCTGGTCTCGCGCGACATCTGGCGCAGGATGAAATCGACCGAGACGGCCTCGAAGTCAAGCGAGGTCTCGTCCTCGAGCGCGGCATCGACCGGCAGCAGATAGTTCTTGCCGGAGACCTGCAGGCCATGGCCGGCATAGAAGAAAAGCGCGATGTCGGCGCCGCGCACCTCTCTGGCGAACTGCGCGACGGTAGCCTGCGTCTGCTGCTTGGTGAGGTCGAAGCCGGAAACCACCTGGAAGCCGAGGTCCTTGAGCCGCCCGGCCATGGCCTGCCCATCCCGCGCCGGATTGGCGAGGGCCGCCGCGTGCTGATATTGCGAGTTGCCGAGCACCAGCGCGACGCGCCGCTCGGCGCTCGCGGCCGTCAAGGTCAGGAGCAGGGTCAGCGCCACAAGTCCAGCGGCGCGAAACATGCCACCGCAAAAGGCGATCGGAGCGGAACTCACCGCCACCTCAGTTGGCGAGCTTCGTGGCGGAGAATTCGATCCGCCGGTTGAGCGCCTTGTTCTTGGGCGTGTCGTTGGCGGCGACCGGCTTGTCCTCGCCATAGCCGGCGGAGCTCAGCTGGTTGCGCGGAACGCCGTCGGCAATCAGCGCATCCGYGACCGCCTTGGCCCGCCGTTCAGAGAGCGCCTTGTTCGCCTCGGGCGATCCGTCGGAATCGGTGTAGCCGGACACCTCGACCTTGAGGGTCGGGCATTTGCCGACGACGCCTTCGACCTCGGCCAGCAGCGGGCGACTCTTCGCGTCGAGCCKGGCGCTTGCCTGGCGGAAATAGATGGCGCCGGTGCGCGAGAGCACGGCAAACCTGTTGAGGCACTCCTCGTCGCTGAAATTGGCCTTCGCCGCATCGGTGGCGACGGGACCGACCTCGGCGGTCGAGGCCGCAACGGTCTGCACGGCGGCCGGCTTGCCGCCGTCAGCGTTGAAGACGAAATCGAAGGACACCGAAGCGATCGGCACGATGTTGGTCACATTGGCGGCCTGCTGCAATTTGTCGATGTTGGGCAGGAGGCCGAAATCCTCGACATGGACAGCGACGGGCGCTTCCGAGGCGACGGAGACCTGGGTGTCGCTGATCATGGTGACGA
Organism: Mesorhizobium sp. LCM 4576; assembly: GCF_001854815.1. NCBI lineage: Bacteria > Pseudomonadati > Pseudomonadota > Alphaproteobacteria > Hyphomicrobiales > Phyllobacteriaceae > Mesorhizobium > Mesorhizobium sp. LCM 4576. The sequence goes on from NZ_MDDT01000009.1 coordinate 143,447, forward strand.
CGACGCTCGCCTCGAGATCCTTGCTGACGCCATGCAGGTTGAGGTGGAACGGCAAGGTCGTCTTCACCCGGCGCTTGGCCGGCAGGTCGGCGAACGCCGCCGGGTCCACCTTGGCCGTCACCTCGGCCGTCGGATAGGTGAATGTCTCGAAGAACAAGAAGCGCATGCGGACGTTGCGCAGGTCGACACCGGTATCGACGGAATTGAGGTCGAAGCTGATCTTCGCATCGCCGGCGGGACTCAGCGTGCCGGTGATGTTCCTGATCTTGTTGGTCTCGACGATCGTGTTCTTCTTGACCGACTGGTAGGTGAGCACCGAGGCGGACGGATCGAGCGTCCAGTTCGGCGCGGCGCCCGCAGCCTGCGATCCGAGGACCAGCAGCGTGGCAAGGATCAGGCAAAAGGCTACGGCCTCGGCTCGCGCTTTGCGCCAGAATGCGACTTCGAACATGGAACGCCCCCGCCAGGACAACCCGATCTCGATACCGGCACGTGGCCGGAGCATAGAGCACTTGCCCCGGCTTGGCGAGCGGTTACGTCGGGCTGCAGAAAAGCGACCCCCATCGCCATGCATCGGAAAGCATGGGGTCGGGGGCGTTATCACCACCCGCCGCCACCGCCACCACCATTGCCGCCGCCACCCAGAGGCGCAATGGTGGGTGGGGTTTCGTTCTTGACCGGTTTGATCACTTTCTTGGCGGTCACCTTCTTCTGCTTGACCACCTTCGGCGTCGTCGTCACGCGAACGTGCTTGGTACGATGTTTCGTTGTCGGCGCCGGTTCGAGCCTAGGCGCGATGGTCGTGCACCCAGCAACCGCAAAGGATAGGAATGTTGCGATGACCGCCTGCTTCAATGCCCTGCCCACCATTGCCTCCTTGTTGATCAGAACAGGTCCCGACGCGGATTGGCTTGCTCCCAAACCGCTCTGGCCGTCTTGATCAGTTGGTCGTCGACCGAGCCGCCCGCCGGGATTTTCGATTTGAGTTCGGAACGCAGTTGCTTGAGCGCAACCGACTTCGGCTTGTCTCCAAACTGCGCCAGCGTGGTGCGCGCGCCGGGCAACTCGTTGCGGAGGTCGAGCCCGGCGGCAAACGCCAGATAGCGGACGGCGACGACCTGATCGGATTTGTCGCCTTTCTGCATTTCGATGGCCGCGCGGTCGTATGCCGCCGAGTAGTCGCCACGGTCCGTCGCCAGTTCGAACAGCCGCTGCGCCTCGGCAAGATTCCGGTCCACGCCATCGCCGTCCCGGTACATGCGCGCAAGGCTGCCGGGCGCATAAGGCTGGCCAAGATCCATCGCCTTCTGGAACAGCGCCTGCGCCTGCTTGGTGTCCTTCTCGACGCCGCGCCCGCTGAGATAATTGCGGCCGAGAATGTTCATCGAATACATGTCCTGGCGTTCCACGCCCGCCTTGAGAAAAGCAACGGCGCGAGCCGGGTCGGCGGGCACGCCATTGCGACCTTCGGTGAAGATCGCGGCGAGATCGTTCATGGCATATGTATGACCCATGGCCGCTGCCTTGAGCAGCAGGTCCAGGCCCTTGCCGGTATCTCGCTCGACGCCAAGACCGTTGAACAGAGCGCGGCCCCAGGCGGTCATCCCATAGGGATCGCCCTTGTCGGATGCCTTCGCGTAGAAACCATTGGCTTTCTTGGGATCAACGGCCGTCCCAATTCCTGAAGAGGCAATGTAGCCAAGCTCGAACACCGCGCGGACATGTCCCTTGTCGGCAGCGTCCTGGATAGCTTTCTTCGCCTCGTCGACCTTGCCGGCGGCGAGCAGCGCGCGCCCGAGCTCGTAGTGGAAGCGGGCGACATCGGGATAGGCCTTCACCGCCGTCCGACAGGCCTCCACCGCGCCGGCGCCGATCTCGTTCGGCAACAGGCCGGGGACGACGCCCTGCAGGTCCAAGGGCTCGCCTGCCTGCGTGTCGCATGGATCGACACTTGGCGAGAGCTTCATCGTCGCCGGCTTGGACGAGGTATTGTCAGCCGTGATCTCGAAGCCGACGATCAACGGTTTTGCGGCGCCGATCTGCGGTTCGTAGCGCAGCTGATCGATTTCATTGGCCATCAGGCTCGATTGCGGCGACAAGGTCCGGTCCGGAAGGGACAGCGTCCCGGTCGCCGGATAACTCGCGAGCTTCAGGCTGACGCCCGGATCCTTGGTCGGGACATCCAGCTTCAGCGGCACGGGGCCGACACCGACGGGAATCTTGACGTCGCGGTTCTCGATCGCCTCGGCGGCGCCGGCGATGTGGATGCCGCGCTCCGCCACCTCCTGCTTCTGGTCGGACTCCAGCGAGGCCACGAGCTGCTTGCCCGCGGCACCGTCGCCATTCTTGACCCGGAACACCAGAATACCCTGCGATCCGCCGCCCCACTCGTCATGCGTGGCGTAGGCCAGCATGTCGACCTGGTCCTCGGCGTCGGCGCCCTTCGGCACATCCATAGCGAGCCGCGGCAGATCCTTGCCCTCTATCGGCTCGCCTGTCGCGACYGGCTTGCCGTCCAGGATCAGACGCCCCAGCGCCGGCGGTCGTTCGATGCTGACGGTGACCGCGCCGCCATCGACCTCGACCGGCACCGGCAGGTCGAGCACGACAGGCCCGACGCCCGACGGCACGGTCTTTTCCAGCACCGGCGGCAAAGCCGGCCGGTTGGCGCGACGCATCAGCACCACCTCGTCGATCAGCGAGGAATTCTCCCACGGAACCTGCGCCCCCTTGGTGGCCTCGACCACGTCGCGGYGCACGGCCGCCATGACCGAGCGTATCTCCTGGTTCGGCGCCAGCGCGCGGCGCGAGAAGGCGGATGAAAACGGGCTGAGATCGCCGGAGYCGTCATAGGCCACCGCACCCGGCTCGGTGGCAAACGCTATCAGCGTGTTCAACGAACTTTTCACCTGCGCCAGGCCGGTGCCGYCGGCCGCGATCAACTGGTCGCGCAGCCAGTAGTCCTTGCGCGGAAACGGGTTGTTGCGGCAGGCGTCGAGGATGATCACCTGGATCTTCGATTTGGCGCGCAATTGCTGCAGGACATCGTCCAGCTTGACCGCCTGGACCTCGATGTYGGCCGCAGCCTTGAGCGACGCGTCGACCGGGATCAGGAAATTCTCGCCGCCAATCTGAAAGCCGTGGCCCGAATAATAGACGACCGCCAGATCGGCGCCGTCGGCCGCCGCGAGATAGTTGCGGAACTCCTTCTCGAACTGGAGCTTCGTCAGGTCCTTGGCGACGAACACGTCGAAACCGGCCAGCCGGAAGGTGTTCGACACGTCCTCGGCATCCTTGTCGGGATTCTTCAGGGCCGGGATCTCGCGGTATTCGGAATTGCCGATGACAAGGGCAACCCTTCGATCGGCGCACGCCTGCACCGTCGTGAGGCCCACGAGGATCAAGGCTGCAATCAGCGCGCAGCACCGCAGCATGGCAAAATCCCTAACTGCTCGTCGRCCACAAGAACGCAGCTTGCGACATCGTGGTCTGTTAAAGACTTCACAATCTGCCAAGACGGCAAGGAAACGCGCCTGCGATGGCAAGGCAGGTCGCGTATCCAATAAACTGCTAAAATAACTCAGAGGCCCGGTCGCCGCAATGACCTCGGGCAGGCGTATCGAGGCGAGGACGCCCGGCTCATCCGGGCATCCTGAGATATGCAAGCGTGGGCGGCGTTTACTTCTCGGCGTATGTCGGCTTGCCGTCCGCGCCCTTCTTCCATTCGTAGATGACATAGTCGGGACGCGTGATGTCGCCCTTCTCGTCATAGCCGATGTCGCCGATCGCCGTCTTCCACGGGCCGCCTGCCTTGATGGTCGCGCCGACCTTCTGCGCGTCGTCGGCCGAGCCGGTCTTGTCGATCGCGGCGGCGACGATCTGGACCGCCGCGTAAGAGTAGAGCGTGTAGGCTTCCGGCTCGAAACCAGCGGCACGGAACTTTTCGACGATGTCCTTGGCGGCGGGGTTCTTGCGCGGGTCCGGCGAGAAGGTGTTCAAGGTGCCGATGACCGAATCGCCGGCGATCGAGGCAAGCTCGTTCGAGACCATTCCGTCGCCCGAAAACAGCGTCGCCTTCAGACCCTGGTCCRCCGACTGGCGCATGATCAGGCCGGCCTCTGTGTGGAGGCCGCCGAAATAAATCAGCGTGRCGCCCGCGGCCTTCATCTTGGCGATGAGCGCGGAGAAGTCCTTGTCGCCGACATTGATGCCTTCATACATCACCTCGGTGATGCCGTCGGCGTTCAGATCCTTCCTGGCGACATCGACGAGGCCCTGGCCGTAGGGCGTCTTGTCGTGGATGATGGCGATCTTGGCGTCCTTGAAGTTCGCGGCGATATAGTCACCGGCAACCTTTCCTTGCTGGTCGTCGCGGCCGCAGGTGCGGAAGGTGTTCCACAGGCCGCGCTCGGTGTATTGCGGATTGGTCGATGCCGGCGATATCTCGAGCACGCCGTTCTCGGCATAGACTTCCGAGGCGGGGATCGACACGCCCGAGTTGAAGTGGCCGACCACATATTTCACGCCGTCCGCGACGAATTTGTTGGCGACCGAAATGCCCTGCTTCGGATCGGAGACATCGTCGCCGATCTCGATCTTGATCTTCTGGCCGAGCACGCCGCCGGCCGCATTGATGTCGGCGGCGGCCTGCTCGGCGCCTTTCTGGAACTGGGCGCCGAAAGCCGCGTTCGGACCGGTGATCGGCCCGGCGACGCCGATGACGATGTCCGCCCTGGCATTGCCCGCGAAGGCGACAAGCGCGGCCGCCGCCACCGCCGACAAGAGATGTTTCTTCATATTAGGCTCCCATTTCGTGGCGGGCACTGATTGAAGCTTCGATGCGATGCCCACGTCCCGCGCATCGAGCTGACTTGAATTGGGCGGGCCGGGTTTGCCGTTGGGCAAGATCAGGCCCAGGCGGGCGGGTCAGGTCATGAGGCCGGAGCAGGCTCCCGTCACCAAAGATGTCTTGCTCTCGATCCGCATCCGAAATGCCCCGCCTTCGGGGCATATTGGATGCAAGCGAAGTGGCATGCGATGACCGTAGGACCCAGATTTGGTGATCGATTTTGCAATGTTTCGGGAATGCGTCGCTCAGCGGTCAGTTCGCCGACGCGTTGTCGCAGGCATCGACCTCGGAAGACGCCTCGCGGCGGAACAAAGCCGGGCTCTTGCCGGTCCATTTGTGGAAGGCGCGGTGGAAGGCGCTCGGCTCGGAAAAGCCGATGTCGGCGGCGAGATCGGCGACGCTGCGGCTGCCATTGAGCAGGGCCTCCATCGCCAAAGCCCTGCGCATCTCGTCCTTGATCGAACGATAGCTCTGGCCTTCCGACTGAAGCCTGCGGCGCAAGGTCGGCGCCTGCATGCGCATGCCTGCGGCAAGCCGCTCGAAGCTCGGCCATGACGCGGGCGCGGTGGCATGAAGGCGTCCGCGTATGGCCGCCGAGAGCCCCTCGTCATGGCGGTAGCGCACCAGGATGTTGGCCGGCGCCTTGCGCAGGAATTCGCGCAACGCGCAGGCATCGCGGATGACCGGCAGCTTCAGGAATTCGGCGTCGAAGACAAGGCGGCTTTCGGGCTGGTCGAACCGCACCGGCGCGCCGAAGAACAGCCGGTAATCGCTCCCCGTCGGTGGAATGCTGCATTTGAAATCCACCCAGCGGATGGGAAGGCGCCGGCCCACCAGCCAGCAGTTCACGCCATGAACGATGATCCAGAAGGTGCGGTAGGCGAAGGCCGACCGCAACGGCCCGGAATCGCTCAGCCTGACTTCGGCGAGCCCGTCGCCGACGGTCAGCTCGCCATGCGGATCGTCGAGCACGGCGCGCAGGAAGCGCAGGCCCCTGCGCAGGGCGTGCTCCAGCGTCTCGGTGGTAAGCAGCGCCTGGCAGAGCAGCGCGAAGCTGCCGGCCCGCATCGGCCGGGCGCCTTCGCCGAAGAACTCGTCGTCCATCGCCTGCGCGACGGCATGCCAGAGCGCGCCATATTGTTCGGCCGAGATCGGCTCGGAAATCACCGGCGGCAGCCCGACGCTCGCCAGCAAAGGCTCGACCTCGACATTGTGGCGGCGAAGGCATTCGAGCGTGTCGTCCATGAAACAGGGAGCGATCATCCGGCGCTGCATCGCGTGGGGCTCCGTCCTCCTTCTGCCTGCGCCTTGCTAGCGCTCGCCCCGATCGAATGTGGCGGCGCCGACACCCTGCTGCCGCAGCGCTGTCCTGGCGATTTTTTCCGTCGGCGTTCGCGGCAGCGGCATGTCGGTGATCTCGATGTAGCGCGGCACCATGTGGCGCGGCGCCAGCGCCCTGAAATGCGCCAGCAGCTCGGCCGCCTCCAGGGTCGAGCCCGCCCGCCGCTGGGCCACGACCATGATGTCTTCCTCGGTGAACTCCGACGGGATCCCGAACGCCGCGCTTTCAACGATCTCGGGATGCTTCTCGGCGACGGTTTCCACTTCGTAGGCGGATATATTCTCGCCGCGCCGCCGGATCGCCTCGTTCAGGCGGTGCTTGAAATAGAGCCARCCATCCGCGTCCAGGCAGCCGGCGTCGCCGGAGTGGTACCAGAGGTTCCGGAGCGTCTGCACCGTCTTGGCGTCCGCCCGGTAATAGCCGGAAAACATGCTCCAGCTCTTGCGCGGGCGCGATACGATCTCGCCGACGCACCCATGCGGCAAAGGCCGGTCCTTGTCGTCGACGATCGCGACTTCCCAGTCAGGGTGCGGACGGCCGCAGGAACCTTCCTTCGTGTCATCCACGGTATCGAGCGTGACGAAACCCGTCTCCGTCTGTCCGTAGCCGGTGACAAGCCGCATGCCGAAGCGTCGCTCGAACRCTTGCTTGTCCGGCACCATTGGAATGCACTGGCATATGCGCACCGGATTGGCGCCGTCGCCGTCGGACGGCGACTGGCGCGACAGGATGACCGCCATGGCGCCGAGCAGGTTCGTGGCCGTGGCGCCGCTGGCGCGGACCTGCTCCCAGAAGCGCGAAGCGCTGAAGCCGTCGACCAGCGTCGCGCGGGTGCCGTAGATCAGCGGCAGGTAGACGCCGAACATCTGCGCGTCGGTGTGAAACAGCGGCAATGCCGAGAAATAGCTGTCGCCGGTCGTGTAGCCGAGATTGAGCGCCATTCCCGCAGCCCAGGAATAGCAGTGATGGTGCGACATCAATGCGCCCTTGGCCGGGCCGGTGGTGCCCGAGGTGTAGAGGATCGCCATCGGGTCGGAATAATGGATGTCGGCGAGGTCGAAATCCGGCTGCCCGGCCATGCATTCCTCGAAGGAGACGATGCGGCCGATCCGGATGCCGGCCGCCCGGGCCTCGCCCGGATCRACGCCGACGAGGACGAGAGTGCGCAGGTCCGGCAGCCGGTCCTGGACCCTGGCGAGCTCCTCAAGCGCGTTGGCGTCGGCGACGAGGACCTCGGCGCCACAATTGTTCAGGTTGTGGCAGAGCAGGTCGCCCTTGAGCCCCGGATTGCTGGGCACCTCGATGGCGCCCAGGCTCGACACGGCGAACCACGTCGCAACCAGCTCGAAACAATTGGGCAAGAGCATCGCCACCCGGTCGGACTTGCCGATGCCGAGGCCGCRCAGGCCGCGCGCCAGCCGCGCTGAAGCGACCTGCATCTCCTCGAAGCTGGCGGAGCGTCCGCAAATGTCGATGAACGGGCTATCGCCGAGGCGTTCGGCCTGCGTGCGCAGGATCTTCGGCAACACCCGATTCTCCAAATCGTCGTCGTGCTGGCCGGGGATGTAGAAGGAAGGGGCGAGTTCGAGCATGGTCATGGATCAAAAATTCTTTGCCCGCGCTTGCGCTTCCGGGGAGAGGAAACCGCTCACCGTGGCCCTGGTCTCCAGCGCCATTGCATCGGCGAGGGAAGAGTGGAAGCCGTTGTTGATGGCATGCTTGATTTCGGCCACGGCGCTTTCCGGACGCTCCGCTATCGCCAAGGCCAGTTTCCTTGCCTCGTCCAGCAATTGCGCCTCGGGAAAAAGCTTCCACGCGATGCCGACTTCGAGCGCCTTCCTGGCGTCATGYTTCTCGCCCAGGATCATCAGCTCCTTGGCGACCTGCGGCCCGGTCTGCTTGGTAAGCAGCGCAGTGACGCCACCGGTGACGAACAGCCCATAGGTGACTTCGGGGAAGAACCAGCGCGCACTGTCGGCGAAGAGCGTGAAATCGCAATTCACCGCCCATTCGAGCGCGCCGCCCACGCACCAGCCATGCACTGCTGCGATGACGATCTTGCGCGACTGCATGATCTGCAGGGTGATGTTCTGGATGGCGTCGACCCAGCCTCGTGTCGTCGCCTCGGAGGTGGTCTGCTCGTCGAGGTCCTTGAGGTCGTCGCCCGAACAGAAGGCGCGCCCTTCGCCATGCAGGATGACGGCGCGGATCGACGGGTCCGCTTCGGCGCGCGCCAGCGCCTCGGACAGCCCGTCGACGAGCTGCCTGTTCATGGCGTTCAGCCGCTCGGGACGGTTGAGCTTGACCCAGGCGATGGCACCATCATGCCTGGAAATGACTGCGCMCATCTTGACGCTCCCCATCTTGTCGTCTCCCACCTTGGGCATCCTCCTCAAACGATCATTGGTTCGGCATAAGCGCCCCAGACCTCGCGCAGCGCGGCGCAGATCTCGCCAAGCGTCGCCTTCGCCTTCACGRCCTCGATGGTCTTCGGCAAAAGATTGATGTCGTCAGACCTCGCCTGTTCGGCGAGGTCCTTCAGCAGTTCCCGGACGCGGGCATTGTCGCGGCTCGCCCGCACCGCCTGTAGGCGGTCGATCTGCAGCTGCGTGCACGCTTCGTCATAGGGATGGATGTGCACTTCGGCCGAGCGGCTGGCCTCGTCGACATAGCGGTTGACGCCAACCGAGATCTTCTCGCCGGCATCGATCTTCTGGAATGTCGCGTAGGCCGAGTCCGCGAGCTTCTGCTGGAACCAGCCTTCCTCGACCAGCTTCACGGCGCCGCCGCGCTCATCCACCTCGTCCAGCAGTTTCCAGATCTYGGTCTCCATGTCGCGGGTGAGGCGCTCGATGAAATAGGAGCCGCCGAGCGGGTCGATCACGGAGGTCACGTTGATCTCGTCGCGGATGATCTGCTGGGTGCGGATGGCCAGCTTCATGGCCTCTTCGGTCGGGATGGCAAAGGCCTCGTCGAGGCCGTTGGTGTGCATGCTCTGGCAGCCGCCCAACACGGCGCCGAGCGCCTGGATCGCCGTGCGCATGAGGTTGTTGTGGTGCTCGACCTTGGTCAGGCTCATCGCCGCGGTCTGCACATGCACCCGCAGCCGCATGGATTCCGGCTTCCTGGCCTTGAAGCGCTGCGCCATGATCTTGGCGTAGACCCGCCTCGCCGCCCTGAACTTGCAGATCTGCTCGAAGAAATCCTGGTGGCTGATGAAGAAGAAGGACAGCCGGGGCGCGAAGTCGTCGATGTCCATGCCGGCGCCGGTGACCTCCTCGCAATAGGCGATGGTGAAGGCCATGATGAAGGCGATCTCCTGCAGAGCGTTGCCGCCGACATCCGAGAGGTGATAGCCGCTGAGGCTGATCGGATTGATCTTCGGCGTCGCCTTGGCGCTGTGCATGATGAGGTCGCGCAACAGCCTCAYGGCGGGACRCACYGGGTAGATCCACTCCTTTTGCGCGACATATTCCTTCAGCGGGTCGGCCTGCAGCGTGYCCGCCAACTTGTGGAGGTCGTAGCCGCGCCGCTCCGCGACGGCGACATACATGGCATAGACCACCCAGGCCGACGGATTGATGGTGAGCGAGACCGAGATCTTTTCCAGGTCGATCCCGTCGAACAGCCGGTCGACGTCGTCGACCGTGTCGATGGCGACGCCGACGCGCCCGACCTCGCCGAACGCCCGCGGATCGTCCGAGTCGAGACCAAGCAGCGTCGRCAAGTCGAAGTCGGTCGAGAGCCCGGTCTGGCCGGTCTGGATCATGTATTTGTAGCGCTGGTTCGTGGCCTCGGGATTGCCGAAGCCGGCGACCTGCCGGATCGTCCAGGGCCGCCCGCGATACATCGTCGGATAGGCGCCGCGGGTGAAGGGATAGGCGCCGGGGAAACCGAGCTCGTCGGCCGGAATGTCGGCGATGTCGGCGGCCGTGTAGACGCGCTTCAGCGGAATGCCGCATTCCGTCTCGTAGGCCGGCTTTTCCTCCGGCCGGCTGCCGAGCGCGGCGGCGAGTTCCTTCTCCTCCCACGCGGCCTGTTTCTCGCGGATGTCCTCGATCGCGGTCTCAGAGAACAGATTCATGTCGCTTGCCCCTCGTCCGTCCAGCCGAGCAGAAGGCGAGCCGCGCCGGCAGGGTCCATATCCCTGTTCACGACCGCCTGGATGTGCTCTCCGATCTCGCCGGCCCGCTCATCGAATTTGCGCTGGAAAAGATATTTGGCCGCGCCGAGGATCCGCGTCCGGCAAATGCCGCGCTGCCGCTCGGCCAGCTCGCCGCTGTCGCGCAGATGCCCCCAATGCCTGGAAATGGCATCCTTCAGCTCGCCGATCCGCTCGCCCGAGACGGCGCTGACCGGAAGCACCGGCGGCGTCCATTTCGACCGCGCCCTTTGCGACCCGAGGGTCATCATACCACGCAGGGCCGAGACGGTTGCCGCCGCTTCCGGCTTGTCGGCCTTGCTGACGGCATKGATATCGGCGATCTCCAATATGCCGGCCTTGATCGCCTGTATGTCGTCGCCGAGCCCCGGCGCCGAGAGAACGACGATGCTGTGCGCCGCCGTCACCACTTCCACCTCGTCCTGGCCGACGCCGACGGTCTCGATGATGATGGGCGAGTAGCCGGCGGCGTCGAGGACGTCGACCGTCTGCAACGTAGAGCGGGCAAGGCCGCCGAGATGACCGCGTGTCGCCATGCTGCGGACGAAGGCCTGCGAGGACGAAGCCGCCTCGCTCATGCGCACCCTGTCACCGAGGATCGCGCCGCCGGAGAACGGGCTGCTCGGATCGACGGCGACGACGCCGACCTTGCGCCCCTCCGACGCGAACGCTCGGACGAGGGAAGACACGAGCGTGGACTTGCCCGCCCCCGGAACGCCGGTGATGCCGACGACATGCGCCTTGCCGGTGTGGCGGTAGATCTGCGCCAGCGCGGACGTGGCTTCCGGATAGCCCGCCTCGGCGCGCGTGATCATGCGGGCGATGGCCGCAACATTGCCGGCGAGTATCTCGGGCACCAGCTCGATCGAGGGCCTGTATGCCGCACGCCTCACCGGCCTCGAAGGCGTGAAGACGGTCATACCCGGCCACGAGCGGCGATCAGGTCCCTGATCGTCATCACGATCAGCTCGGCCCGCGCCTCCTGCGGCACGATCGCGTCGACGCCGCTATCCCACAAAGCGGCATAGTCCTGCTCGGGAATGACGCCGCCGGCGACGACGAAGATGTGATCGGCCTTCTCTTCGCGCAGGCAGCGCCCAAGTTCCCGGAACAGCGGAACATGCGATCCGGAAAGGAGGCTGACGCCGATGACGTCGACGTCCTCCTGGACCGCCGCCGCCACGACTTCGCCCGGCGACTTGTAGAGGCCGGTATAGACGACTTCCATGCCGGCATCGCGCAGGATCCGCGCCACCACCTTGGCGCCCCGGTCGTGCCCGTCCAGCCCCAGCTTGGCGACAAGCACGCGGATGGTGCCGGCCGCCGCGTCCCGGTCCGGCGTGTCGCCCGAGGCCTGTTCAGTCATGCTCGCTTCGTTCATAGGCCCCTGCCCGTCACTCGGCGGYGATGCCTGGGCGGCCGGCGCCGGCGGACAGCACCGCCTCGATGGCGTCGGAGATCGTGCGCWATCCGAGATCGAGCTCGTCCTCGGAGATCGTCAGCGGCGGCGCGATGCGGAACACGCCGCCCATGCCGGGAAGCTTGACGATGTTCATGCTGAGCCCGCGCCTGAATGCCTCCGCGGCAATCTTCGCGCCGAGCTCGTGGTCGGGCTCGCGGCTCTCTCCGTTCTTGACGATCTCGACGCCCAGCATCAGGCCGCGGCCGCGCACGTCGCCGACGCATTCATAGCGTTGCTTCAGTTCGAACAGTCCGTCGAAAAGCCTTTTGCCGAGATGGCGTGCGCGCTCGACGAGGCGCTCCCCTTCGACGACATCGAGCACGGCCACGCCAACGGCGGCCGGCAGTGGATCGGAGACATGGGTGGTGTAGAACAGGAAGCCGCGCTCATGCGCGGTTTCCTCGATCTCGGCGCTCGTCATGACGGCCGCCAGCGGAAGGCCGGCGCCGATGGTTTTCGACAAAGTGAGGATGTCGGGCGTGACGCCGTCGCGCTGGAAGGCGAACATGTCGCCGGTGYGGCCGACGCCGGTCTGCGCCTCGTCGAGGATGAGCAGCATGCCGCGTTCGCGGCATTTCTGCTTCAGCGCCGCGAGGTAGCCCGGCGGCAGCTCCAGCATGCCGCCGCTCGACAGGATCGGCTCGGCGATGAAGGCAGCCAGACTGCCGGTCGACTGGCTGTCGACCAAGGCGAAGGCATCGTCGAGCTCGGCCGCCCAGTCGAGCGAGCCGTCTGCCTTCTTGAAGCGCGGGCGAAAACTGTTCGGCGCGGGAATCGCGATCGAACCGACCGCCGCAGGCCCGTAGCCCTTGCGCCCGGCGCTGTAGGTGGCGGAAGCGGCGACCCCGGTCATACCGTGCCAGCTCTTGGAGAAGGCGACGATCTCGTGCTTGCCCGTCACCAGCTTGGCCATGCGGATGGCCGCCTCGTTCGACTCCGCGCCCGTCGAAAGCAGGAGCGCCCTGTCGAGGCCGGGCGCCAGCGCGGCGAGGCGCTCAGCAAGCTCGACGACCGGGCGGGACAGCATGCCGCTGAAGAGATGCGCCACGGTTTCGACCTGGCGGCGCACCGTCGCGACGATCCGCGGATGCGCATGCCCGAGCAGCGCGCTCATCTGGCCTGAGGTGAAGTCGAGTATCGGCCGATCGTCGGCGTCGTAGACGAACGAGCCTTCGGCGCGCTCGATGATGGCGGGCTCGAAGGCGCCGCCATAACGGATGAGGTGCTTTCGCGCCGCCGACCAGAAGGCATTGTCCAGATTTCTCGACATCTCACAGCCTCGCCAAGAATGCAGACCCGAAGATTAGCGGCTGGCGCAACAGCAGTAAAATTGATAGATATCGAACTCCGATATCAATGGAATTGATATGGCTGCACCCCTCGATCTCAAATTGCTGTCAACCTTCGTGCGCGCGGCGCATTCGGGAACGCTCAGCGCCACGGCCGTGCAGGTCGGGCGCACGCAATCGGCGGTGACGATGCAGATACAGCGGCTCGAGGATGCGCTCGGCGGCCAGAGCCTGTTCCATCGCAGCGGCAGCGGCGTGCGCCTAACCGGCAGCGGCGAGCGCTTCCTTGCCTATGCCGAGCGCATCCTCAAGATCCACGACGAAGYGGTTTCGGCTTTTTCCGGCAAGGGCCTGCGGGGCTCGATCATCTTCGGCAGCCCGGAAGACTATCTGAGCGCCTTCTTTCCCACGCTCTTGAGAAGTTTCGGGACCCTCTATCCGGACATCGAGATCAAGGTCGTGGCCGCGCCGACCGTCGAGCTTCACAGCCTGCTGCATGCGCGCCAGGTCGATCTGGCGCTCGTCTCCATTCCGGACGCGAGCGCGTCCAGGGAGGTCGTGCGCACGGAAGCGATGGTCTGGGTCGGCAGCAAGCCGACACTGGAGCTGCACGAGTTCGGCGAGACCGTGCCGCTGGCCCTGYCGGCCTCGAACGCCATGGACCACAAGGCGGCCTGCGATGCCATGTCCCGTGCCGGGCTGCGCTACAAGATAGCCTACGCCAGCAACAGCCTCACCGGCCTGATAGCCGTGGCGCGCTCCGGCCTTGCGATAAGCGTAATGACGCAGAAGGCCGTCCCGCCGGACCTGTTCATCCTCAACGCGCCGCTTCCGAGACTGTCCCGGCTCGGCGTCCTGATCGCCTTCRCCGAAACCACGAGATCGCCGGCCGTCGAGGCGTTCGCCAGCCACATTCGGGGCATCCTGCCGTCGCTGTAAAATCGACCCGTCAGAGATCCGGCAATCGATCAAAGCATGTCTCCCGAAAGCGGGAACCGGTTTCGGGATAAGGCATGCGTAAAATCAAAAACCTAACGCGCATGGAGCAAATCTGAAAGATCGCGACGCGCTTTAGGCTCTCCACGGAGACAACCGATCCCCGCTGGTCTAGATGTGGGTCGCATCGGATAAATTATCGGGAGCAAAGATGATCTTACTGACGAGAGCTGTGGTTCAACCCTGGAATTGCGACATGATGGGCCACATGACGACGCGGTTCTACGTCGCCTTCTTCGACGACGCCATCAACATCCTGCTGGGACAGGCGACCGGCTGGGCGCCGACGACGCCCGAATGGGCCGACAGGGGGTGGGCCGACGTCCGGCATGAGATCGACTTCGTCGGCGAGGTGCCATCGGGGGTCATCGTGGAAATCTACGGCACGGTCCGCAGTGTCGGCCGCACCTCCATCCAGACGGACTACGAGATGCGCAGGCTGCATGGCGGCGAACTCGCGGCGAAGCTCGCCGCCAAAACGGTTTTCTTCAATCTTGCGGAACGGAAATCCACCCCGCTGACGGAGCCTATGCTCGAACGCCTGAAATCCTGGATGGCCGCAGCCGATGCGCCAAGCCATGGCGGYGGCGCTTGAACCAGGAAGGCTGCCGGCAGGGATCGGTCAGCAGTGGACGCCTCGCTAGCGGATGCGGTTGCCCTCGGCGTCGAAGATACGGGCGCKGGTGGGCTGGAAACGCAGCGTTATCGTCTCGCCGAAGCGCGGTTGATCCTCGCGGCGTTCGGCGACGACCGTTTCGCCGGAGGGCAGCGCGCCGTGGACGTATGAGGTCGAACCCAGCCGCTCGGTGACGTCGACAGCCAGAGAAARCGTCACGCCTTCCTTCTCGTCGAGATGTTCCGGGYGGATGMCGRGCGTGACGGTGCGGCCGTTATCTAGCCGAGCCTTGAGATGCGTAATGTCCACTCTCGCTTCGCCGGCCGTGAGCGCCTTGCCGTCATCGACCACCGTCGCCTTGAGGAAGTTCATGCGCGGCGTGCCGATAAAACCAGCGACGAAGACATTGTCGGGATCGTCATAGAGCGAGAGCGGCGTTCCGGTCTGCTCGATCTTGCCGGCCTTCAGGATGACGATCTTGTCGGCGAGCGTCAGCGCCTCGGTCTGGTCGTGCGTGACATAGACCATGGTGCGGCGGATCGACTGGTGCAGGCGCTTGATCTCGGCCCTGAGCTCGGTGCGCAGTGCGGCGTCCAGATTGGACAGCGGCTCGTCGAACAAGAAGAGGCGGGGGTCGCGCACCAGCGCCCGGCCGATGGCGACGCGCTGACGCTGGCCGCCGGAAAGCTCGCGCGGCAGACGCGATAGCAGCGGCTCGATCTGCAGCAGGCGCGCGACGCCGGCGACCTTCTCGTCCGAAGTCCTGCGGTCGAGCCCGCGCATCTTGAGCGGGAAGGCGATGTTCTGCGCCACCGTCATCGTCGGATAGAGCGCGTAGGACTGAAAGACCATCGCGACATCGCGTTCCCGCGCGGGCAGGTTGGTGACGTTGCGGTCGCCGATGACGATGCTGCCGGAATCGATCGGGTTGAGACCGGCCACGGCGTGGAGCAGCGTCGACTTCCCGCAGCCGGACGGGCCGAGCAGCACGACGAAGGWGCCCTCCTCGACCTCGACCGAGACGTCGTCCAGCACCTGGACCGCTCCGTAGGATTTCGAGACCGACCGTATCGAGAGTTGCGCCATCGGATGTTCAGCCCTTCACGCTGCCAAGCGTCATGYCGCGCACCACCTGTCCCTGCACCAGGACGCCGAGCACGATCATCGGCAGCATGATGAGGGTGGCGGCGGCGGTCAGCGCGCCCCACTGGATGCCCTGGAATGTCAGGAACGAGGTGATCGAGACCGGCAGCGTCTGAGTGTCTCGGCCGGTCAGCACGAGCGCCACGAAGAACTCGTTCCAGGTGAACAGCACGCACAGGATGAGCGTGGCTATGATGCCGCCGCGGGCGGCCGGCAAATAGACGTGCCAGAAGATCGAAAACTCGCGCGCCCCGTCGACACGCGCCGCATCGCGCAACTCCTTCGGGATGTCGTCGAAGAAGGTGATGAGCAGCGAGATGGTGAAGGGTACGTTGACGAAGGCATAGGCGGCGATCAGCAGCCAGTGTTTGTTCAGCGCGCCGATGCGGGTCGCGAGGTAATACATGGGGATGACGAAGAGCAGCGCCGGCGCGATGCGCAGGCTGAGGATGAATTTCTCCCGGGCGCGGCGCAGCTCCGCCGGCTGCTGCGCCAGACCATAAGCCGCGAGCGAGCCGACGGCGACGGCAAGCGCGCTGGAGAGGATCGAGACGATGAAGGAATTGGCGAAGGCGCTAAGGAAGCCGCGATTGGCGAACACCGTCCGATAGTTGTCGAGCGTCGGGCTGAACAGCCAGACGGGCGGAATGGCGAAGGCGTCGCGCGTCGTCTTGAAGGAGGTGACGACGACCCAATAGAGCGGGAACAGCACCGCAAGCAGAAGCAGGGCCAGACCAACATAGAACAGCGCGCGCCTGGCCATCAGCGGTTCCCGGTCTTCGGGAAGAGCACGCTGTACATGKTGAGCAGCGCGACATTGGTGAACACGGTCAGGATGATGGCGATAGCCAAGGCGTAGGAGATGTCGAAATTGGTGAAGGCGACGATATAGCCGTAATAGTTCAGCGTCTCGGTCGACAACGCCGGCCCGCCGCGCGTCATGATGTAGAAGAGGTCGAAGGCCTTGATGCTGTCGATCGCCCTGATCAGCGCGACGATGGCAAGCGCCCGGCGCAGCATGGGAAGGAGCACGTACCAGGTGACCTGCCATTCGCGTGCGCCGTCGACGCGGGCGGCGTTGAGCGGATCGGTGGGCGCCGATTCAAGCGCGGCCATCACAAGCAGGATGACGAAGGGCGTCCACTRCCAGATGTCGGCGACCAGTACCGAAAACAGCGCGATCCGCGGGCTGCCAAGCCAGTCGACCTGGGCGWTGCCCACCAGCGACAGAAGATAGTTCGCCATGCCGGTGGCCGGGTCGAAGAGGAAGCGCCAGGTGAGGCCGACGACAACAGGCGTCATGATGATCGGCACCAGAAGCAACGTCCGCACCAGCCGCTTCATGGCGAAGTCGCGGTCGAGGAAGAGCACGACGGCAAGGCCGAGCGCGATCTCGATCACGGTGGCCAGCACGGTGAAGAGCACCGTGCGCCAGAGCGCGGCCATGGCGCGCGGATCGCCGAGGAAGCGGATATAGTTGTCGAGCCCGACGAACTTCTCGCGCCCTGCCCGCATCAGCGAGAGGTCGTGCAGGGAAATCCAGATGACAAACAGCGTCAGCGCCACCGATGCTACCGTCAGGCAGACGATGATCGGCTGGAAGAAATGCCTTGTAGGATCGGACGCTGCGGCCACGGGTCTCATCATCAATCCATGAATGCAGGGAAATTCACCCTGCCGCGCACAGGGAGCGCACGCGGCAGGGCACGCCTCTCGACCTAGCGGGCGAGCGCGGCGTTGTTGGCTTCGTCGGCTTCCTTCAGGGCGTCGGCCGCGCTTGCGGTTCCGGCGAGCGCCTTGGAGACGGCGATGCCAGTGTTGTTGATGATCTCGTTCGCCTGCTCGACCGTCGGCAGATATTGCGGGTTGCCGGCGTTGATGGCCGCGATCATGCCTTCCTTGAAGGCGCCGTAGCGTTTGCCGAAACTGTCGCTGTTGAGCGCCGAGAGCGAGGTCACGCCGGAGTTGGGATCGGTCTCGATCGATTTCAGCTGCTGCTCCTTTGCGGTTGCCCAGGCGGCGAAGAGGGCCGCCGCTTCCTGGTTCTTCGACTCGGCCGAGACATACATGGAATGCACGGCGAGCGAGGACGAGCCGCCCTTCGGCGAAGCCGACTTCATCGGCACCGGCACATAGCCGACCTTGCCGACCACCGTCGAGACGGCCGGATCTTCATTGTAGGCGCCGTTGACGGTCGCATCGAGCGTGATTGYCGCCTTGCCCTGCTGGAAGAGCAGCCGGTTTTCTTCCCAGCYGAAATTGGCGACGCCGACCGGACCGTAGTCCTTCAGCACCTTGGTGAAGGCGTCGAGCGCGGCGATGCCTTCAGGTGTCGCCAGCGCCGACTTGCCGCTGGCGTCGAAGAAGGAGCCGCCGAAGCCCCACAGATAGGCCGCCCAGACATAGACGCCCTGGATGCCCTGCTGGCCGCGCATGGTGATGCCGGCGATCTGCTTGTTGGTCTTTTCCGAGATGGTTTTCGCCGCGTTCTCGATGTCCTCGAAGGACTTCGGCGCCGCCAGCCCGTACTGTTCGAACAGGTCCTTGCGGTACATGACGAAGGTGCTCTCGCCATAGACCGGCAGGCCGTAGACCTTGCCGTCGAGGACGTTGGTATTGARATAGCCAGGCACGAAATCGGCCTTGTCGAAATTCTCCTTGTGCTTGGCCAGGAAATCGTCGAGCGGCACGATGTAGCCCGACTTCACGAAGCCCRGCAGGTAGATGATGTTGTTCTGGACGACATCGTAGCGGCCGGACTTGGACGAGAACTCGAGCAGCTCCTTCGCGGTGATGTCGGCCTCGGGCACGACCTCGATCGCCACGTCGATGCCGGTCTTCTCCTTGAATTCGGGCACCATCTTCTGGATGGCGTCGGTGGTCGGATGGCCCTCGAGCAGCACCGATATCTGCACGCCGTTGAACGGCTTGTCTTCGGCCGAGGCCGGCGCGGCCAGCGAGAGCGCGGCGGCGGCCGCGCCAAGCATCAGTAGATTGCGTCTGTTCAGCATGTTTTCGTCTCCCATTCTTGGGCCGTCTGGCCTCGTTGCAACAGCGCCGTCCGTTTGACTGAGCTCAACCGAGGCGCACGATTTCGCCGCTCTGTGCCGACTGCATCATGGCAAGGGTGAGTTCGAGCGAACGAAGGGCTTCCCGGCCGGTGGCGATCGGCATCGCCGCGCCGTCCAGCCAGTCGATGAGGCCGCCGAGCTGGCGCGCGAGGTCGCCGTCGATGCGGCCGTTGAGCTGGGGCCAGTGCTGGGTGTCGATCTCGCGCGACGTCTCGTTGCTGGCGAAATAGAGCCCGCTGTCGCCGCACTGGACCTCGWAGGATCCGTCGGTGCCGATAAGTTCCATGCGCGCGTCGATCATGTGGCGCGCGCCGGACGGCAGCGACCAGGCGCTCTCGAAATTGACGACTGTGCCGCCGGAAAAGCGCACGATGGCCGCGATGCTGTCCTGTGTGCCGGAGCTGCCCAGCAGCTTATCGGTCTGCTGCGCATAGACCGACACCGGCTGCTGGCCCTCGAGCATCCACAACACCATGTCGACGTCGTGGACGGTGACATGYAGTGCCAGCGGCAGCTTGCCGCCATAGCGCTTCGGGCCCTCGGTGCGGGCGCTGTTGCGGCGGGCATAGATGTGGATCGGCTCACCGATCTTGCCCGATGCCATCAGCTCCTTGGCGGCGGCGTAGCGCGGATCGAAGCGCAGCAGGTAGCCGACGCCGAGCTTTAYGCCCGCCGCCTCGCAAGCCGCGATGATGGCCTGGGCGTCGTCGACCTTGGAGGAGATCGGCTTCTCGACGAAGACGTTGATGCCGGCTTCGGCAACTGCAACGGCCGGCGCCAGATGCAGATTGTCCGGCGTGCAGATCGAGACGAGATCGAGATCGCGTTCCGAGCCGAGCAGCGCCTGATGGCTGTCATAGACCTTGCAGCCCGGCGCCTTGGCCGCCACGGCCTCGGCCAACGCGCGGTTGGGATCGACGATGGCCGCGAGCTCGGAGCCCATCATACTGGCGAAGATGCCGGCATGCATGGAGCCCATGAAGCCTGCACCAATGACGGCGACGCGACGGCGCTTGATCATGTCGGGTTCCTTCTCAGTTGCGGACGGGCACTCGAGGCGGCGACCTCGTCGGCGAAACGGCGGGTGATGGCGTCGGGCCGGGTGATGGCGCCGCCGACGACGATGAAGCGGGCGCCGAGCTCGAAGCAACGGACGGCCTCGTGCGGCGACCATATGCGCCCCTCGGCAACGAAAGGAAGGCCGGCACGGGCGAGTTCCTCCATCAGGGCGAAGGCGGGGCCGCGCTGGTCGCTGGAATAGTTTGTGTAGCCGGCCATGGTGGTGCTGATGAGGTCAGCGCCGGCATCGAGCGCGCGCCGGCCTTCATCGAGCGTGGCGACGTCGCCCATGGAGAGCCGCCCCCTCGTCGCGATGCTGGCGAACATCGCCTTCAGCTCGGCGGGGCGCGGCCGGGCGGTGGCGTCGATCGCGACGACATCGGCGCCGGCCTCGACGACGGCGGCGACGTCGTCGAGCGTCGGTGTGATGTAGACCTCGGTGTCGTCGCGCCTGGACTTGATCAGGCCGATGAGCGGCACGTCGACCGCCGCGCGGACGGCGGCGATGTTGGCCACCCCCTCGATGCGGACGCCGGTGGCGCCGCCCAACACGACGGAGCGCGCCATCGCGGCGATGTGGCCGGGAGCGTCGAGCGGCAGGCCGGATTCGGCCTGGCACGACACGACCAGCGTTCCATCGAGTGTGGCGAGCAAATCGCCCTGCTTGGCCTGCACCGGGGCATCTCCTGGAAGAGCATCACCTCTCTAACCAAGCGTAGATGAAAGTTTTTGTCAAGAAGTTATATAAGATGAAAATTTCCGTCAGGCACTTTCGAGCGTGCCAGCGTCGCCGCGCCAAGCAGGCCGGCATCGGCGCCCGCACGCGCGGCGAGGATGGGACGCCGGTAGACGCGGGGCAGGTCGAGCGAGCGCGCGTGCAGTGCCTCGATGAAGCCGCCGGCGAGGCCGACTCCGCCGCCGACGGCAAAGCAGTCGACATCAACCGAGGCCGTCAGGTCAGCAAAGGCGTTGACCAGTGCTGCGACCGCGCCGGCGATGATTTCCGCGRCATTACCGTTGCCTTGTTCCGCCGCCGCAAACAGCTCCGGCGCCGTAACCTTGCGGCCCAGGCGCGCGCTGCCCAGCCGCGCCAGCGCCGTACCCGAGGCGACCGTCTCCAGGCAGCCGCGCCGGCCGCAGCCGCACAGGATGCCGCCGGGCTCGGAGCGCGTGTGCCCGACATGGCCGRCGAG
Organism: Mesorhizobium sp. LCM 4576; assembly: GCF_001854815.1. Classification (NCBI taxonomy): domain Bacteria; kingdom Pseudomonadati; phylum Pseudomonadota; class Alphaproteobacteria; order Hyphomicrobiales; family Phyllobacteriaceae; genus Mesorhizobium; species Mesorhizobium sp. LCM 4576. The sequence continues at coordinate 164,629 of NZ_MDDT01000009.1, forward strand.
CCCGGTCGCGCCGCTTTCCAGCCGGCCATCTATCACCAGCCCGCAGCCGATGCCGGTGGAGACGGTGAAGAAGGCGAAGTTGCGAAAACCCTCGCCGGCGCCGATCGTGAATTCGGCCCAGGCAGCGGCCTGCGCGTCATTGACGACGAACGGCGGCATGCCGAAAGCGCGCTCGATCGCCGAGGCAATCGGATAACCGTCCTCGATCGGCAGGGTTTCGGGGTTCAGCGCCGTCAACGCGCCGTCGCGCACGATGCCGGTGGTGGCGACGGCCACCGCGCCAAAACCGCTTTTCGGCGCAAGCCCAGCGATGGCCGCGATCAGGTCGTCACCCCTGCCGGTGCGTGGCGTCGGCGCCTGGCGGCGGTTGGCGATCATGCCGCCACGCACTTCGGCTGTCGCGATCTTGGTGCCGCCGATATCGATGGCGAGCACCGGCAAATCAGAAGCTGCGGTCACTCACGACCTCCGCCGTGCGGCTGAGCTCGACCAGCCGCTTCGGATCCTGCCTGGTCATCTCGGCGACCAGCGCATCGACGATGAGCAGTTGGCTGATCTTCGACGGGAAGGCGCCGCCAGTGAGCGGCGTCTCCGGCCAGGAGGCAATCAAAGCCAGGTCGCAGACGGCGATCAGCGGGCTCTTCGAACGGTTGGAGATACCGATGACGAAAGCGCCCTTGGAGCGGGCGAGCTCGGCGACACGCACGGCGTCGATGGTCGAGCCGGAGCTCGAGATCACCACCTGCACCGTCCCCGGCTGCGCGGTTCCCGCCGCCATAACCGCCAGATGCGCATCGCCCAGCGCGCGGCTGAACTTGCCGATGCGGGTCATCTTGTAGGCGAGATACTGCGCCGTGACGGCGGAGGCGGCGATGCCGAAACACTCGACCACGGAAGCGTCGAGGAGTTTTCGCGACGCGACGGCGACGTCTTCGCGAACGATCAGCTGCTCGGTCTCGCGCAGCGAGGTGATCGCGGTTTCGACCAGCCGCTGGATGTCGTCGGAAGGAGAGCCGTTATCGCGCGCCCGTTCGTCGGTCGCCAATTCCTTGGCCAGCGCCAGCTTGAAATCCTGGAAGCCGGAAAAGCCTTGGTCGCGGCAAAAGCGCATGACGCTCGCCTCAGACGATCCGGACGTTTCGGCAAGCTCGGTGATGCTCTGGCGAAGCGTGGCGTCGGGTTGCGCCAGCACCGTCTCGGCGACCCGCRCCAGCGCTGGCGTCATGTCGCCCGCCGCCGCTCTCAGCGAGGCTATCAGCGCGTGTGTCATGCAATATCCCTCAAAAGCTTCCTGGTGTGAGCATGATCCTGTCCAAAACCGGTTCCCACCTTTTCGGGATCATGCTCAGAAATGTTCCGCCACCCAGGGCGGCGATCCGGCAAAGAGCTGGTCACAGCGGCGTATGTCAGCCGAGTCGCCGGAAACGAGGCGATACTGCGCCAGTTTCGAGGCGCTGCGAAAGCCCGTGAAGAGCTGGGCGAAGGCGGTCGGTTGCAGTGACACCGCCCCGCCCAACGCGCCGGCCGCCTCGCCTACCTCCGCCTTGCCGGCGCGGATGTCGATCTCCAGCGGCGGCGCCTCGCCGATGCGCAACGCGAGCCGGGCTGCGTCGACATGGTAGCCGCGCTGGCGCAGCGCGGCTGGGGGGTCGAGCACGCGCAGCAGCCACTCCTCCTGATGCGCAAGCCGCCAGCCCTTGTCCGGCATGGCCGCCACCAGATCGTCCTGCGGAGCGCCGTGCCAGCGCACGGCCGGATAGACCGAGCGGAAGCGGGCGAGGAAGGAGAGCAGGCCAAGCGCCGCCTCGGGCGAAGCGGCAAACCAGTCCCGGACCTCAAGACGCGCCTCGTTGCCCATGTCGAGGATCAGATAGGCGGCCTCGCCCTCGGCCAAATAGGCGGCGAGCGCATCGGTCGGCGCGCGGCGCAACTCGTTCCAGTGCGCCGTGCCGCGCACGAGCAGCCCGGATTCGCGCAACGTCTTTTCGGCATAGGCGCCGGCCAGCCGCTGATCGTCGAGTTCGACGCGCTCGAAGCCAAGCCGGCTGGCGGAGGGCAACGCCGCGGTCTCGGCCTCGTAGACGATCTCGTGGCCGGCGAGCTCGAAGCCCGCCTTGCGATAGACCGGCCGGGTCGAGGCAAACAGCGTCGCGACCGCCGCGCCATTTGCCTTTGCCTCCTCGCAAAGCGCGTCGACCAAGGGAACCGCTAGGCCCTGCCCACGCCGCTCCGGCGCGATCGCCACATGGGCGATGTTGACGGCCCGCACCGGCCTGCGGTGGAAGACATGCGCGGTTTCGAGCAAGGCCGCGCAAGCCATCGGAAGCCCGTCCTCGTCGCGCAGGAGCCTCAGCGAAGCCAGCCCGGCATTGGCGATGTATTCCTCAGACCGGACCTTGCTGAAGCCGAAAGCCCAGCTCAGAAGGTTGATGATGTCGGAGGCGTCGCCGGCGGTTGCCGGTTCAAGCTTGAAGTTTTTTTTCATATCGTTTCCAATATTGACGATTTCCATCATAACTTGAAAACGGCAATGCGCAACAGGCAGCTTCGCTTAAAGCGCGTCGCGCTGAAACGGATTCAGGCGACGCGCTTTAAGTCCTTGTTTTGATGCATGTCGTTGTCCCAGAACCGCTGCGCACTTCTGGGCGACATGCATTAGCTCGCGAGCCCGCCGAAGCACAGGTATCAGCTCGAGAAAGTCATCCAGGCCGGCATTGAGTGCCGTGCGGGCTTATGGCGCCGGATCCCGACCGACATCGGCTTCCATATGGACTACACCGCCGTCGCCTTGGGTCCAGAACCGCTGAGTGTCAGGGGAAGCGGCGATGGTGAGGCTGCGGCCCGCGATCGCCGGCGCGACGCCCCGGTAGCGGAAGGTCGCCGGGATTCCGGTGCCGCGAGCCGCCGCGAGGTTGAACATCAGCGTGGCCTGCAGCGGGCCATGGACCACAAGGCCCTCATAGCCTTCCGTTTCGGTGGCGTAAGGCAGGTCATAGTGGATGCGGTGGCCGTTGAAGGTGATGGCCGAATAGCGGAACAGCAGCGTGGACGACGGGACCAGGGCCCACGATGCGCCGACCGGGCGGCCTGGCATCGGAGCGGTCTTCTCGCGGCCCGATGCGGCGTGCTTCGGCGTCGCGGCCTCGCGATAGACGATATCGTGCCGTTCGCTCAGCGCGATGCCGCGTGCGGTGTGATAGCGGTGGTCGACCGCGACGAACCAGAGTTCACCAGACCTGCCTTGCTTGCGTACGACGTCGCGGATCGTGGAGACCCGACGGACCTCATCGCCGATCCGCAAGGCATCGTGCATCTGCAATTCACCACCCGCCCACATGCSGCGCGGCTGCGGCACCGGCGGCAAGGACAGGTTTCTGGCCGGATGGCCATCGRCTCCCAACTGGTCCATTGCGACGATCGCCGGCGACAGGCACCAGTGGATCMCCAATGGCGCGTGGCCGGCGGCCAACGGTGCGAGATTGGGCTCGAATATCGCTCTGAAGCTCTGCACGAGGCGCTGCGAAACGACATCGAAGCTTTCGCTTTGACGGCCAATCCAGTCGGCGAACGGTTTCTTCCCTGTCGTGTCCACTGGCCTTGTCCGTCAGTAGGAACGTGGCATTCCGAGCACATGCTCGGAGAGGTAGGACAGGATGAGGTTGGTCGAGATCGGCGCCACCTGGTAGAGCCGGGTTTCGCGGAACTTGCGCTCGACATCGTATTCCTCGGCGAAGCCGAAACCGCCATGCGTCTGGATGCACGCATTGGCGGCCTCGTTCGAGGCATCGGCGGCCAGCATCTTGGCCATGTTGGCTTCGGCGCCGCAGTCGAGGCCGGCCTCGTAGAGGCGCGTCGCCTCACGGACCATCAGCTCGGCGGCGCGCGTGTTGGCGTAGGCCCTGGCGATCGGGAACTGGATGCCCTGGTTGGCGCCGATCGGCCGGCCGAAGACGTTGCGCTCGCAGGCATAGGCGGAGGCCTTCCTGATCAACCATTTGGCATCGCCGATACATTCGGCGGCGATCAGGATCCGCTCGGCATTCATGCCGGAAAGGATATAGCGGAACCCCTTGCCCTCCTCCCCAACCAGGTTTTCGACAGGGACCTCGACATTGTCGAAGAAGACCTCGGTCGTGGAGTGGTTCATCATGGTGCGGATGGGCCGGATCGAAAGCCCCTGCTTGAGCGCCTCGCGCATGTCGAGGATGAACACCGAAAGGCCTTCGGTGCGCTTGGATACCTGGTCTTTCGGGGTCGTGCGGRCAAGCAGCAGCATCAGGTCGGAATATTCGGCCCGGCTTGTCCAGATCTTCTGGCCGCTGACGACGTAATGATCGCCGTCCCTGCGGGCGAACGTGCGGATGGAGGTCGTGTCGGTTCCGCTGCCGGGCTCGGTGACGCCGAACGCCTGCAGTCTCAATTCGCCGGAAGCGATCTTCGGAAGATAACGCTGCTTCTGCTGCTCATTGCCATGCCGCAGCAGCGTGCCCATGACGTACATCTGCGCGTGGCAGGCGGCGCCGTTGCAGCCGGCGCGCTGGATCTCCTCGAGCACGGCCGCCGCCGCCGAAAGCGTCAGGCCCGCCCCGCCATACTCCTCGGGGATCAGYGTCGCGAGGTAGCCCGCCTCCGTCAGCGCGTTGACGAAATCCAGCGGGTAAGCGCGGGCGGCGTCGAGCTTGCGCCAGTATTCGCCCGGAAACCGCTCGCAGAGCCGACGCACGGCCTCGCGGATCTCCTCGTTGTCGACATCCTTGAACATCAAGCGCTCCCCGCGGCACGTGCCTGGGGACGCGCGTCTCCAGCGAGTTCAAACAAACCCAGCGAGCGCACCGGGCGGTTGCCGGGCAGTGCAAGGATGGCGCCGATCAGTTCGTCGGCGCGGGCTGGCGAACTGCCGCCGGCGATGAGCTGCGCGCGCGCTTTCTCGGAGAGCTCGGTCGCCGTCACCGGATTGCCGGGATCTCCCTTGGCGTCGTGTCGCGCGGCGGAAAGACGCCGACCGGAAGCCGTCTCCACCACGATCTCGGCGCCCCACGATTCGGGGTACGCAGCCTCGATCCCAGGCGCCAGCTCGACGTCGACTTTCTTGCGTTCGCCGGCCATACGCTGCCGGGCATCGGCATCGAAACTTGCCTGGTCGACGCGGCCGTCCGCGAGCGCGATCGCCACCGTGTGCTGGAGCGAGAATTTGGCGCTGTAGGGATCCTCCGGGAAGGGCCGGTCGCACACGTCCAGCGCGGCCCGGTAAGCTCCGACCTTCACCTTGGCGATGGCTTCGCCGGCTATCTCTGCGTGCAAGGCAATGGCGCCGTCGATCGCCGGATGGGTATGGCGGCAGCAGGGCCAGGGCTTGATCGAGGTGTTGATCAGCTGCCAGGCCCGATCGGGCCCAGCCGTCACGGCCTCCGGGATCGGGTCGGGGCACAGGCCCGCATAGAATCCCTTTTCGCCCTGGAGGATGTTTTGCGCGCCCGTGAACCCTTCCCTGGCCAGGAACGATGCAAGGACGCCCGATTCCGCGGCCCGGGCCGTGTGAAGATGCTTGCTCATGGCGCCCTCGGCCAGGAACTCCCAAAGCCCCGACGACTGGGTCCCGGCGTTACCGAGCGCCCAGACGGTCCTGTCGTCGTCGAGGCCGATGAGCTCGGCCACGGCAAAAGCCGCGCCGAACGGCCCGCAGGTCGAGGTGTTGTGCCAGATCCGGTAATGCTTCTTGCCGACGGACATGCCGACGCGGCAACAGGCTTCATATCCCGCCAGAACCGCGCGCAGGAACGCTTCGCCGCCAAGGTCGTGATCATGGGCCACGGCCCAGGCCGCGGGAATGACGACGCTGCCTGGATGGGTCACCGAATCCCGGTGCAGGTCGTCCATCTCCAGGATATGGGACAGACCGCCGAGATAGAATGCCTTGCGGGCCGTGTCCGCCTGCGCCGGCGGCGCAACCGCCTTGAGCATGCGGGCAGGTTCGGTCGGCAACGCGCCGAGCGCACAGCCGAGCGTATCCAGGACGAACAGCGATGCCCATTCAAGATCGCGTTCGGTCACCGGCTTTTCGCGGATCAACCGGGTCAGGTCGCGGGTGAGACTCATGACGTTCCATTCCCTATCCGTTGGGATGCCGCCGTATCCGGCGGACCGAATTCCCGTCGCAAGGCCACATCGTGTTCGCCGAGCGAGGGCACCCTGCCCAATTCGGGGCGCTTGCCATCGACCGTGACGGGCGGCGCGAAAAGCTCTATCGGACCAACCGCGGTCTCGACCGCGACCCTGGTCGCGCTGCGATGCACAGCCAGGTCCGCCATGGTCGACACGCGGCCATAGCCGATGCGCACCTGGTCCAGCAGTTCRCACAAGGCGRYCATCGTGTAGGGCGCCAGGATCGCCTGCACACAAGCGTCGAGCGGCTCGCGATTCTTGATGCGCAGCACGTTGCGTTCGAATCTCGGATCCGTCGCCACCGACGGCCAGCGCAGGACGCTCTCGCAGAAGACGGCCCATTCGCGTTCGTTCTGGACGGCGATCAGGATTTCCCCGTCGCTGACGCGAAACAGCCCGTAAGGAGCTATCGAGGGGTGGGCGAGGCCAAGCCGGCTGGGCTCCTTGCCGCCGTAATAGCGCGCCAGATACGGCACATTCATGTATTCGGCGAGGGTGTCGAACAAGAAGACCTGCAGGTGGGCCCCTTCCCCGGTCCGCTCGCGCATGATCAGGGCTTCGAGGATGGCGGCATAGGCGGCCTGTCCCGTGGCGATATCGGATATCGATACGCCGACGCGCGTCGGACCCGACGTCGCCGATCCCGTGATGCCCGCCAGACCGGCTTCCGCCTGGATGAGCAGGTCATAGGCTTTCCGTTCGTGATCCGGCGTTCCTGGCGCGTAGCCGCCGATGTCGCACACGATCAGCCTCGGGAACCGCCGCCTGAGGTCTGCGCTGCCGATGCCCAGCCTGTCGGTGGCGCCGGGCACAAGGTTCTGGACGAACACGTCGGCTGAGGCGAGCATCGCCTCGACCAGCGCCAGATCGTCCGGCTGCTTCAGGTCGACGGTGCAGGACTGCTTGCCGCGGTTGTTCCAGATGAAATAGCTCGACAGGCCGTGGACATAGTCGTCATAGCCGCGGGCGAAATCGCCCTCGAGGCGCTCGAGCTTGATGACGCGCGCGCCGGCGTCGGCCAGCCGTGACGTCGCCAGGGGCGCAGCCACGGCTTGCTCCAGCGAGACGACGGTCGTTCCCTCCAGCGCGCCTGGCATGGCTCRCTCCTTATCCTGCTTTTGCTACACCATCGCACCGGAAGGGTCCCCTCCGTCAAATAGCGTTTTGTAATGGGAGGTATAGCGAAACGGCACAGTCGGCCGTGCGTTCGTTGCACCCTGGATGTTGAAGCATGATCTTCCCCGAAACCGGTTCCCAATTTCGGGATTATGCTCTAGCCGAAGAGGTCAAGAGCGGCAACGACGTCCGGCGTGTCGGCGGTGCCCCACCACACGGCGCCACTCCGGCTGGCAGCGCCATCGTGATCTATCCGAGGCTCTCGACGATTGGGGCGACAGTGGCGCGAACCTCGGCTGACCCGTCAGATCTGTCCCGCGCTCAAGCGCCGCTCCACATCGCGTCCGGCACCACCACCAGCTTGCCGACGAAGTCCTTGCCCATGAAATCGGTCTGGGCGCGATGGAAATCCGACAGTCTGTAGACGCCGCCGACCAGCGGCTTGATCTTTCCTTCCTCGATGTAGCGCACGATGCGGCGGAAATCGGCGCGCGTGCCCTGGCTTGAGCCGTGGAGCTGTAGTTGCTTCAGATACATGGTGCGAAGATCGAGCTGCACGACCGGTCCGGCGATCGCTCCGGCAGTCGTGTAGCGGCCCTCGGGCCGGAGAATGCGCAGCAAGTCATTGAAGATGGCGCCGCCGATGAGGTCGGCGACCACGTCTATGGGCTGGCCGCCCGTCGCTTCGTTGACGGCGGCGGGCAGGTCGGGCACGCCGCGCGTGATCACCTTCTCGGCGCCGATGTCGAGCACGGCCCGCTCCTTGCCCTTGCCGACGACGGCGTAAGGAACGGCGCCGCGGGCCCGCGCCAGTTGCACGATGYCGGAGCCGACGCCGCCGGAGGCCCCGGTGACCAGCRCCCGTTCGCCGGCCTTCAGCGCCGCGCGCTCCAGCATCTGCTCGCCGGTGAGATAGGCGCAGCAGAAGGTAGCCAGCTCGACATCGCTGAGCCCGGTGTCGACAACATGCGCATTCTCGGCCGGCAGCGCCTGATATTCGGCGTAACCGCCATCGCGGCCATGGCCCATATAGTCGATGTCGGCCAGCGAATCGTCGTCGCGGTTGTAGATGGAGAAATCGACCATGACGCGCTCGCCGATGCGGTCGTTGGATACGCCGTTACCGACCGCGACGATGGTGCCCACCGTGTCGGTGCCCTGGATGCGCGGGAAGGTGAGCGTGTTGCCTTGCCGGCGCCAGGTCGACACGGCGGCGGCATCCTCCTCCGTGCCATAGGCGCCCTGGCGCACCCAGACGTCGGTGTTGTTCATGCCACAGGCGCTGACCTTGACCAGCACCTCGCCGGCGGCCGGCGCGGGCACCTTCACATCGGTGCGGTAGACGAGCTTCTCCAGGCCGCCATGGCCGGTGAGCTGCACGGCGGCCATGGTGGCGGGTACGGTTACGGTCATCGCATTCATGTCACTTCTCAGATGCTTGCCAACACGCTGTTCACCGCGTCGGCGGTCTTGGCGACGACGATGTCGGCCTCCTCGCGCGTCAGGCAAAGGGGCGGCGCGAAGCCGAGGATATCGCCCTGCGGCATGGCGCGGCCGATCACGCCGCTGGCGGCCAGCGCCGTGGCGATCTGCGGCCCGACCTTCAGCGCCGGATCGAAGAAGACTCGGTCGTCGCGGTCCTTGACGAACTCGATCGCGGCCAGCATGCCGTCGCCACGCACCTCGCCGACATTCCGGTGGCCGCCGACGGCCTTGGCCAACTCTGTGCGGAAGTAAGCGCCGGTCTCGCCGGCGTTCCGCACCAGGTCCATCTCGTCGATCAGCTCAAGATTGGCGACGCCCGCGGCAACGCAGATCGGATGCGCCGAATAGGTCCAGCCATGGCCGAGCGAGCCAAGCTTGTCGGAGCCCTTGACCAGCACCTGCCAGACCTTGTCGGAAACGATGACGCCGGAAAGCGGCGCGTAGGCCGAGGTCAACCCCTTGGCGATGGTGATCAGGTCCGGCTTGATGCCGTAATGATCGGATCCGAACATGGTGCCGAGACGACCGAAGCCTGTCACCACCTCATCGGCGACGAGCAGCACGTCGTATTTGTTCAGGACGGCCTGGATTTTCTGCCAGTAACCGGCCKGCGGCGGCACGATGCCGCCAGTGCCGAGGATCGGCTCGCCGATGAAGGCCGCGACCGTGTCGGGGCCTTCGGCAAGGATCATCTCTTCCAGCTTGTCGGCGCAATATTGCGAGAACTGCTCCTCGCTCATCGAACGATCGGCGCGGCGGAAATAATACGGCGCCTCGGTATGCAAGATCGGCGCGCGCGGCAGGTCGAAAGCGTTGTGGAACAACTCGAGCCCGGTCAGCGATCCGGTCATGACGCCGGAACCGTGATAGCCGCGCCAGCGCGAGATGATCTTCTTCTTCTCCGGCCGCCCGAGGACGTTGTTGTAGTACCAGATCAGCTTGATGTTGGTCTCGTTGGCGTCGGAGCCGGAGAGGCCGAAATAGACCCTCGACATGCCTTTCGGCGCGCGGTCGATGATCATCTTGGCCAGTGTGATCGAGGCCTCGGTGCCGTGCCCGACATAGGCGTGGTAGTAGGCGAGGTTCTTCGCCTGCTCGGCGATGGCATCGGCGATCTTCTGGCGGCCATAACCGACATTGACGCAATAGAGGCCGGCGRAGGCATCGATGCTCTTCTTGCCGGTGTTGTCCCAGACGGTGACRCCTTCGCCGCCGGCCATGATCCTGGCTGGCGACTCACCCCGCGCGTGCGTGCCCATGTGCGTCGAGGGATGGAAGAAGTGGTCGCGATCCCAGGCGGAGAGTTCGTTGGACTGTTCGARCATTTTTTGACTCCTGACGAGAATGAGGCCTGCGTAGCTTAGGCTACATCGAGGCAGAGGTATTTGAGATCCGTAAAAGCTTCGAGCCCGTGGCGCGAGCCTTCGCGGCCGATGCCGGACTGCTTGACGCCGCCGAACGGGATCGGCGCGCCGGTGATCTTGACGCGGTTGATCGCGACCATGCCGTACGCCAAGGCGCCGCCTATGCGCGCCTGCCGCGCGCCATTCTCGGTGACGACATAGGCGACCAGGCCATATTCGGTAGCATTGGCTCGGGCGACGACTTCCGCCTCGTCGTCGAACGGCGTGACGGCGGCGACAGGACCAAAGGTTTCCTCATGCATGATCAGAGCTTCGTCCGGCACGTCGACAAGCAGGGTCGGCTGGTGGAACAGCGGGCCGGCAGCGTGGCGCTTGCCGCCGGTCAGGCATCGCGCGCCGTGGGTAAGCGCATCGGTGACTTGCTCCTCGACCTTCTTGACCGCGCGCTCATGCATCAGCGGCCCGATATCGGCGTCCGCGGACAGGCCGTTGCCGACGCGGAGCTGCTCGATGCGGCGCGCGAAAGCGGCGCAGAAGCGGTCATAGATAGGCCGCTGCACATAGATGCGGTTGGCGGCGAGACAGTCCTGGCCGGAGGTGGCGAATTTGGCGTCGAGCGCGATCGTCACCGCCTTGTCGATGTCTGCGTCGTCGAAGACGATCAGCGGCGCATGCCCGCCGAGCTCCATGACCAAGCGTTTCATTGTCGGCGCACTCTGCGCGGCTATCAGCCGACCGACCTCGGTCGAGCCGGTGAAGCTCATGGCGCGAACCCTGGCGTCGGCGCACATCGCGCCGACGATGGTGTGCGCATCGCCGGTGACGACGTTGAAGACCCCGGCCGGCAGGCCGGCGCGCTCGCCGAGCTCGGCCAGCGCCAGGGCCGACAGCGGTGTTTCGGAGGACGGATGCGCCACCACCGTGCAGCCGGCGGCAAGCGCGGCCGCGGCCTTGCGGGTGAGCATGGCCGATGGAAAATTCCAGGGCGTGACGACGCCGACCACGCCGAGCGGTTCGCGGCGCACCGACATCTCGGCGTTCGGCAGATGGCTAGTGACGCTTTCGGCGTTGAGGCGTTTCGCTTCCTCGGCATACCACTCGACGAAGGAGGCTGCGTAATCGATCTCGCCCAGCGACTCCTTCAGCGGCTTGCCCTGTTCCAGCGTCATCAGCAGCGCCAGATCGTCCCTGGCCGCGATGATCAGATCGAACCATTTTCGCAGGATCTTCGAGCGTTCCTGCGGCAGCGCCGAGCGCCAGGCGGGAAACGCACGGGACGCGGCGTTGATCGCTTTCGTCGTCTGGGYGGCATCGAGTGCCGCCACGAAGGCGACGGTGGCTCCGGTCGCCGGATCGGTAACCTCAAAACTTGCCGCCGCTTCGCTCGCCGTCCAGTGGCCATCGACATAGGCGAGCGCGCGCAACAGCCGGCGATCGGCGAGGCGGTCAAGCGCTTCATGGTGGTTCGTGCGGGCAAAATGCGCGGACATCAGTCGGATCTCCCGGTGCCGAGGCGATATGGAGAGACTAGCCGCGCGATCGAGACAAAGAGGCTGTTTCGGCAAGCTGACAGAGAGAGATTGTCTCTATTAGCCAGCTGCCACAGGCAATCTCTCTACCTCCTCAAAGTTGCTCCGGCAGCAGATCGGCCACCGGCAGCACGGTCTCGTCCTTGACCGTCTTGGTGACGATGTAGGTGAAGTAGCGGTCGATGCCGATCTCACGTTCGAGCAGGCTGTCGACCAGCCGCTGATAGGCATCGATGTCGCGCGCCATCACCTTCAGCACGTAGTCGACGCCGCCGCCTACCGACCAGCAGGCGACGATCTCGGGAACATCGCGCACCACACGCTCGAAACGGTCGAAGTCAKCCTGGCGGTGATTGGCCAGGGTGACTTCCATCAGCACCGTCGCCACCGGCGCGATGGCGCGCATGGCGATCGCGGCGTGATAGCCGGAGACGATGCCGGCCTTTTCCAGCTTGCGCAGCCGCATCCAGCACGGCGTCGRCGACAGGCCGACCTTCTCGGCCAGCGCCAGCTTGGTGATGCGCCCGTCGCGCTGGATGGCGTCGAGAATCCTGAGGTCGATCGGGTCGAGTTTCGCTGCCGCCATTCGGGATCCGCCTTTCGTTGGAGACACCATGACGATGCATTATTTCGATTGTCAATTGCACTGATTTCGATCTCTAATAAGTCATGACATTATGGCAGCCTGATCCTGCTCTCATCCGCCGCCCGGCCTATCTCTCGCTGGCCGACCAGTTCGCGCGCGCCATCCATGACGGGCGGCTGGCCAACGGCACGCGGCTGCCTACGCACCGCCGGCTGGYGGATGACCTGAAGCTTTCGGTGCAGACCGTCAGCCGCGCCTATGAGGAATTGATCCGCCGCGGCCTGATCTCCGGCGAGGTCGGCCGCGGCAGCTTCGTGCAGACGCAGCGCCGCGAGCCGGAGCCGCCCTACCTTCCGGAACGGCTGGGCGAGGTCATCGACCTCTCCATCCTGAAGCCGGTCTGCGAGCCGATGCATCTGGAAAAACTAAAGCAGGCGCTGGGCTGGCTCGCCGAGAACCTGCCGTCGAGCTCGGCGCTGTCGTTCCGGCCGAACATGGTTTTCCCGCGCCACCGCGCGGTCGCGGTCGAATGGCTGAAGCTCTGCGGGCTGGAGGCGTCCCCGCAGAACATCAGCCTCACCAACGGCGCCACCGCCGGCATGACGGTGGCGCTGATGAGCGTGGCGCCGCCCGGCTCGACGGTCGCCACCGAGGCGATCGGCCATCACACGCTGGTGCCGCTTGCCCGCTATCTCGGCTTCAACCTCGAAGGCTTGCCGATCGATGCCAACGGGCTGATCCCCGAAGCGCTCGACGAGGCCTGCCGCCTCTCGGACATTCGTGCCGTCTTCGTCCAGCCGTCAGTGATCAACCCGACGGCGACGTTGATGGACGCCACCCGGCGCGAGCAGATCGCCGCCGTTGCCCGTAAGCACGATATCGCCATCATCGAGAACGACGTGCTCGGGCCGCTGGTCGAAGGCCGGCCGCCGGCCGTCGCCGCCTTCGCGCCGGAGCGGACGCTCTACGTCACTTCCTTCACCAAGATTGTCGTGCCAGGGCTGCGCATCGGCTATCTGGCGGTCCCGGATCGCTATGTCGCGGCCGTCGCCAACCGTCACCTCGTCTCGAACTGGATGGCGACACCGATGGTGGCGGAGATCGCGACACGCTGGGTGAATGACGGCACGGCGATGGAACTGGTCAACTGGCAGCGCGGCGCGCTGAGACGCCGGCAGGAGATCGCTGCGGAAGTGCTCACGGGCGTCGACTATCGCTGTCATCGCGACGGGCTGCATCTGTGGCTCGAGCTGCCGGGYGACCGGGCCGAGGAGAGCTTTGTCGCGCAGGCGCGCCTGYGCGGAGTGGCGATCGCGCCGGGCACTTCGTTCCGCATCGCCGACACGTCCTGGCATCCTGCGATCCGCATCTCGCTCGGGTCGACCACCGAGGGGGAACTGCGCGCGGGCTTGAGCGTTGTCGCCAAGCTGCTGCTCGGCGAACCGGAGCATCTCCTGCTCGCCATCTGATGCACAAAGGGAGCGCAGATTGCCCTGAAATTGTGCCGCGCCGGAAATATTGTCATGATATTATTTTCCCGATTGACATGATTTGGCACGTTTCGCATCGTTAAGGGCATAGACTTCTCCAGAACGGGGAAAATGGATTGCCCGCGCCCATCATCAAGGTCGATGCGATTTCGAAGAGCTTCGGCGCCTTCAAGGTGCTGGACGGTTTGTCGATGCAGGTGATGCCGGGCGAGAAGCTGGCGCTGATCGGTCCGTCCGGCTCCGGCAAGACGACAATCCTGCGCATCCTGATGACGCTGGAAAAGATCGACGGCGGCCATATCCAGGTCGATGGCGAACAGCTCTACCACGTGGAGCGCAACGGCCAGCTGCTGGCGGCCGACGAGCGGCACCTGGCCAGGATGCGCCAGAAGATCGGCATGGTCTTCCAGCTCTTCAATCTCTTCCCGCACAAATGCGTCATGGACAATGTGACCCTGGCGCCGATGCTGACCAAGGGCGTCGCGCGCGCCGCCGCCGAGAAGCGGGCGATGGAACTGCTCGATATGGTCGGCCTCGCCGACAAGGCGAAGGCAATGCCGGCGCAGCTGTCCGGCGGCCAGAAGCAGCGCGTGGCGATCGCGCGCGCCTTGGCGCTGTCGCCCAAGATCATGCTGTTCGACGAGGTCACCTCGGCGCTCGACCCCGAACTCGTCGAGGAAGTGCTCAACGTCATGCGCAAGCTCGCCGCCGAGACCGACATGACGATGCTGCTCGTCACCCACGAGATGGGTTTCGCCCACGACTTCGCCGACCGCGTGCTGTTCTTCGACCGCGGCCGCATCGTCGAGGAGGGCAAGCCCGATGAGATTTTCCGCCATCCCAAACAGGAAAGAACGCAGAGCTTCCTGAAGAAGATCATCGCGGCCGGACATCGCGTCTGACCGCAATGCGAACGGGCGATGCAAGTCGTCCACGGGCGGCCAAAGGCCGTCCCGAACCGAGCAAACCAAGAAGCAGAAACAAGGAGTTGGGAACGATGAAGAAACTTGGCATTCTGGCTGGCGTCGCCGGCCTCGCGATCACCACGATACTGTTCGCCTCTGGCGCGCGATCGGCGGACGACGCCAAGCTGGAGCAGCTCAAGCAGCAGGGTTTCGCGCGCGTCGCCATCGCCAACGAGCCGCCCTATACGGCGGTCGCGGCCGACGGCAAGGTGTCAGGCGCAGCGCCCGACGTGGCGCGCGAGATCTTCAAGCGTCTCGGCGTCAACGACATCGTCGCCTCGATCTCCGAATATGGCGCCATGATCCCCGGCCTGCAGGCGGGACGCTTCGACGTGGTCACCGCCGGCCTGTTCATGAAGCCGGAACGCTGCGCGGCGGTCGCCTATTCCGAGCCGGTGCTTTGCGATGCCGAGGCGCTGCTGGTGAAGAAGGGCAACCCGAAGGGCTTCAAGAGCTATGCGGATATCGCCAAGGACACCTCGGCGACCATCGGCGCGCCGGGCGGCGGCACCGAGGAGAAGCTGGCGCTCAACGCGGGCGTGCCGCGCGATCGCGTCATCGTCGTGCCGGACGGCCAGAGCGGGCTGAAGATGGTGCAGGACGGCCGCATCGACGCCTATTCGCTGCCGGTGCTGTCGATCAACGACCTGATCAAGAAGGCCAACGACCCGAATCTCGAAGTGATCGCGCCGGTGCAGGGCGCGCCGGTCTATTGCGACGGCGCCGCCTTCAAGAAGGGCGACGAGGCGCTGCGCGATGCCTATGACGTCGAACTCGCCAAGATGAAGAAGTCCGGCGAGTTCGCCAAGATCATCGAGCCCTACGGCTTTTCGGCCGCGGCCGCCATGTCGACGACGCGCGAGRAGCTCTGCTCGGCGAAGTAAGGCGCGAATCCTGCCTTCTCCCCGTTCACGGGGAGAAGGTGGCCCGAAGGGCCGGATGAGGGGCGGCGCCATAGCTCAATAAGTTCGCGCTGCCCCTCATCTGCCTGCCGGCATCTTCTCCCCGTTAACGGGGAGAAGAAAGCTAACCGCAAACGTTGGAACCCCATGACCCAGTGGTCCGGCTATCTCGGCCTGACATTGCAAGGTGCGCTTGTCACCATCGAGCTGACGCTGATGGGGTCGGTGCTTGCGCTGATCATGGCCTTCCTGGCCGGCATGGGCCGCGTGTCGCGCTTTTTCATCCTGCGCGCGATCGCAACCGCCTATATCGAATTCTTCCGCGGCACCTCGATCTTCGTGCAGCTGTTCTGGGCCTATTTCGTGCTGCCTTTCGCCGGGCTGTCGCTGACGCCACTGCAGGCCGGCGTGCTGGCGCTGGGCTTGAATGTGGGCGCCTATGCGGCGGAAGTCGTGCGCGGCGCCATCCTGTCGGTCGGCCGCGAGCAATATGAGGCCTGCACGGCGCTCAACCTCGGCCGCTGGCAAGGCATGCGCCATGTGATCCTGCCGCAGGCGCTGCTGGTCATGCTGCCGACGTTCGGCAACAATGCGATCGAGCTGCTCAAAGCGACGTCGGTCGTCTCGCTGATCTCGCTCGCCGACTTGACCTTCCAGGCGCAAGTGGTGCGCTCGCAGACCGGCAGCACGCTGATGCCGTTCCTGTCGGTCCTCATCATCTATTTCGCGCTGGCGCTGATCATCTCCTGGGGCGTTCGCACGCTGGAGCGCCGGATGGCGCGCGGTCTCGACGGAGTGCGTGTCTGATGGAATGGGCCAAATAATGGATTGGGATTGGAACTTCGTCCGGGAGATCATGCCGACCCTGATCCAGGGCGTGAAGATCACCATCCTGGCGACTATTCTGGGTTCCATCCTGGCGGCGATCGTGGGGCTCGCGATCGCGCTGGCGCGGCGCTCGGAGAACAGGATCGTCGCGCGCAGCGTCGGCTGGTTCGCCGAGTTCATCCGCGGCACGCCATTGCTGGTGCAGCTCTATTTCATCTTCTACGTGCTGCCCGAYATCGGCATCCTGCTGCCGCCGCTGGTGGCGGGCGTCATCGGGCTTGGCCTGCACTACGGCACCTACACGGCCGAGGTCTATCGCGCCGGCATCGACAATGTGCCGCGCGGCCAATGGGAGGCTGCCAAGGCCTGCAATCTCAACGGCCGCCACACCTGGACGCATATCATCCTGCCGCAGGCGATCCCGCCGATGATCCCTGCCTTGGCCAATTATTTCATCGCCATGTTCAAGGAGACGCCGCTGCTCTCGGCGATCACCGTGCTCGAGCTGATGAACCAGGCCAAGAGCGTCGCCAACACCTACTACCGCTATATCGAACCGATGACGCTGGTCGGCGCCTTCTTCCTCGTCATCAGCCTCTGCTCCGTCGTGCTCTTGCGCTGGCTGGAGCATCGCTACGGCAGGATCGAAAGATGAGAAGCATGAAAGCATTGCCCGACATCCGCCTCGAAACGGCGCGCCCAACGCTCGACGCGCGTCCGCTGAAAAAGCGCGTCGGACTGATTGCGCTTGCGACCGACCACACCAGCGAGGTGGACTTCCGCCGCATGGTGGCGAGCGAGCGGATCGGCGTCTATGTCGCGCGCATCCCCTACGCCAATCCGACGACGCCGGAGAATTTGCGCAAGATGCAGCCTTCGCTTTCGGTGGGCGCGGCGCTGATCCTGCCGGACGAGACGCTCGATGCCGTCTGCTACTCCTGCACGTCCGCTTCGGTGGTGATCGGCGACGCCGAGATCGAGCAGGCGATCCAGGCAGCCAAGCCCGGTGTGCCCGTGGTCACGCCGCCGATGGCCGGCATGCGCGGCCTGAACGCCTTCGGCGTGAAGCGCATCAGCATCCTGACCCCCTATACGGTCGACACCAGCCGACCGATGGCCGCCTATTTCGCCGCGCATGGCTTCGACATCCAGAGCTTCTCCTGCCTCGGTTTCGAGGACGACCGCGAGATGGCGCGGATCACGCCGGCGTCCCTTGTCGAGCTGGCGCGCAAGGTCACGCATCCGCAGGCCGATGCGCTGTTCGTGTCGTGCACTGCGCTGCGCGCCGCGCTCGCGGTTCCTGGCATGGAGGAAGCGATCGGGCGTCCGGTGGTCACCAGCAACCAGGCCAGCGCCTGGAACTGCCTGCGGCTTTGCGGCGACGACACGCCGCGACCCGAGTTCGGCCGGCTGTGGACGAAGCCGCTGGCGCAGTGAACGAAAGTCCGTGATCGAAATGACTGTCGAGCTTCAGCATATTCGCGCCGCGCGCGAACGCATTGCCGGCAAGGTCGAGCGGACACCCTGTGTGGTGTCGCAAAGCCTGTCGGACCGCGCTGGCCATACTGTTCATCTCAAGCTGGAGCATCACCAGACCACCGGTGCCTTCAAGCTGCGCGGTGCTTCCAATGCGATCGCAGCATTGAGCGCGGACGAAAAATCGCGCGGCGTCGTCGCCGCCTCGACCGGTAATCACGGCCGCGCGCTGGCGCATGCGGCGAAGCTCGAAGGCATCCGCGCGGTGATCTGCATGTCGCGGCTGGTGCCGGAAAACAAGCTCGATGCCATCCGCCGCCTCGGCGCGGATATCCGCATCATCGGCAACAGCCAGGATGACGCACAGCAGGAAGTCGACAGGCTGGTGGCGGAGGAAGGGCTGGTCATGCTGCCGCCCTTCGACCATCCCGATATCGTCGCCGGTCAGGGCACGCTTGGCCTGGAGATCATGGAGCAGGTTCCGGATACCGCGGCGGTGCTGGTGCCGCTGTCCGGCGGCGGGCTGGCGGCTGGCGTGGCGTCGGCGGTCAAAGGCGTGAGCCCGCGCACCAAAGTCATCGGCATCTCGATGGCGCGGGGTGCCGCGATGAAAGCCAGCCTCGACGCCGGCCGTCCAGTGCAGGTCGAGGAACTGCCGACGCTGGCGGACTCGCTCGGCGGCGGCATCGGCCTCGACAACCGGCTGACCTTCGCCATGTGCCGTGGCCTGCTCGACGACGTGATCCTGCTTGCCGAGGACGAGATCGCCGCCGGCATCCGCCATGCCTATGAGGAGGAGCGCGAGATCGTCGAAGGCGCTGGCGCCGTCGGCATAGGCGCGCTGCTTGCCGGGAAGGTCGGCGTGAACGGCCCAATGGTGCTCATCCTCTCCGGYCGCAACATCGACATGGACCTGCACCGCCGCATCGTCTGCGGCGAGGCAATCGCGGAGCGTGCAGCATGAGCCGGATGACCATCCTCACCGAGGCGGAACTGCGCAAGATCGTGACGCTCGACCTGGAAGYGGTCGCCTGCGTCGAGAACGCCTTTCGCGCCTTGGCCACGCTGCCGGTAGCGATGCCGCCAATCTTGYGGCTCGACATACCCGAGCATCGCGGCGAGGTCGACGTGAAGACCGCCTATGTGCCGGGTATCGACGGTTTCGCGATCAAGATCAGCCCCGGCTTCTTCSACAATYCGAAGCTTGGYTTGCCCAGCGTCAACGGCATGATGGTGCTGCTGTCGGCGAAGACGGGCCTGATCGAAGCGCTGCTGCTMGACAATGGCTATCTCACCGATATCCGCACGGCCGCCGCCGGCGCGGTCGCGGCCAGACATCTGTCGCGCAAAGATTCCAAGGTAGCGGCGATCTTCGGCGCCGGCGTRCAGGCCGGGCTGCAGCTAGAGGCGCTGCGCCTCGTGCGGCCGATCGCGGAAGCGCGTATCTGGGCGCGCGACGCCGCCAAGGCGGAGGCTACAGCCGCGCGCTTGCGCGAGAAGCTCGGTATCCTCGTGCGGGCAGAGCCGGATGCGGCGAACGCGGCAGCCGGCGCCGACATCATCGTCACCACGACGCCTTCGACCGAACCGCTGATCAAGCCCGGTTTCGTCACCGCCGGCCAGCACATCACCGCCATGGGCTCGGATGCCGAGCACAAGAACGAGATCGCGCCGGCCATCCTGCGCATGGCCGACCTCTATGTCGCCGACAGCGCCAAACAGACGCGGCGCCTCGGCGAACTCCATCACGCCATCGAGGCGGCGGTCTTCGCCGCCGACGCTGAGGTCACCGAACTGGGGGAGATCATTGCCGGCAATAAACCCGGCCGGCGTTCAGCAAGCGAGATCACGATCGCCGACCTCACCGGCACCGGCGTGCAGGACACCGCGATCGCCACGCTCACCCGCGACCGCGCGCAGGCGGCGAATGCCGGAACGATTTTCGAGAGCTAGTACCGGCCGCAAGGCCCAACAAACGAGGACCAAGAACAATGCAACCAAATCTGAAATTCTCGCGCGGCGAATATGCGGAGCGCCTCGCCAAGACGCGGAAGGCCATGGAGGCCAAAGGCGTCGATCTGCTGATCGTCAGCGATCCCTCCAACATGGCCTGGCTGACCGGCTATGATGGCTGGTCCTTCTATGTGCATCAGGCGGTCATCGTGCCGCCTTCCGGCGAACCGGTCTGGTACGGCCGCGGCCAGGACGCCAACGGCGCCAAGCGCACCGCTTATCTCGCGCATGACAACATCATCGGCTACGCCGACCACTATGTGCAGTCGACCGAGCGGCATCCGATGGATTACCTCGCCAGCGTGCTTGCCGAGCGGGGCTGGGACAAGCTCTCCATCGGCGTCGAGATGGACAATTACTGGTTCTCCGCCGCTGCCTTCGCCTCGCTGCAGAAGCATTTGCCCAATGCACGTTTTGCCGACGCCACCGCGCTGGTCAACTGGCAGCGCTCGGTGAAAAGCCCGACCGAGATCGAGTATATGCGCAACGCCGCCCGCATCGTCGAGGCGATGCATAAGCGCATCGTCGACAAGATAGAGGTCGGCATGCGCAAATGCGATCTCGTCGCCGAGATCTACGATGCCGGCACGCGCGGCGTTGAGGGCATCGGCGGCGACTATCCGGCGATCGTGCCGCTGCTGCCGTCGGGCGCGGATGCCTCGGCGCCACATCTCACCTGGGACGACAAGCCGATGAAGGTCAACGAAGGCACGTTCTTCGAGATCGCCGGCTGCTACAACCGCTATCATTGTCCGCTGTCGCGTACCGTGTTCCTCGGCAARCCGACACAGGCCTTCCTCGACGCCGAGAAGGCGACGCTGGAAGGCATGGAAGCAGGTCTTGCCGCCGCCAAGCCCGGCAACACCTGCGAGGACATCGCCAATGCCTTCTTCGCGGTGCTCAAGAAATACGGCATCGTCAAGGACAACCGCACCGGCTACCCGATCGGCATCTCCTATCCGCCGGACTGGGGCGAGCGCACGATGAGCCTGYGCCCCGGCGACCGCACCGAGCTCAAGCCCGGCATGACCTTCCATTTCATGACCGGCCTGTGGCTGGAGACGATGGGGCTGGAGATCACCGAGTCGATCCTGATCACCGACACCGGCGTCGAATGCCTGGCCAATGTGCCGCGCAAGCTGTTCGTGAAGGACTAAGCCGATGTCCGCTTTGCGTCCATCGCCGATCACGCCGACCGTCGACTTCGAGCGCGACGGCGTCCAGCACGGCTTCCTGCGCCTGCCCTACAGCCGTGACGATTCCGCCTGGGGCTCTGTGATGATCCCGGTCTGCGTCGTCCGCAACGGCAAGGGCTCGACGGCGCTGCTCACCGGCGGCAATCACGGCGACGAGTATGAGGGGCCTCTGGCGCTCTACGATCTCGCCCGCACGCTCGATCCGAAAAATGTTTCCGGCACGGTGATCATCGTGCCGGCGATGAACTATCCGGCCTTCCGTGCCGGCACCCGCACCTCGCCGATCGACAAAGGCAACATGAACCGCTCTTTCCCCGGCCGCCCGGACGGCACGGTGACGGAGAAGATCGCCGACTATTTCCAGCGTGAATTGCTGCCGCGCGCGGACATCGTGTTCGACTTCCATTCCGGCGGCAAGACGCTGGACTTCGTGCCGTTCTGCGCCGCGCATACGTTGCCGGACAAGGCGCAGGAGAAAAAGGCTTTCGCCGCCGTCGAAGCCTTCTCGGCGCCGTTCTCGATGCGCATGACCGAGATCGACGCGGTCGGCATGTATGACACGGCCGCCGAGGAGATGGGCAAGGTCTTCGTCACCACCGAGCTCGGCGGCGGCGGAACCTCTCGCGCCGAAACCGTGCGGATTGCCCGGCGCGGTATCCTCAACGTGCTGCGCCATGCAGGTATCGCCGATGGTGCGGTCGAGAAGGGCAGAACCCAATGGCTCGACATGCCGTCGGGCGACTGCTTCGCCTTCGCCGAGGATGACGGCATGATCGAGACCATGGTCGATCTCGGCGAATCCGTGGAAGAGGGCCAGGTGGTCGCGCGCGTCCATCCGGTCGGCCGCACCGGCCAGGCGCCGCAGGAGATCACGGCCAGGATGTCGGGGCTGCTCGCCGCACGTCACTTCCCCGGCCTGGTCAAGGCGGGCGACTGCGTCTCGGTGCTGGGCGTGGCCGTTCGGTAATTGCCCCGGCGCGGCGTCCGACTGGTGCCGGGCATCGGATAGGGTATAGGCCGGCCCGGTCAAACCGGGCCGGCCATGTGATCAGAACGCCGGTTCGACCGAGCCGACATTGTCCTTGGTGACGACCGTCAGCGGGATCGGCAGCCTGTCCTTGACCTCCTTGCCGTCGATGATCTCCGCCATGGTGTTGATCGCCAGGCGGCCGTCCTCGACCGGCGACTGCACGATGGTCGAGTACATCTCGCCGCTCTTGATCGATTCGAACGCGTCCTTCTGGCCGTTGATGCCGACGATCGGTGGTGTCGGCTTGGACGGATTGGCTTCCTTCCAGGCGTCGATGAAGYCGCGCGCCATGGTGTCGTCATTGGCGTAGACGCCGGTGATCTGGTCGCCGAAGCGGGTGATCAGGTCGCGGCTGACGACCAGCGCCTTCTGCTGGTCGAAGTCGGCGTTGACGGTGTCGAGCACCTTGATATCGGCGTTCGTTTCCTTGAGCCGGTCGGTGAACCCGTTGACACGGCCGATGGTGGTGCCGTTGCCGGCCTGGCCGGCGATGATGACCACCGAGCCCTTGCCGCCCAGCGCCTTGCTCAGCGAATCCGCGGCCAGCTTGCCTTCCTCGTAGACGTCCGGTCCCGTGAAGGACTTTATGAAGGGCTTGGCGTCGTCGCTCATCGGCGAGTTGATGAGGATCGCCGGGATGTTCGCCTGCTGCGCGCGGGCAAGGCCCGGAATATAGGCCTGCGGATCGAGCGGCCACAGGATGATGCCGTCGACCTTGCGCGCCACGCAGGTGTTGAGCTGCTCGGTGCCCTTCTGCACGTCGAAGTCCTGGCTGAGGCTGAGTATCTCGACGCCAAGCTCCTTGGCGCGGGCCTCGAGCGCCTTGTTGGCCGGCGTCGCATAGGCATGCGAATCCGCCGCCGTCACGTAGCAGACGGTCTTGGCGCTTGCCCATCCGGTCGAGGCCAGGAGCGCCACGGCGGCGAGTTGGAGCATGCTTTTCTTGCCAATCATAAGTTTCCTCCCAATCATACGTTTTCTCCTTGAGTGATTGGATTGTCGCGAACGAGCGCCGGGCGCGTGCCCGGAGCCCTCCCCTTGGTGGTAACGGCCCGATCGAGCACGACGAGCAGGATCAGGATCAGYCCGGACACGACCTGCTGGACGTATGCGGGTATGGACTGGAACTCCATCGCGATGGTCAGCGAGCCGATCGTCAGCACGCCGCCCAGYGTGCCGAGCGCGGATCCCCTGCCGCCTTCGAGGCGGGTTCCGCCGACGACGACGGCGGCAATGACGGCAACCGTCAGTTCCGAGCCGAAGACGGGCGAGCCGGTGTTGGTGACGAGGCTCTGGAGGACGCCGGCAAGGCCGGCCAGCGTGCCGGCGAGGACGAAGCCGAGAAAGACGATGCGGTCCGAGGCAATGCCGCTTTCCTTGGCGGCGGCTGGATTGGAGCCGACGGCAAAGACGTTGCGGCCCGGGATGGTGCGCGTCAGCCAGACATGCAGCAGCACGATCAGCACGATGAACAGCGCGCTGCGGATGGTGAATATCTCGAGATAGGTCTTGGCCAGCGCCAGCGACAGCATGATGTCGGTGCCGGTCACGGGCTGGCTGTTGGTGATCCAGTGCGCGAGCGAGCGGAAGATCAGCATCGTGGCCAGGGTGAGCACCAGCGAATTGACCTTCAGTCCGACGACCAGGGCGCCATTGATCGCGCCGGCGACGGCGCCGACAAGAATGCCGACGGCCGCCGCGGGCAGGATGCCGATCTCGCGCTGCAGGATGACCGAGACGATGCCGGCCAGCGCGAACACCGCACCGCCGGAGAGATCGATCTGACCGGCGATCAAAAGCACGGTCAGGCCGATGGCGATCAGGCCGATGGTCGCGGCCCTGTCGAGGCCGAGGCCGAGCGTCGACGGCGCCAGATAGCCAGGCACGACCAGCGCCGAGACGACAAGCGTCAGACCGAGGATGATGAGGACGCGATATTGCGAGGCGAGGACCAGGAGGCGCATCACGCGACTCCCCGCTTGCGCAGCGCGGCGTCCATGCCGACGGCGCCGACGATCAGGATGCCCAGCACGAAGCCCTGGACCGGCGTGCGCACCCCTTGCAGCACCATGACGTTGGTCAGGAGTTGCACGAAGATGAGGCCGGCGACGGCCCTCGGCACCGAGCCGAAGCCGCCGATGATCGAGACGCCGCCGACGACGACCGCGGTGATGGCGCTGAATTCGTAGCCGGAGCCGATCAGCGGCCGTGCGCTCTGCAGCGTCAGCCCGAGCAGGCCGCCGCTGATGCCGGACGCGAGCGCGGTGATCACGAAGGCTCCGGCCTTGACGGCCTTGACGGGGACGGCGCTGGCTTCGGCGGCGCTGTAATTGCCGCCGGTCGCCAATGTCCAGCGTCCCCAGAAGGACCTGGACAGCACGAAATGGCCGATGAGCGCGATGGCCAGGAAGATCAGCACCACGACCGGGATGCCGAGCAGCCGGCCCTTGGCGAATTCGGCCGAGGCCGCGTTCGAACCGTAGACGATGACGCCGCCGACCGCCGCCTGGACAATGCCGAGGCCGATGGTTCCGACGCCCAGCGTGGCGATGATCGGATTGATGCCGACGTAGCCGACGAGAACGCCGTTGAGCAGGCCGATCAGCCCGGCAAGCGCAACCGCCAGGGCGAAGGCGGGCACGGGACCGATCAGCGGCTGCAGCCCCAGCGAGAGGATCGCGCCGCAGGCGATGGTGGCGGGCACCGAAAGGTCCGCCAGGCCGCCGACCACCAGCACGAAGGTCATGCCGACCACGACGATGCCGACGATCGACATCGAGGTCAGCACGTTGAGCAGATTGCCTGCGGTGAAGAAGGCCGGGCTGGCAAACGAGCCGTAGAGGACGACGGCGAGGATGGCCAGCACAAGGCCTGCCTTGGACAGCACACCGACGAGCCTGCTGCCGCGCGTAAAACGGTCGTTGCGGTTCACGCAGCTGATCTCCATGGCCGCGTCCGTCACGCCGCTTCCTCGCCGGTCGCGAGCGCCATGATGCGCTCCTCGCTGAGCTCGGCGCGGGTCAGCGGCGCCGATGCGCGGCCGTCGCGCATCACCACCACGCGATCGCACACGCCGAGGATCTCGGGCAGTTCCGACGAGATCATCACCACCGCCATGCCGTCGGCGACGAGTTGGCCGATGATGTGATGTATCTCCGCCTTGGCGCCGACATCGACGCCGCGCGTCGGCTCGTCGAGGATCAGAACGGCGGGTTTCGCCGCCAGCCATTTGGCGATGACCGCCTTCTGCTGGTTGCCGCCCGAAAGCAGGCTGATGYGCCGCTCGCCATCCGGCGGCGAGATGGAGAACTGCTTGACGTAAATGGCCGACAGCGAGCGGTCGGCACTGCGCCTGATGCGCCCGAAGCTGGTCAGGCGGCGCAGGATGGGCAGGCTTATGTTCTCGCGCACCGACATGCCGGGCACGATGCCGTCGCCCTTGCGGTCCTCCGGGACGTAGGCGATGCCGGCGCGCACCGCCTCGGATGGCGAGTTGATGACGACCTTGCGGCCATTGACGCTGACGCTGCCCTCGACGAGCCGCGACAGGCCGAAGACGGCGCGCGCGACTTCGGTGCGGCCGGCGCCGACGAGGCCGGTCAACCCAAGGATCTCGCCGGCCCGCACATCGAAGCTGACATCGCGGAAGCTCGCGCCGTCGCCGATGCGCTCGACGCGCAGCACCGACGCGCCGATCTCGGCCGGGCTCTTGGGGAAGACATTGCTCACCTCGCGGCCAACCATCAGCCTGATCATCTCGGCCGCGGTAATCCCCTCGATGGGCCGCGTCTCGATCATCGAGCCGTCACGCAGCACGGTGACCTCGTCGGCGATCTCGAGCACCTCCTTCAGCCGGTGGCTGATATAGATGATGGCGATGCCCTCGCCGCGCATCTTGCGCAGGATGYGGAAGAGCGCCGCCGTCTCGTGCTCGCTGAGCGACGATGTCGGTTCATCAAGGACGATGATGCGGGGCTGGGCTGCGTATGCCTTGGCGATCTCGACCAGTTGCTGCTGGCTGATCGAGAGGTTCCCCAGCCGCTCGCGCGGATTGATCGCGGCGCCCAGTTCCTTGAGGATGGCCGCGGCCTTCCTGATCATCTCGCCCTTGCGCAGCCAGGTCCATTTGCCGGGCATGCGGCCAAGATAGACATTCTCGGCGACGGTCAGGTCGGGGACCAGATTGATCTCCTGATGGACCATGCGGATGCCGAGCGCCTGCGCGTCCGCCGGCTTGCGCATGCGCACCTCATTGCCGCCGACCTTGATCGTGCCGCTGGTCGGCGCGTATGAGCCGTTGAGCACTTTCATCAGGGTCGACTTGCCGGCGCCGTTCTCGCCGACGACCGCGTGGACGGTGCCGAATTTCACGGCGAAATTGACGTTCGATAGCGCCTTCACGCCCGGAAACGTCTTGCTGATGCCCCGCATGTCCAGGGCACAATCCGCCACGACAGTCATTTCTGGCTTGGTCCTCCCTGGCAAGCGGCCCGGCGCTCCCCGGCGCGGGTTCATCGGTCATCAAGCGCATGGCCGGCCCCTCAAACCGACCACGAAAGCCCTCGCGAAAACCACGCTTGAGGCCCCCGAAACGCTTCCGCCGCGACGCCGATAATCGCGACGGCCGGCACTATTGCACTAATATAACAGTTCTGGCAAGCTGGTTTTCAGAGGCTTTCGACAAGGGAGGCAATCGGTTTTGCGCATGCGTGCATTCCGGTTGGCATTCTAATATAATTCATCCATTGGCGTGGACGAGCGATGGGATTTTTCATGGATCTGGACCCTTCGACCMTCAATCGGGCCCTGCCGCTGCGCGACCAGATCTACAACAAGGTCCGCAACCTGATCGTCGTCGGGCGACTGAAGCCCGGGGAGATCATCAACGAGGTGGCGATTGCCGAGGCGCTCGGCGTATCGCGCACGCCGGTGCGGGAGGCGGTCAAGCGCATCAGCGACGAAGGGCTGGTCAAGATCCTGGCGCAGAGCGGCACCTATGTGGCGCCGATCAGCCGCGCCGATCTCGAGGAAGCCTATGTCATCCGCCGGGCGCTGGAGATGGAAAGCGCAAGGCGCGCCGCGGCCAAGATGACGCCGCAAGCGGCCGAGCTCCTGGAAGACAACATGGCCGCTCACAAGCTCGCCATTTCGCGTGGACGCTATGCCGTGGCGATCCAGCTCGACGACGTCTTCCACCGCAGCATAGCCGAGATCTGYGGCATGCCAATGATCTGGCGGGCGGTCGACATCTCCAAGGCGCAGATGGACCGCGGCCGCTATCTGGCGATCCCCAAGCCTGGCTATGGCGAGCAGACGATCGAGCAGCACGAAGCCATCCTCGACGCCCTGAAGCGCCAAGATGCGGAGGGCGCCGCGCAGGCGATGGAGAGCCATCTGGAGACGTCCTTCCGCAACACGCTCGAAGTCGCCGCCGAGCTTCTCGACTAACGATCCAGTCGAACCAGACGAGACCATGATGAAGAGAATGGGGTTTTGCATCGGCCTGAAGGCCGAGGCGATCGAGGACTACAAGCGCGTGCACGCCGAGGTCTGGCCCGAGGTGCTCGATGTCATCAGCCGCGCCAATATAAGGAACTACTCCATCTTCCTGCGCGAGCCGGAGAACCTGCTGTTCGCCTATTGGGAATATCACGGCGACGATTTCGCATCGGACGCCGCGCGGATGGGCGAATCGGCCGCGATGCGCAAATGGTGGGAATTGTGCGACCCGATGCAGCAACCCTTGGCCACCCGCGCGCAAGGCGAATGGTGGGCGGCGATGGAGGAAGTCTTCCATCTGGACTGAGCCGCTGACGGCAGCAGGTAGAGCAAGGATCTGTGCGCGCAGGCGGCGATCCCGCTCTGTCGAGCCCTGCGAAGGATATCCCGCAACGGCGGTTCCACTGAAACACGATCGGCTGTCGCTTGACCGCTGACATTCTATTATATTAGTATTCCGACTCATCAAATCTCGCGGCCGCGCCGGTGAGAATTTTCTTCAGAGTCTTGGGCAATGGCACGCTTCATCAAGCTTTCGCATGCGGACAACATCCTGCTCGCGGTCGATCCGTTGGCGGCTGGCGAGAAGGCCGGCGATATTGCGGCTCGGACCCGAATCCCGCGCGGACACAAGATGGCCATGCGCGACATCGCGGTGGACGAGCCCATCGTGAAATACGGCCAGACCATCGGCTTCGCGCGCGGACCGATCGCGGCCGGGGATTGGGTGCACGAGCACAATGTCTACCTGCGCGATTTCGAGCGGGATTACGGCTATGGCGCGGACGCCAGGCAAACGCCGGTCGTTCCCGACGGCGAACGGGCGACCTTCATGGGTTATCGCAGGCCGAACGGCAAAGTCGGCACGCGCAACTACATCGCCACGCTGACCTCGGTGAACTGCTCGGCCAGCGTCGCGCGTTTCATCGCAGAGGAAGTCAACCGCTCCGGCATCCTGCGCGACTATCCCAATGTCGACGGCATCATCTCGCTCGTCCACGGCACCGGCTGCGGCATCGACACCAAGGGCCCGGCCTACGATCTTCTGAAGCGCACGCAATGGGGCTTCRCCACCAATCCCAATGTCGGCGGCGTGCTGATGGTCGGRCTCGGCTGCGAGGCCTTCCAGATCCCGCGCTGGATGCAATCCTACGRCATCGAGGAGAACACCACCTTCCGCACGATGACGATCCAGGAGACCGGCGGCACGCGCAAGACGGTCGATGCCGGGGTGAAGGCGATCGTCGAGATGCTGCCGATCGTCAACGCYGCGCGGCGCACGCCGCAACCGGCCTCCGAGCTGGTGCTGGCGCTGCAATGCGGCGGCTCGGACGGCTACTCCGGCATCAGCGCCAATCCGGCGCTCGGCGCGGCGGTGGACCTGCTCGTCGCGCAGGGCGGCACCGCCGTTCTTTCGGAGACACCCGAGATCTACGGCGCGGAACATCTCCTGACCCGCCGCGCCGAAAGCCGGGCGGTCGGCGAAAAGCTGGTCGAGCGCATCCGCTGGTGGGAGGACTACACCGCCAGGCACGACATGGAGATGAACAACAATCCCTCGCCCGGCAACAAGCTGGGGGGATTGACGACCATCCTGGAGAAGTCGCTCGGCGCATCGGCCAAGGGCGGCACCACCAATTTGCGCGCGGTGCTGGAATATGCCGAGCCGATCAACGAGCGCGGCCTCGTCTTCATGGACACGCCCGGCTACGACCCGGTCTCGGCCACCGGCCAGGTCGCCGGCGGCGCCAACATACTGTGCTTCACCACGGGGCGCGGCTCGGCCTTCGGCTGCAAGCCGACGCCTTCGATCAAGCTCGCCTCCAACTCGTTCATCTTCGAGCAGATGCGCGACGACATGGACATCAACTGCGGCGACATACTGGACGGCGTGACGCTGGCTGAGAAGGGCGAGGAAATCTTCGCGGAGATCCTGCGGGTGGYGTCCGGCGGGCGCACCAGGTCGGAGGTGCTTGGCTATGGCGACAACGAATTCGTGCCGTGGAGCCTCGGCGCCACCATGTAGCGTCGCGATACCGGGCCGGAAGCCCGTGCGGATCACGCATTGCGGCCAATAGCCGGAATATCAGCAGGAAAATTGGACTGGAGGAAACGCCCRATATGAACAGGATCGATCTGGACGGCCAGCACGCGGTGGTGACCGGCGGCGCCCAGGGCCTCGGCTTCGCCATGGCCAAGCGCTTTGTCGCCTCGGGCGCCACGGTCACGCTTTGGGATCTCGACGAGGCGCGCCTCGACGCCGCCCGGCAGGAGCTCGGCAAGGCCGCCACGACGCTGGTGGTCGATATCGCCGACTGGGACGCGGTCGATGCAGCCCGCGCCAGGACCGAGGAAATCGCCGACAAGATCTCCATCGTGGTGAACTCCGCAGGCATCGCCGGCCCGGCGGCGCCGCTCGACGTCTACGACGTCGACATGTGGAAGAAGATCATCGACATCAACGTCAACGGCACCTTCCACGTCAATCGCGCTGTCGTGCCCGGCATGAAGGAGCGCAATTACGGCCGCATCGTCAACATCGCCTCCGTGGCCGGCAAGGAGGGCAATCCCAACGCCGCCGCCTATTCGGCATCGAAGGCGGCCGTCATCGGCCTGACGAAGTCGCTCGGCAAGGAGCTGGCGCAATACGACATCGCCGTGAACTGCATCTCGCCGGCAACCGCCCAGACGCGCATCCTCGACCAGCTGACGCCCGAGCATATCGAGTACATGCGCTCGCGCATTCCGCGCGGCCGGCTGCTTGAGGTCGACGAAGCCGCCGCGATGGTCGCGTGGCTGGTCTCGAAGGAAAACAGCTTCACCACCGCCTCGACATTCGACCTGTCAGGCGGGCGCACCACCTACTGAGCAATCGAGGAAATTACCCCAGAGCATGTCACCGTTTCACAGAAACGGTGACATGCTCTATCTCCTTGCTTTTACGCAATTCCGGACGGAAAAGCGCTCACACTTTTCCTGGAATTGCCCTACTGCACCACGCGCTTCTCGAGCTTGCGGGCGAGCGTGCGCCGGTGCAGACCAAGCCGGCGCGCGGTCTCGGAGATGTTGAAGCCGGTCTCGACCAGCGTTTCGTGGATGCGCTCCCATTCGAGGTTCTTGATCGAAGTGGGGCGGCTGGTGAGCGGCACCGAGACGTCGCCCTCGGCGCGGCCGAAGGCGGCTTCGATGTCGTCGGTGTTGGCGGGCTTGGCCAGATAATGGCAGGCGCCGAGCTTGATCGCCTCGACCGCCGTGGCGATGCTGGCAAATCCCGTCAATACGACGATCCGCATCGACGGGTTTCGGGCGCTGAGCAGCTTGACGCATTCGAGCCCGGATCCCGCTCCGAGCTTGAGATCGACGACGGCATAGGCCGGAACAGTCTTTTCCAGCGCGACCAGCAGCGCCTCCCGGTCGTGGGAGACCACGACGTCGTAGTCGCGCTTTTCAAAGGAGCGTTTGAGCGTCCGCGCGAAGGTCACGTCGTCCTCGACGACAAACAAGGATCGATCAGATTTCACGATCGCCTCCATCGGTCAGCGCCGCCAGCGGCAGCGAAAGGGTAACGCAGGCGCCCTCCGCCATGTTGCGCGCCGAAACGTCACCTCCGAGCTTGCGCACGACATTGAACACCAGGAAGAGGCCCAAGCCGCCGCCTGGGCGCCCCTTGCTCGACATATAGGGCTGGCCGAGYCCGGCCAGAATATCCTTGTCGAAGCCCGGTCCGCGATCCCTGACGGAGAGCACCAGCTTCTCATCCTGCCGCTCGGCAGTGATGCCGACCCAATGGTGCGATGCTTCCTGCGCATTGTCGAGCACGTTGAAGATCACTTGTTTCAGCGCCGTGTCGGACACGATCTGCTCGTCCGGCTCGAAACCGTTGCTGTAATCCAGCTTGATAGGCTGGCGGCTGAGGCGCCACTCCTGCACGAGATCGTCGAGGAACTGGCGGATCGTGGTGCGGATCGTGCCCTCGCCCCGCGCATGGCCGGAAGACATGAGGATACCGGTGACGATGCTTTTGCAGCGCTCGATCTGCGCCTGCATCTCGGCCACGTCCTCGGAAAGCTCGCGGCTGCGTTTGACGCCGCGCATCTGGCGCCAGTCGGACAGGATGACCGAAATGGTCGAGAGCGGCGTGCCCAACTCGTGCGCGGCACCTGAGGCCAGCAGGCCCATGCGCACGATGTGGTCTTCCTCGGCGGAACGCTGGCGCAGGTCGGCAAGATAGGCATCGCGTTCGCGCAGGTTGCGGTTGATGCGCGTCATGAAGATCACGATCAGGCCGGCCGCCAACACGAAGCAGATGAACATGCCGCGCAGATGCAGCGCCAGGAGATCGCTGCCGCCGTGATGCGGGAGAGCGATCGGTTGGAAGGCGAAGATGAGGAAGACGAAGCAGGCGGAGGCCGCCACTACCAGGATCCAGGTCGACCATGGCGCCAGCAGCGCGGCGCCGAGCGTGATCTGCAGGAGGTAGAGCGACACGAACGGATTCGAGGCGCCGCCGCTCAGATAGAGCTGCGTCGTCAGCGCCGCCATGTCGAAGATCAGCGCGACGAAGAGCTGCGCGTTGGAGATGCGGCGATTGCCGCGCAGGGCGAGCAGGCTGAAGATGTTGAGCCCTATGAGGAAAAGCACCACGCCGGCCATCTCGGCGAGCGGCAGCTGGATGGCGAACCAGTATTGCGTCACCAGGATGGTCAGCACCTGCCCGGCCACCGCCAGCCAGCGCAACTGGATGAGGAGCAGCAGGTTCTTCCTGTTCGTGGCGTCGGTGTTCGGGGCCGAGCCTCCCTGGCCGGCCGGAGGAACCGTCAGGAACGGCTTGTCGTGATGAAGCCGCGCGATCGAAATGTTCATCTTGGCGCGTCCCGCTGATCGCGGCCGGCGAAGATCGGCCTGACAAGGGCCACCGCCAGCATCGCGGCCAGGGCGAACCAGGTCAAAGCGTAGACAAGATGCGCGTTGCGAAACTTGACGACGGTGAGCCCGCCGCGCGGCCAGCTGTCGGGGCCGGAGGCCCCGGCATCGATGAAATAGGGCGCGACGTCGGTCAGGCCGCGGGCCTTGGCGATTRCCGCGACGTCGCGCGAGTACCAGCGGTTCGTGGCCGGATCGTTGCTGCGCAGGAAACCGCCGCCGGGCTCGCTGATGCGCAGCAGCCCGTCGACCATCGCCGGCGCGGTGAGYGCGGCATTCTCCCGCTCGAACTCGGCCTTGCGCTCCTGYGGAACGAAGCCGCGGTTGACGAGGACCGTGAAACCGCGGTCGTCGCGCATCGGCGTCAGCACCCAATAGCCGGCGCCAAGCTCGGTCACCGCCTGCACCAGCGCGTTGGCGCCTTGGAACCGCCCGGCCAGCCGCACATGGCGGTATTCATAGCCGGCCGCGTTGATATCGGCCCATGTCGCGGGGCCAGGCGCATCGACGACGGAAGCATGGATGCGCTGGTCGACGCGGGCGATGAGGTCAAGCTTCCAGACCCGCCTTTCCAGCTGCCAGAGGCCGAGCCCKAGAAACACCAGAACGCCGAGAAGCCCGAGCAGCACAAGCAAAAACCGTGACGCGGAGCCCTTTGACGRCTCGGCGTGAGAGGCAATGTCTGCCCGGCCGATCACGTCTTTTGCCTCGAAACTGGCCCTCCCCGCGCGCGACACGCCCACGCCCAAAATGGGGTTCATGGCATCTCCCGCATCTCGTGGAGTCCCGGCATCATGTTGGCGTTGAGGTGGTACATCACCCAGAGCGAGCCGCTCAGCACGATGACGACGAGGATCACCGTGAAGATGAGCGCCAGCATCGACCATCCGCCTTCCGAGGCGGGGGTCATGTGCAGGAAGAAGACCATGTGCACCACGATCTGCACCACCGCGAAGGCCATAATGATGATGGCCGTGGCCTGCTTGTTGTCGATGGCGCCCGTCATGACCATCCAGAACGGGATGGCCGTGAGCACCACCGACAGGACGAAGCCGATCAGATAGCCCTTCAGCGACCCGTGCGCGGCGCCGCCATGCGTGTGGTCGTGATCGGTATGATCATGAGCGCTCATCTGAGCATCCCCATCAGGTAGACGAAGGTGAAGACGCCGATCCAGACGACGTCGAGGAAGTGCCAGAACATCGAAAGGCACATCAGCCGGCGGCGGTTGGCCTCGATGAGGCCGTATCGGGCGACCTGCACCATCAGCGTCACCATCCAGACGATGCCGAAGGTGACATGCAGGCCGTGCGTGCCCACCAGCGTGAAGAAGGACGACAGGAAGGCGCTGCGCTGCGGCGTCGCGCCCTCGTGGATCATATGYGCGAATTCGTAGAACTCGATCGACAGGAACGCCAGGCCGAACAGCATGGTCACGCCAAGCCAGGCTTGCGTCGCGCCGACGCGGCCCTTGTCCATGGTCAGCATGGCGAAGCCATAGGTGATCGAGGAGAGCAGCAGCATGGTGGTATTGACCGCCACCAGGCCGAGATCGAACAGGTCCTTCGGCGCCGGACCGGCCGCGTAGTTGCCGYCGAGCACGCCAAAGGCTGCGAACAGCATGGCGAAGATCAGGCAGTCGCTCATCAGATAGAGCCAGAAGCCGAGCATGGTGCTGCCGCCTTCGGCGTGCGCATGCTCCTCTTCCAGGTGGAAGACCGGTTCGGCGCCGGCCGTGATTGCCGTCGATGCCATGCTCAAGCCCTAGCCCCCTGAGCGGCGAGGAGCGTCGTCCTCGCCTCTTCCGTTTGCGCGACCTCGGCCGCCGGGATGTCGAAGTCGCGGTGGTAGTTGAAGGTGTGGCCGATCGCCGTGGCGATCAGGCAGACGAAGCTCAGCGTCGCCAGCCACCACATGTACCAGATCAGGCCGAAGCCGAGCGCCACGCTGAACAAGGCCAGGATGACGCCGGTGCCGGTGTTCTTCGGCATGTGGATCGGCTTGAAGCCGGTAAGCGGGCGCCGGTAGCCGGCCTTCTTCATGTCCCACCAGGCGTCGTTGTCGCGGATGATGGGGGTGAAGGCGAAGTTGTAGGCCGGCGGCGGCGAGGAGGTCGACCATTCGAGCGTACGGCCATCCCAGGGATCGCCGGTGACATCGACCAGGTCCGCGCGCTTGCGGATCGAGACGAAGATCTGGACCAGGAAGGCGGCGATGCCGGCGGCGATCAGCACCGCGCCGAAGGCGGCGATGACGAACCATATCTGCAGCGAGGGATCGTCGAAGACGCGCATGCGGCGCGTCACGCCCATCAGGCCGAGGATGTAGAGCGGCATGAAGGCGAACCAGAAGCCGACCACCCAGCACCAGAACGAGACCTTGCCCCAGAACGGATCGAGCTTGAAGCCGAAGGCCTTGGGCCACCAGTAGGCGATRGCGGCGAACAGGCCGAACAGCACGCCGCCGATGATGACGTTGTGGAAATGCGCGATCAGGAACAGGCTGTTGTGCAATACGAAGTCGGCCGGCGGCACGGCAAGCAGCACTCCGGTCATGCCGCCGACGACGAAGGTGAGCATGAAGGCCACCGTCMACATCATCGGCAGCTCGAAGCGGATGCGGCCGCGATACATCGTGAACAGCCAGTTGAAGATCTTCGCCCCGGTCGGGATCGAGATGATCATCGTGGTGATGCCGAAGAAGGAATTGACGCTGGCGCCGGAGCCCATGGTGAAGAAGTGGTGCAGCCAGACCAGATAGGACAGGATGGTGATGACCACCGTGGCATAGACCATCGAGGTGTAGCCGAACAGGCGCTTGCCGGAGAAGGTCGAAGTGACCTCGGAGAAGACCCCGAACAGCGGCAGGATGAGGATGTAGACCTCCGGGTGACCCCATATCCAGATGAGGTTCACATACATCATCGGGTTGCCGCCGAAGTCGTTGGTGAAGAAGTTGGTGCCRACATAGCGGTCGAGCGCGAGAAGCGTCAGCACAGCCGTCAGCACCGGGAAGGACGCCACGATCAGCACGTTGGTGCAGAGCGAGGTCCAGGTGAAGACGGGCATGCGCATCATGGTCATGCCCGGCGCCCGCATCTTGATGATGGTGCAGATCAGGTTGATGCCGGACAGTGTCGTGCCGACGCCCGCGACCTGCAGCGCCCATATGTAATAATCGACGCCGACATCGGGACTGTAGTTGATGCCCGAGAGAGGCGGATAGGCCAGCCAGCCGGTGCGGGCGAACTCGCCGACGAACAGCGAGGCCATGACCAGGATGGCGCCGCCGACCGTCATCCAGAAGCTGAAATTGTTGAGGAAGGGGAAGGAGACGTCGCGCGCGCCGATCTGCAGCGGCACGACGAAGTTCATCAGTCCGGTGACGAAGGGCATCGCCACGAAGAAGATCATGATCACGCCATGCGCGGTGAAGATCTGGTCGTAGTGATGGGCGTTGAGATAGCCTTCCGAACCGTTGAAGGCGATGGCCTGCTGCAGGCGCATCATGATGGCGTCGGAGAAGCCGCGCAAAAGCATGACGAGGCCCAGCACCATGTACATGATGCCGATCTTCTTGTGGTCGACGCTGGTGAACCACTCGCGCCACAGGTAGCCCCAGAGCTTGAAATAGGTGACCGCGCCGAGAAGAGCCAAACCGCCGAGCGCCACCACGACGAAGGTGCCGACGACGATCGGCTCGTGCAGCGGCAGCGACTCCAGGGTGAGGCGGCCGAAGATGAATTTGGTCAGCGTCTCAGGCATTCGCCATCCCTCACAATTCGAAGCGCAGCAGGCCGAGCGACGGCGTCTCGGCATCGGCGCGGCGGCTGCCTGCGCCGGGCGCAAGCAGGCCAACGCCGCGCAGCGGGGACAGGTCCCTGAGCGGCCAAGCCTTATCATCGGCATCCCGCGCCGCGCGGGAAGCGGCGGCCGCYTCCTCCGCCGTGCAGATGCTTGCGACATAGGACGGGTCGTTGCCGAACACCGCTCCGCGCCGGGCAAGCTTGTCGTATTGCAGCGGCAAGGTGTTGCGCACGCCGGCAAGGCCAAGGCCGCCCTTGGCGTCGATCGACATCATCTCGTTCATGCACATCTTGCCCGGTTCGACGCACAGATTGAGGATCGCGCCATAGAGGTCGAGATCGACGGAGGCATAGTGGCGGACCGGCTCGTTCTCGCTCGGACGTTCGAGCGCGAGATAGGTCTCGCGGTTGAGCGTGGCYTCAGCGCTCTTGGTCTGGGCCACCCAGTCAGCGAAGGCCTGGTCGGTGAGGCCGTGGAACGCAAAGCGCATGCCGGAGAAGCCGGCGCCGCTGTAGTTGGCCGAGAAGCCGGTATAGGTGCCCGGACGGTTGATGACCGCGTGCAGCTTCGTCTCCATGGCAGGCATGGCGTAGATCTGGCCGGCAAGGGCTGGGATGTAGAAGGAGTTCATCACCGTGGACGAGGTGATGCGGAAGTCGATCGGCTGGTTGACCGGCGCGGCCAGCTCGTTGACCGAGGCGATGCCGTAGTCCGGATAGATGAAGAGCCACTTCCAATCGAGCGCGACAACGTCGACCCTGAGCGGCTTATGGGCCTGCGTGACCAGCTGCCCCGGCTCGATCCGGTCGATGCGCCGATAGGGATCGAGCAGGTGTGTGCCGAGCCAGGTGAGCGCGCCGAGGCAGATGATGACGAGCAGGGGAGCGGCCCAGATCACCAGCTCCAGCTTGGTCGAATGGTCCCAGTCCGGCGTATAGGTCGCGGTGGTGCTGGATTGCCGGTAGCGCCAGGCGAACAGCACTGTCAGCGCCATGACAGGCACGATGATGAGCAGCATCAGCAGGRTCGAGACGACGAGCAGGTCGCGCTGCTGCGCCGCGACATCGCCCGCAGGCGCCAGCACGACGAAGTCGCAGCCGCTCAGCAGCACGGCGAGCGGAAGGAGAAGCAAGGCTCCGGATC
This sequence comes from Mesorhizobium sp. LCM 4576, assembly GCF_001854815.1. NCBI lineage: Bacteria > Pseudomonadati > Pseudomonadota > Alphaproteobacteria > Hyphomicrobiales > Phyllobacteriaceae > Mesorhizobium > Mesorhizobium sp. LCM 4576. The sequence continues at coordinate 202,142 of NZ_MDDT01000009.1, forward strand.
GTTTCATCAAACGCTGCCCTCGATGGCCCTGCACGGATATTGCAGGTTGCGATGCGATAGGGCCTAACGGCTACTGCCGCCGGCATCGCGACGACATTGGACAATTTGTCCAATGCCCAGCCGGGGTGGCTTTGGCGAAACTGGCCATGCATTATGGGATGACAATCGTATCTCGGACCGGGCGCGTCCCGGACCGAGCTCGGTGGCAACGGACAAGATGGCTGAAACTTCGACTGCCGGAACGGACAGCAGGCTGATCGGCTCGCATCACGGCCAGGTCAGCGCCGGTGATATCGCGGTCGGCGTAATTATCGGCAGGACGTCGGAATTCTTCGATTTCTTCGTCTATGCGATCGCTTCCGTGATCGTGTTCCCCAAACTTGTGTTTCCGACGCACGATCCGCTGGTCGGGACGCTCTATTCCTTCGCCATCTTCGCTCTGGCCTTCATCGCGCGCCCGTTCGGCACCGTGCTGTTCATGGCGGTCGACCGCGCCTATGGCCGCGGCGCCAAGCTGACGATCGCGCTGTTCCTGCTCGGTACCTCGACGGTCGCGATGGCGTTCCTGCCCTCCTATGAGGATGTCGGCGCGGTCGCCGCCTGGCTGCTGGCGCTGACCCGCTTCCTGCAGGGCCTTGCGCTTGGCGGGACGTGGGACGGACTGCCCTCGCTTCTGGCGCTGAACGCGCCGCAGAACCGGCGCGGCATCTACGCGATGATCCCGCAGCTCGGTGCCCCGATCGGGCTCATCGTGGCAAGCTCGCTGTTTGCCTTCTTCGTCGCCAACCTGTCGGCCGACGACTTCTTCGCCTGGGGCTGGCGCTACCCTTTCTTCGTCGCCTTCGCCATCAATGTCGTGGCGCTGTTTGCCAGGCTGCGCATCGTGGTGACGCCCGAGTTCTCGAAACTCTACGAGAGCGGCGACCTGCAGCCGACCCGCATCAGGGACATGATCCGCATGGAAGGCCGCAACGTCGTCGTCGGCGCCTTCGCGCCGCTGGCGAGCTTCGCCCTGTTCCACATGGTGACGGTGTTTCCGCTGTCCTGGGTGTTCCTGTTMACCAATGAAGGGCCGGAGCGGTTCCTGGTCATCGAAGCGGTGAGCGCGCTGTTCGGCATCGCGGCGATCGTCGCATCAGGTCCGCTGGCCGACCGTGTCGGGCGCCGCGCCCTGCTCGGCGGCGGCGCCGTTGCCATCGCCGCATTCAGCGGCTTTGCCCCGCAGCTTCTCAACGGCGGCACCGTCGGCGAGACGGTGTTCATGGTGCTGGGCTTCATCCTGCTGGGCTTAAGCTTCGGGCAGTCCTCGGGCGTCGTCGCGACGAGCTTCTCGCGCCGGCATCGCTATACCGGTTCGGCGGTGACGTCGGACCTCGCCTGGATGTTCGGCGCCGGCTTCGCGCCGCTCGCGGCGCTGTTGCTGGCCGGCACTTTCGGCCTCATCGCCGCCGGCGCCTATCTGCTTTCGGGCGCCGCCTGCACGCTGATCGCGCTCTGGATCGACAGGCAGGCCTCGACGGCCGGCCGATAAGTCAACGGCAAACGTCCAATCAGACCTGGTAGAAAGCCCGGTACCATTCGACGAAGCGCGGGATGCCGATCTCGATCGGAATCTCGGGCTTGAAGCCGGTCACCTCTTCGAGCGACGTGACGTCGGCATAGGTCGCCGGCACGTCGCCCGGCTGGAGGGGCATCAGGTTGCGGATTGYCTTCTTCCCAAGCGCGTCTTCGAGCACGTCGATCAGCCGGCTCAGCTGAACGGGCGAGCTGTCGCCGATATTGTGGATCCTGAACGGCGCACTGCTCGTCGCGGGATCCGGCGCCGCGCTCGTCCAGTCTGGGTTGGGCGTCGCGGGATGTCCCATGATGCGGACCACCCCTTCGACGATGTCGTCGATATAGGTGAAGTCGCGCTGCATGTTGCCAAAATTGAAAACGTCGATCGGCTGGCCGGCGAGGATGGCCTTGGTGAAGATGAACAAGGCCATGTCGGGCCTTCCCCACGGACCGTAGACGGTGAAGAAACGCAAGCCCGTCGTCGGCARCCCGAACAGGTGGCTGTAGGTGTGAGCCATCAGCTCGTTCGCCTTCTTGCTGGCGGCATAGAGGCTCAAGGGGTGGTCGGCGGAATCATGCACCGAAAACGGCATGCGCATGCTGCCGCCATAGATCGAGCTGGACGACGCGTAGACGAGATGCCCGACGGAGGCCTGCCGGCACCCTTCCAGGATGTTGAGGAAGCCGTTGAGATTGCTTTGCGCGTAGACGTGCGGATTGATCAGCGAATAGCGCACGCCCGCCTGCGCGGCGAGATTGACGACGATCTCCGGCGCGGCCGAGGCAAAGACCGCCGAGATGCCATCGCGATCGGCGAGATCGACATGCTCGAAACGAAAGTTCGCGAACGTTTTCAGCCGTTCGAGCCGCGCCTGTTTCAGGGCGATGTCGTAATACTCGTTCATGGAGTCGAGGCCGACAACCTGCCGGCCTTCGGCGAGCAGCCGGTGGCAGAGGTGAAAACCGATGAAGCCGGCCGCGCCGGTGATCAGGATAGGCCTGCTCGACGTCAATACATGCCCCAAATGCTGTAGCCCGCCCCTCTACGGACCGACTGCTTGCCGACGGCCCGCCGGCCAACGCAGCCCAAACCTGTCATGGCCGCAGGTTCGGGAACGTCTGGATATCCCAGCTTTTTATGGCAGATGGCCGCCGAATTCAACGCACCTGTCTCGGACCGCCGCGACGCAGYCCTCCCTGTTATTGCGGCGGCAGTGAGGCCAGCGGCTGCAGCGTCTTCAACATGGCGACCAACTGGCTCTGCCGGTGGGTACCGGTTTTCTGGAAGACACGCTCGAGATAGGTGCGGGCGGATTTGACGGTGACACCGCCCCGTGCGGCCGTTTCCGCCAAGGTGAAGCCGGCGGCAAGATCGGCCGCCAGCCGCGCCTCCGCCGGCGTCAGATCGAACAAGGCGTTGAGCAGGCTCGCCGAAGGCACAAGCGCGCTCGGCTTGATGGGCGTCGCCAGCACCAGGATGTCGGCATTGCCGAATATGTCGTGCGCGGAGCGTCGCAGCGGCAACAGATGGACGACGAAAGGCGCCTCGCCGCCGATGCCCGGAACGGGGATCGATCCGATCGCATTGTCGGCGCGGCTCATGCCGGTCACGGCCAGCTGGAACAGCCGGTTGGCGTCGCGGTCGGCGATTGCCAGGCCGCCATAGGCCACGGGCAGAAAGGCCGTGTCGAGACGATCCAGATGCCGGTTGGTCGCCATGACACGCCCATTGGCCGACAGCACAGCGGCCGGCAACCCAAGCAGATCGAGGGCCGAAGTGGCGGCCACCGCCCGCTCGACCCGCAGCCGGCCGGCGACAAGACTGGCACGGGCCAGATGCGGCCGTAACGCATCGAGTCCGTCGATCTCCGGTTGCGCGAAGYCGCCATCCCTGATCCATTTCTGGAAGACGAAAGTCGCCAGCTCTCCTGTCGGCATCGGGATCGCCGTGCACAGATGCGCGCCGATGCCGAATTCCCTCAGCATGATGCGGGCCGGATCGCGCTTGATCTCACCGGGGCTCAAAAAGTCGTCGACGCGCACGAAGCTGGCCGGCTGCAAGCCGCACATCTTCTGCACGCTGTCGCAGAACTTCCAGAAATCGCCCTTGATGAATTCGTCGAACAGCGGCCGCAGATTGTCGAGCGTGGTTCCGCGCGGCGGGCCGTCGTCGCTGAAGAAGAAGACCTGAGCGCTGGCCGCGTTCGACAGGCCGCTCGCCTTCTGGAGCACCGCGTTCCATCGCTCCGGGACGAAGGCCGCCTCGTATATGGTTTCAATCAGGTCGATCATGGGCGCCATTGGGAACGGTGCGGAGACAACGCTGCGGGCCGGGCAGGCCCGGAAGACCACCAGTATCCGACAATGGAAATRCGATCTCAAGCCGACGCTGATATGCGAGCGTGATCAGCGGTCGAGCCCTTCCGTGCGAAATGAGATTGCGCGCATGTCCCGGATCGGGGATTTGGTTTTCTTGGTGATCCCCCTTCCTTGGGGCAAACTGCCAGCGGGCTGTCAGGAGGAGAAATGAGAGCACGCGCGGCGACGGTCGGAGACCTGGAAGGTGTTTTCCGAGACCTGTCCAAGCGAATGTCGGACGAGTATGTGGCGGCCGGCAAGGACAGCAAAAGCGCCTATGACAATCTGATGATGAACCTGAAGGAAGGCCGGGCGCATGCGCTCGTCGAAGGCGACAGGACCGTCGCAATCATCGCCTGGCACGAGCATGCGGACGCCGCCGATACGCTGTTTGCAGYGCAGGAGGATTTCTTCAACGCCGCGACGGTCCGCTTCTGCAAGCGGCACATCCGGCACGTCCAGGCGCTTGCCGGCAATCTGCCCGTGCATTCGCGCAGCTGGCTGGACAGGCCCGACGTCGCGAAATGGTTCCGCGTGATCGGCTATATCGACCGAGGGCGGGAGAACGGCGCCACCCTGTTCGAGCTGCCTCCGGCCGCCAATGGCTGACAAAGCGTGGCCGCCCCTAAAGCGCGTCGCGATCTTTCAGATTCGCTCCATGCGCTTTAGGTTTTCGATTTTACGCATGTCTTCATCCCGAAACCGGTTCCCACTTTCGGGAGACATGCCTTAAAACGGGCGCTTGCGCGAAAATCCGATTGGAAAGATTGTATGCGCGGGCAGCCGGGCAAGCCGGCGTGCCGGACCGGGGTGGCTGCTGGAAATCGGGATGCTGCGCGTATGCTTGGCCTTTGTCGCCATCRCCGCCTTGACCAGGCCGTCGGCGGCGGAGCCGCGCGTGTCCCATCTTTTCGACCGTCCCGACCTCGCGGYGGCCTATTCCGGCCAATCCGATCTCGTCACCGCATATACGACTGGCATGGCGCGCTACCGGCTTCAATATTCGGGCCAAGGGGCCCAGACCGGTCTGGCCGCGCCGCTCGAGCCTCGGCTGCTGCGGCCTGAATTCCAGCAACGGACATGGCGCTCGGCGGACGGCAGCCTGCTGCAGGGCTTTGCCGGCAAGGGCGGTTTCCGGCTGACCACAGGCAACTGCGTGAGCCGCATCTGCATGGCCAGCGAGTGCAGCGAAGCCGGCTGGCCGCTCTATGCCTGCAGCGACGGGCGCAAGCGCAAGATGTCGGTCAAGAGCTTCGTGACGGCAACATTCGACGGCGTCTCCTACCGGCGGCTGAGCGCGCCGTGAACGCTCAATCGCATGCATCAAACCCGTCCGATCAACTCAGCTTCTTGGCTGCTCGGACGGGTTTGCAAGACGTTTCCTMAGTCTGCGCAACGAGAGGGTTCGCCTGAGATGGAACCATCCTATGCGGCGCCGCACGCGACGCATTGCGCTGGCGTGGATCGCATCGACGTTCCGGTTACCGCGGCCGATTTCCAAAACGACATCGGACGGTGGCCGCAAGATTGCTCGCAGCGCATGCGCATGCATCTCGGCATAGCGGCTGTAGTTCACTGTGGCGTCCCAGTTGGGCGGCCGTGCCAGGACAGTTGGATTGTTGTTTATCTCGAAAGTCTGGATGCGCCCGTCGACAATGCCATAGTCGATCCGGCCATAGTCGATGCCAGCCAGATCAAACACGCGCTCGATTTGAGAGGCATGCGGATTTTCAGCGACGTAGGTCCGGCTTTCCGCCCTGTCCGCCTCGGTGAAGCGGGTGCTGGGAAATTTGATGTACCAGTTTTCATTGATGAAACAATGCTGCGGATAGATCGTCGGCCCAACCCTGTAGGCTGAATATTTGCGAAAGCGGCCGTCCGATGACGCCGCCGCTCCATATTCGACGATCATCAGGTCCGGGTCGCGTCGAATTTTCGGCGGCAGGCCGGCTATCGCTGCATCCAGCGCGCCCGGGCTTTCCAGCAACCCGGTCAAGGGTGGATCGTRCCGGCTTTCCCAGCGCACGAAGACCGGGAACCGCTGGACCGCGCGGAAATCGTCAAGACGATGCACGTCGAAGGTATTGAGTCCCGCTGCCTTCAACCTTTTCAGAAGATCGAAGCGATTCGGGACTTTCGCCGGATTGTTCAACATCAGCGCGGCGGGGTCCTGTGCTGAAATGCGGTGGCAAAGCTCCGAAGCGGCCTGCAACTGGGCGGCGGACAGTCTTTCGAAATCCGTGAAAATGAAGTTGCCGGTGGGGAGACGGCCAAGCCGATCGATCTTCTCATAGGGTATTATTCGCAAAAAGTCGTCCAACCCATGGCGGTAATAGCCAAGGAACACCCCGATCGTGTAAGCATGGCGCTGGGTACAGAGGTAGTAGATCGGACCTGATGCTCCAGCCGTGGTCATGGAAAGCATGACCCGGCCGAGCGGAGGTGAGTTGGTTGGGCACTCTGTTGGGCAGGGCGGAGATTTATTACGCAGCGATGCAGGGACAATATCCAGCTCGGGAGGAGCACTGCGCCAATCACTATTGGCATGGCGTGCGGGCCGGCTGCTTCAACGGCTCTATCGACATCTATTCTATTCATGATGAAATGYGCGACCAGGCCCCCGTCTGGCGGTCGCCCTGGGGCGACGTGTTCGTAACGAGATACGACCTCGTTTCGGCCTGCCTTGTCAATCGCCAGCTGTCGCATGTTCCCCCAAATGATCGAAATCATGCAAGCGACCAACGATCGGCCATCAACGAATGGCTGATGTATCAGGAGGGGCATGCGCACRCCGCCATCCGCCAGGCCCTGCAGCAACCCTTTGTCGGCAAGGGGGCGACCGCGCTGGAGCCTTTCGTCGCAGAAGCCGTCGATCTGCTGGTCTCGAAGGCTGACCTTGCAGGTGTCGTCGACGTGGTCGCCGCTTTCACCCGCGCTGTTCCTGAACGGGTGATTGGCCGCCTGCTTGGCGTACCCGTTGAGGACATGCCAAGATTGCGGGCCTGGTCGGCATCGATCCGCGTCATTCTCGACTCGGGGTTCGACGACGCCTTCGGACCGGTGTCAAATGCAGCGGAGGAGATGTCGGCCTATTTCACCGACCTGTTGCGCGACCTGCTGGCGCGCGGAGAGATGCCGCCACTGCTTGTCGGATTGCCGCCTCTGGTCGACAAGCTGGGACTCGAGACCGCTGGCCGCAATATAGCTTTCCTGGCCTTTGCCGGCCATGAAACGACCGTACACCTGATCGGCAACATGCTGTTCCATCTGGCTCACGCCCCTTCTCAATGGGCCAGCTTGCTGGCCGATCGACGGCTTGCTGCCAGCGCCGTTGCCGAAACCTTGCGCCTGGAGAGCCCGGTGCAGAAGATTTGCCGGTGGCCCGTGAAACCGACTGAGTTGGCCGGCCAGCCTATCGATGAAGATCAGTTGATTGTCCTGCTGATTGGGGCCGCCAACCGAGATCCAGAACAGTTTYCCCAGCCGCAAGTGTTCGACATCACCCGACATGGCAGRCAGAATCTCGCCTTCGGTCGCGGCGCCCATGTCTGCATCGGCAGGACGCTGGCGRAAATGGAAGGAAGGCTGTTGCTGGAAGCCRTCCTTCGACGCTGGAGAAGCCTTGAGCCAACGATCGACGGCGCGAAGTGGACGGATAATTCTTCGATACGCGGATTGGAGCGGTTGTCCTTGCGATTGAGCTGACCGCGATCAACGCTCCGCAACGCCCAGTCCGGCCAGAAATACACTGTCCACCTCTCTAAGCAGGACAGGCGCCTTCATGCCAGCGATGCTTGCGCCGCTTTGCATGCGGTGACGCTTCCAACGGCCGTAGAGATCGTCGATCGATGTCAACCGCACGAAGTCGAGTTGGCCGATTCGGCGAGCATATTCGTATTGGGGGTTGGCGGTCAGGGCGCGGTCGAGCCTCTCGGCGATGGCGCCATCCAGAGGATTGTCCGAGCAGGCCTCGACGAGAAGCTGGTAGTGCGGTCGAGGAGTCGTCCTGGCAGCAAGCAGCGCATAGGACGGCACGGAGATCCTTTCGAGGCARCTTGCAACAAATGCCTCGCTCAGCTTCTCGCCACACATGTCGACGGTGACACCGGCGCGGCCRCAGAATCGCAGACGGGGCGTGTMGCCGCTGAAACCGACAACCTCCACCATGTCATGTGTGTCGTAACGATAGAGACCGGAGCCCGTCGAAACGACGACACGATATATGCGGCCGATTTCAAGCTGCCAAGCGAAACGGCAATCGCCGGCTTCATCGATGAATTCGAAGAAGCCGCTGTGCGCCGCAAGCACCGAGCCCGGCCCGTCGCCAAAAGGAAAGGAAACGGYGGCCTCGGTCGACATCAAGCCCTTCGATTGCATGAAAGCCTGGGGGAAAAGCGCCTGCAGCTCGGCTGCGAAGCCTTTGCTCGACGCATCCGTCCAGCAGCTGATGGTGTCGAGTCGGGGCCAGATCGYGGAGAGATCGTTCGACGACCCGCAAAGCGTGCTTTCAAGCGTCTCGATGCGGCGGTTAACCGAATTCCTGTCCTGCGATATCGCCAGTCTGGAGGCCAAAGTCGGTAACAGATTCAGCGCGTCGCGCCGCATCGCACGCAGAATCTCGGTAAGGTAGGTCGGGCTCCAGACCCAGATCAGAGCCAGATCTTCCGCCTGCAGCAGATAAAGACAGGTTTCTCTCTGCCAGGTGTCGAAATCGGCAAGAAGCCTGAGTTCCATCGGCACAGCCGAAAGCTCGATCAGACTGCTGCGCAAAGCACCGAAATAAGCGAAGGGCAAAGGACTGCCCAATGGATAGGCGCCGATGCGCTGATCGAGCGAGCGACCCACCGGGCTCAAGGCAAAATAGCTACGGCCCTGCGTGACGGCGGGACGGCGCGCTATGAGATCCCCGAGCCAAGGATAAAGACAATCGGTGAAGGATTTGAGCGCGGTATCGGTATAAGGGATATTCTTAGCTCCGCCCGAACTCCCGCCGGTCTGCTCGAAGAACCGGACCGGTTCTGCCGTCAGCACGGCGTCGTCGCCTCCGATGATACGGTCGATGTAGGGCTGAAACGCCGCATAGTCACCGATCGGGACAAGCGAGCGGAACGACTCAGCGGACGTGATGTCGATGAATCGGTTGGCACGCCCGAAGGCGGTGAGGCGATTGGCCTTGATCAGACTTGCAAGGCTATGGCGCTGCGCTACCTCAACGTCTCCAAGCCCGGCGCGGAATTGTGCCCCGGCCGCAACGGTGGCACCGGCGATTCCTGCCCAGGCGTCAGCGACCATCGCTGAGACCTTCGGCAAAGCTGGTCGCTCCATATCGCTTCAGATTTGCGGAATTGAATTCGGCCAGACAAGCGAGCTCGACGCCGCGGTAATATGCTGGATTGGCACTCAGAAAAAATGCTRCAAAGCGGTTTCGTTCCGCCGTCTTCTCGACRCTTGCCCATTCTCGTCRGAGATGACCCTGYGAATGGCCAAAATCGATCAGTCCGCTTGTGGCATCGAAAAAACGGCCGTAGCGCGCCGCCGCTATTTGATTGCGGATCAGCCGCAAATCACTCCTGTCTTTCCCGTCGATGGCCGGGACAAATTCACGAAAGAAGTTGGGTAGAATTCTGAAAGTGCGATGGCCCATCATGATCGAGAACCAGAACAATCTTTCCTCGCCTACCTTGGCTTTCACCGCRCCAGCCGCGCGGAACCATGCACGCAGGAGAAMCGGGTCGCCCCAGYGCGACGCATCGAGCACCGYGTCACCCGAAAACAGGTAATGCACTGTTTCGCCGTCGACGATCAGGCTGCCAACCGCCAAGGTCGAGAATCCGACAATGTCACTATTGCGCCGAATAACGACGACGGCATTTTTCTCCGAGAGATCTCGTTCGAAGCGGCCCTGGTCGGTCGCCTCGTAGTACCTCTCGTAAAGGCGAAACATCTCGTCGCGATCGCCGTTGCCGAGATTGCCGACCGGAATCGTTTCGGACTCGAGCGAAACCGGCTCCCCTGCCACGTCGCCACCCCCAAGCAAGACCCAATGTGAGGACATAGAGGACAATGCACCGTCGGTCCAACTCAAAATGCTTACACCGCTCAAACCGGCTCGGCCTTCCGTATCGWAGCGCAGGCCGGCAGAATTGTCCGAGATTGCGAGGTCTTGGTCATATGTGGCACCTTTCCTGACTTACCTGTGGAACCGAATTGCGTCATGACACAGCCGCGACCCGTCGTCGCCAAGGCCAGCCTTGACCGGGCGTTGTCGAAGCTCGGCTTCTGCTCGCGCAAGCAGGCCGAGCTTTTGATCGCCGAGGGGCGCGTACGGGTGGGCGGCAAGGTGGCGCGCGACCYTTCGCTTCGGGTCGACCTCGGCCGCGACCGCATCACCGTCGACGGCGAGCGCGTGGTCGCGGAGCGCAAGGTCTATCTGATGCTCAACAAGCCGCGCGGGCTGGTCACGACCCGTGACGACCCCGAAGGCCGCGGCACGGTCTATGACTGCCTGGAAGGGCTCGACCTGCCGTTCGTGTCGCCAGTCGGCCGGCTCGACAAGGCCAGCGAAGGGCTGCTTTTGCTCAGCAACGACACGCGCTGGGCGAACGGTTTGCTCGACCCTGCCTCGCATGTCGCCAAGACCTATCATGTGCAGATCGCCGCYGCGCCCGACGAGGGAATGCTCGAGCGCTTTCGTCAGGGCGCCGTCGTCGATGGCGAGTTGCTCACGGCAAGCTCGATCGCACTGTTGCGCAGCGGCGGGCGGACGGYCTGGCTGGAGATCGTGCTCGACGAGGGTCGCAACCGGCAGATCCGCCGGCTGCTCGGCGTTTTTGACATCGAAGTGCTGAGGCTGATCAGGGTGGCGATCGGCGGTCTTGAGCTTGGCGAGCTTGCCAAGGGTCAGGCGCGGCATCTGACGAGTGAGGAGCTGGCGATGCTTGCGTCGTAAGGCGCGAGGYGTCCCCCTCACCCGGATTGCCAACCGAATTGCGAAGGGCAATTCGGGGCAATCCGACCTCTCCCCGGTGGAGGGCTTTGCACGGGAAGCGAAGTCGGGTTCGGTGT
>NZ_MDDT01000010.1:0-2698 GCF_001854815.1 Mesorhizobium sp. LCM 4576
TCCATCAACGCATCGCAGACGGAATCACAGCCCAACACAAGATCGCCAATCAAAAGCGAGTCATTCACTTCAAAAGATGTGTGCATCCCCTAGCCATTTCATGGGGGCGAGGAAGCGCCAATCGCGAACGGGCGCGGCCTCCGAAAGTCCGGGTTCCTCGCCCCRCCAAAGGTGGGGGAGAGGTGGYTCGGCGAACCCGAGACGGAGAGGGGGAGCGCGCTATGCGATTGGCCCGGGCGGCCCRCATGAAACCTTTTGATTTTTGGGCCGTTGTCGCGCGATGCCCCCGRCCAAGCGCAAACCGAAAGCGGACGACAGCGCCATTGAGCGCGGTGAAAGCAAGACGCGCCCGGCGATGTCGCGCCCCAATGCCCCGCGCCACGAAAAGCCGCGCCAGCAGAAACCGCGCGGCACTGCGAAACCGCGCACGGATAAGGCTGCGGAAGACAAACCAGAAGACGGGCTGAAAGGCGACAAGTCGCGGCAAGGCAAGCCACGGGCCGGCGAGAGCCCGCGCGAAGAAAAAGCACCCGCCGACGCCGCGCCCGAGRCCATCGGCCACGCCGGGTCGCCGCCGCCCGAGGCCGCCGAGCCCGGTCCCGCGCTTTCGCCCGAAGAGGCCGAGCGGGCGCGCAAGAAATATCTGCTGAGGCGCTTCTGGATAAGCGGGCGCGGCTATTGGGGTTTGCATGGCGACAAGCTCGCCTGGCCGCTGACGATCGGGCTGCTCACGCTGATCTGCGTCAATGTCGGTTTTCAATACGGCATCAACCGCTGGAATCGCGCGATCTTCGACGCCATCGAGCAGCGCGACGCCCACACCGTCTATTGGCTCAGCGCCGTCTTCCTGCCGCTGGTCGCCGGCAGCATCAGCCTGGTCGTCGCCCAGGTCTACCTGCGCATGACCATGCAGCGCCGCTGGCGCTCCTGGTTGACCACGGCGGTCATCCAGCGCTGGCTGRCCAGTGGCCGCTACTACCAGCTCAACCTCGTCAAGGGCGACCATGCCAACCCCGAGGCCCGCCTGACCGAGGATCTGCGCATCGCCACGGAATCGCCGGTCGACTTTGTCGCCGGCGTCCTCAACGCCTTCCTGTCGGCCTCGACCTTCATCGTCGTCTTGTGGACCATCGGCGGCGCGCTGAGTTTTACCCTTGGCGGCTCCACAATCACCGTGCCCGGCTTCCTGGTCGTCACCGCGGTCATCTACGCGGCCATCACGTCGACCTCGATGTTCGTCATCGGCCGCCGCTTCGTCCAGCTTTCCGAGGACAAGAACCAGGCCGAAGCCGAGTTCCGCTACGTGCTGACGCGTGTGCGCGAGAACGGCGAGAGCATCGCGCTGCTGGGCGGCGAGGAGGAGGAGAACGCCGGCATCGACCGCACCTTCGCCGGCGTGCTCGGCCGCTGGGCGCGGCTCACCGGGCAGCACATGCGGACCACGCTGGTCTCGCAAGGCTCCAGCTTGTTCGCGCCGGTCGTGCCGGTGCTTCTATGCGCGCCGAAATTCCTCGACGGCTCGATGAGCCTTGGACAGGTCATGCAGGCAGCCTCCGCCTTCGCTTTGGTGCAGGGCGCGTTCGGCTGGCTGGTCGACAATTATCCCCGGCTCGCCGACTGGAACGCCTCGGCGCATCGTATCGCCTCGCTGATGATGTCGCTCGACGGGCTGGAGCGCGCGGAGCAGAACGACCGGCTGGGCCGCATCCAGCGCGGCGAGACCGAGGACGGCGCCATGCTCGGTCTCAGAAATCTTTCCGTGACGCTCGACGACGGCACATCGGTGGTGAAGGAAACCGAGGTGGAGATCGAGCCCGGCGAGCGCGTGCTGGTCTCGGGCGAATCCGGCACCGGCAAGTCGACGCTGGTGCGCGCCATCGCCGGGCTGTGGCCCTGGGGCAGCGGCAGCGTCGATTTCCACCCGGGCAAGCGCCTCTTCATGCTGCCGCAGCGCCCCTATATCCCGTCCGGCACGCTGCGCCGCGCCACCGCCTATCCGGCCGCCGCCGACAACTGGAAGACGAAGGAGATCGACGCTGCCCTCGACAAGGTCGGCCTTGCCTATCTGAAGGACCGGCTGGAGGAGGAGGCGCCCTGGGACCAGACGCTGTCGGGCGGCGAGAAGCAGCGCCTGGCCTTCGCCCGCCTTCTGCTGCACGCGCCCGACATCGTCGTGCTCGACGAGGCGACCTCGGCGCTGGACGAGAAGAGCCAGGATAAGATGATGCAGACGGTGATCCAGCAACTGCCCAGGGTCACCATCATCAGCGTCGCCCACCGCGCCGAGCTGGAAGCGTTCCACACGCGAAAGATCACGCTGGAGCGGCGCGAGGGCGGGGCGCGGCTTGTCAGCGATGTCGAGCTTGCGCCAAGGAGGAAGRAGCGCGGCTTGTTCCAGCGCGCGCTGTGGGGGAGCGGGGCGAACGGCGGCAAAGGGTAGGGGGCGCTTCGAAGCTGTGCGTAATCCCCACCGGCGCTGCCCCCGCTCCGTCTCGGCGCTGCGCGCCGAGCCACCTCTCCCCCGCCTTTGGTGGGGGCGAGGAACCCAGGCTTGCGAGGCCGCACCCTCGGCGATTACCATTTCCTCGCCCCCACAAAGTGGTTAGGGGATGCACACATCGTTTGAGGTGAATGACTCGCTTTTGATTGGCTGGATGGCGTCGGGATGTGATTCTGTTGGCGATACTCGGATTGAGGA
>NZ_MDDT01000011.1:0-238213 GCF_001854815.1 Mesorhizobium sp. LCM 4576
CCAGGCCCAATCACTTTCCGCCACGGCCTTCAGTACTTCCAATCCATCGCACGTGGCTGGAGCCTACGAGATGTGTGAATCGCCTAGACAAAGTGGGGGAGAGGTGTCTCGGCGAAGCCGAGACGGAGAGGGGGCAGCACTGCCGTCCGCGATGTGGCACAACCTCCGTGCCGACCGACAAACCTTCACGCGCCTGACCAGGCAAGAAACGTAACCCGATCTCGCAAATTTCAGGATGGGTATAAAGCGGTAGGGCCGGCGCCTTGGCATAGCTTTCCGTCCAAAATTGCGTAAAAGAAATATTTTGGCCCGGCGGTTCGATGAAACGCTGGACCGCTCCGACGGGCTGCCGGGAGYGGCAGCCGCAGAAGAGGAGCATCGAGACGGACATAGGCCGGGAGTGGCCCGTCCGCGCGGGCAAAAATGAAGAGATGGCGGGAATGGAGCGCTGAGCCCGCGCTTCCTGCGGCATTACCGGCAGCGGGCAGCAAAAAGGGAGACAGGACATATTGAAGGGCGTTGCGGTTTTAACCGAGGGAAGAAGCGGTTCGAACTGGCTGGGAAGTCTCACCAACGCGACAGGCGTCATGGGCCGTTCGGGAGAATGGCTGAAGCAGCTTCATCTCGGTCCGGAGCCGCGCAGATACGATGTGCTCGAGGAAACGGTGATCCGTGAAGCCTCGACCRCCAACGGCCGCTTCGCCGTCAAGGTGTTTCCGCGCCATCTGAGCTGGTCGAAGGGCAAGTGCGGCAAGGACTTCCTCATGGAAGTTCGAAAGAACAACGATCTGGGCTTCATCCTGCTCGAACGCCGCGATCGGCTGAGGCAGGCCATTTCGTTCTACCGCGCCAGCGTTTCGCTCTTGTGGACAAGCCGCAGCAAGGGAGCCGAGTCTCCTGTTCCCTACAGCTTCGCCGGCATCAGCCAGGCTTTCTTCCAGATCGAGCAGAGCTACGCGTTCTGGCGGGCCTATGTGGACCTTTCGCAATTGCCCCACCGGCATTTCTTCTACGAGGACCTCCTGCCGGACCCGGGGCCCTATCTCGAAGCCGTCGCCGAATTGCTCGATGTGCCGGCGCCGGCAACCGTGCCGGTCTCGCAACTCAGAATCCAGCGCGACGACCTGACCGAGGATTGGGTGGCGCGCTTTCGGCAGGAAGCGGAAAAGAAGGGCGCCATCGAGGCGATCGAGGAAGCGCCGGTGCCGCGCACGCTGGAGAATTTCGCCCGCATCGCCATGAGGCGGCCTCTGAACAGAAGGCGATTCTGAGCGCCGCCCTTGAAGCGCGGGGCCCGTCGTCCGGGCTCTTTCCTCTCCCTCCGGAGGGCAGGGCAAATCGCAGATGGTAGCGCAGGCCCCCTCTCCGACCGCTTCGCGGTCACCTCTCCCCCATTTCATGGGGGCGAGGAAAGCCAATCRCCGAAGGCGCCGCCTTGAAAGCTTGGGTTCCTCGCCCCCACAAAGTGGGTACAAAGTGGGGGAGAGGTGGCTCGGCGAAGCCGAGACGGAGAGGGGGTCTGCGCCAGCGTATGTCATCACGCGCCAACCGCCCCGATGCTGAACAGTCTGTAGAGCGGCCAGCCGTTTCCAGGAAACGAAGAACCGCCTAGAGTTCCGCTCGGCACGACCRCCGGGGAGGGGAGCATCGCGATGAAAGACGTCAGGCAACTTGCGGAGATCGCCAGCTATCACGCCCACATCTATTACGGCGACGCGGCTGAGCGCCGGCAGGYCGAGTGGCTGCGCGAGCGCATCGGCGAACGTTTCCGCGTGCGTCTCGGCAACTGGCGCGACGAGCCGGTCGGCCCGCACGCTGAGGCCATGTACCAGGTCTCCTTCGCCACCGAGATCTTCGCCGCGCTGGTCCCCTGGCTGATGCTGAACCACGGGGGCTTGAGCATCCTTATCCACCCCAACACCACCAACCCCAAGCGCGACCACCTGATCGACCCGATCTGGATCGGGAAGGCGCTGCCGGTGAAGGGCGATGTGCTGGGCGAGGAAGACGAGGCGGAAGAGGCGCTGGAGGTGAATACCGAGCCGAGGCTGGGGGCGTGAGGAGTGGCGCTTCAGCGAGCGATGCATACTGGAGAGCCCGCGGCAACCGGACCAGCCATGTATGCATAATTTCTAAATTAGAGTGTGCAGCACGGCGTCTCTGTCCAGTTCATATCGGCCCGCGCAACGGGCGGCATAGTCCAGGCCGGAAGAGAATTTGACCACGGGCCGGCCGTTACTGGTGATGTGCTGAAAACACACCCTCGATAAAGGCTGCGGCGACCGGTTCTACTGCTTGCCAAACCGATGGCCAGCACATAAGCCTGCATATCTGCGATCATCGATCCTCGGGGGAGGGGCTTGTGGCGAAACCAAGACAGCTCGCGACGAAATGCGTGGCGTTGCGCCTTGGGGCCGCGATCCTCGCCATGCCGGCCGCCGATGCGCTCGCCGACAATGTCGTCGCGGACGACCAGGTCGTGCAAGGAAGCCTGTGCATCGGGTTCGACTGCGTCGACAACGAGTCCTTCGGGTTCAACACGATCGTCTTGAAGGAAAACAACACACGCATCTACTTCAACGACACGAGCACGAACGCCGGATTTGCCGCCAATGACTGGGCGCTGATTGCGAACGATTCCGCCTCCGGCGGCGCCAACTACTTCGGCATCCAGGATGCGACGAGCAACAAGATGGTGTTCCGCGTCGATGCGGGCGCTCCCGAGAATGCGCTTTATGTCAGCAGCTCGGGCAATTTGGGCCYTGGCACGTCCAGCCCGACTCTCGGGCTGCAGATAACCCGAGGCGACACGCCGGCGATCCGCCTGGAGCAGACAAACGCCGGCGGCTTCACGGCGCAGACCTGGGATATCGGCGGCAACGAAGCGAATTTCTTCATCCGCGACTCGACGAACGGCAGYCGGCTTCCTTTCCGCATCCGTCCGGGCGCGCCCACGAGCAGCCTTGACATCGCCGCGAACGGCAATGTCGGTCTGGGCACCGCTTCTCCCGACAGCAAGCTGCATGTCTATGGGGCCGCCAACCAGGATACGTTCGAGACCATCGGCGTGTCCTCGGCGGCCAACGCGGATGCGCTGACCTTCGGCTATGGCGGCGCCAGCTTCGGCGTCGGCACCTCGCTGATCAACGCGCATTCGGCCACCGGCTCGAGCGGCMGGCTTCTGCTTGCCACCGATGGCGTGACGCGCATGACCATCGACGCAAACGGCAATGTGGGCATCGGCACGACCGCGCCGGCCGCCGGCCTGGATGTCGTCGGCACCGTTCGCTTTGCATCGCTTGCGGGCTGCACCTCCGGCATCGGTACCAATGCCGCGGGCGATCTGACCTGCATCACCGGCGGCGGYGGAAATCCGCCCTATTACGACACGACCGCCTCCGGCGCGCAGCCGAACGCCAGCGGCACCAACTCCACCGCGGCCGGCTCCGGCAGCAACGCCAGCGGCACCAATGCGCTGGCCGGCGGCACCAACAACCAGTCGCAGGGCGACAACACCACGGTCATCGGCTCGAACAACAGCGTCACAGGCGACGACAGCGGCGCCTTCGGCACCGGCAACACCGTCAGGGGCAATGGCAGCTACGCGATCGGCGACCCCAATGTCGTCAATGGCGACAAGTCCTTCGTCTATGGCGACGACAATGCCGTCAACGCCCCGAACGTCGCCGGCAACGGCAACGGCATTCAGGTCTTCGGCTCAAACAACATCGTCGCCAGCACCGCCAATTCGTCGGGATCCGTGGTGATCGGATCGGGCAGCACCGTCAACGCCACGAACGCGCTCGCGCTCGGCAATGGCACGACGGTGACCGGCGCCAACGCGATCGCCATGGGATCGGGCGCATCCTCGGCCGGCCTGAACGCGGTTGCGATCGGCCCTGGCGCCAGCGCCGCCTATGCGGGCTCCGCCGCCTACGGCTCGGGCGCGGTCGCGACAAGGCAGAACGAGCAGGTGTTCGGAACCGCGGGCAACACCTATTCGATGCCCGGCCTGACGTCGGCGCAGAGCTCGTCGGCCCAGGCCGGCGCGATCGAGATCGTCACCACCGATGCCAACGGCCATCTCGCTTCCGTGACCCCGGGCGCGCTCGGCTTTTCCGATCCCGCGCAATTCAACAGCCTCAACTCCCGCATCGACAGCGTCGGCAGCCGCGCCTATTCCGGCGTCGCCATGGCTATGGCGCTGGCCGGCGCGCCGACCGTGCTGCCGGACGAAAAATTCGTCACCACCTTGAACTGGGGCACGTTCGAGGGCGCCAACGCCTTTGCGCTCAGCGCGGGCGCCCGGCTCGGCTCGCAACTCCAGCTCAATGGCGGCATCGCCTTCGATCCCAACCGGAGTATGGCCGGCGGGCGGCTGGGCTTGAGGATGAGCTGGTAGGAAGCGCCGGCGCGCCAGGATGATCCCGATGCGAACAGTCACGATTCTCCTGGCGGCGATGCTGGCCGTGTGCGCCGCCGCGCCCGGTCTTGCCCAGACGCAGACCCAGGCGCCGGCGCCGGGTAAGAAGAAGGCAGCGCCGACAGCACCGGCGCCCACTGCGCCCGCCTGGCCGGCAAACCCCGCGCAGGCGATCTACCTTGCCCGCAGCACGATGATGGCTCTCCAGCAGGCGGTGGAGACAGGCAACTTCACCGTGCTGAGGGACATGGGCTCGCCAGGCTTTCGTGCCCAGAACACCGCCGCYGACCTTGCGATCAGGTTCCAGCCGCTGCGCCAGTCCGGCGCCGACCTGACGGCGGTTGCCGTAATCGCCCCGCAGCTCTCCACGCCGCCCTTTCTCGATCCCCAGAAGCAACTGCACCTTGTCGGCCTGTTTCCCACGCAACCGCTGGAGATCGACTTCGACCTGTCCTTCGAAAACGTCGACAACCGCTGGCGGATTTCCATCATCGGCGTGACGACCGCCCCGGCGCCGAAAGGGCAGGAGGGTGGGGATAAGGGGAAGGCGGCGAAGTAGGGCGCGGCAGGGGCRGTGGCGATGGAGGAGAGCACGCCAGCGTTATGCCCGGCTGCGCGAGCGCATCGGCGAGCGTTTTCGCGTGCGTCTCGGCAACTGGCGCGACGAGCCGGTCGGTCCGCACGAGCAGGCCATGTACCAGGTCTCCTTCGCCACCGAAATCTTCGCCACCCTGGTCCCCTGGCTGATGCTGAACCACGGCGGCCTGAGCATCCTCATCCACCCCAACACCACCAACCCCAAGCGCGACCACCTGATCGACCCGATCTGGATCGGCCGCGCGCTGCCGGTGAAGGGCGAGGTGCTGGGCGAGGAAGACGAGGCGGAAGGGGCGCTGGAGGTGAATACCGAGCCGACRCTGGGGGTGAGAGAGTGGCGTAAGGGGCGCGGTGCGGAATTTCCTGATCGTCGCGATGCAAACAAAGTGGATCGACCGTTCACTGCGGGAAGGGCTGAATGTGGATAAGGAGCTGACGCCGACGTGTGGGAGGGAGGAACAAAGTTGGTCCGTGCCGGCGTAGATTGCGACGAGGAAAAGAGGTCGTGATCGACAAAACAATTGTAGATTCTGAATTGCACTTCATTTAACCTTTTTTTGGGGGGCAAGTTGAGCAGCAGCGAATCGGTCGGCGTCGACAGGGGAAAAGTGCCAGGGGTGGATACATCCACACTGGCTGAGGCCATGGATGCTCTTCTAAAAGATCATTCCGGCCTAGGTATTCGGCTAAAGCAGGTGCCGTTCGACTGGAATTCGGGGATGCACCGGCTAACTGGGAGCTTTCACTATATAACCTTTGCCGATGGTGTCCCTACCGTTCAGGCGTTTGTAGAGTACCTTTACGATTGCTTAATTCCTTATTGCTTGCCGAAGGGCAAGATTCGCGATGCACTGAAAGGCGTTGATCTTGCTGTTGACTTTTCTCGCGTCGTTAGACTTGGCGATGACGCCAAAGGCTTATTCATAAAAGCGAAAAACCAGCTGGAGTCCGGGGGCGAGCCAGGGGAGTTAATCTTATACGCGCTTCTGGAGTGGGTGCTCAAGGCTCCTCGGCTGGTCTCTAAGATGTATTTGAAGACCAACAATAATATGCCCGTCCACGGCACGGATGGGATTCATTTAGGTTACGACGAAGCAAAAGATTTGCTGACAGTTTATTTTGGAGAATCCAAAATATATCAGAGCTTTTCCTCAGCGGCCGACGCCGCGTTCACTTCAATGGCCGAGCTTCTGGCCAATGCAGGACAGATTTCACGGGAAATTGAAATTTTAAACAATTTATCGGACTTAAATAGTTTATCACCATCGTTCCAGRCCAAAATTGCAGAGTACATTAATCCGTATTCAACGTCGAAGCTGACGCTGCAAAAGCGCATCGTCCATGCGTGTTTGCTTGGCTTTGAATACGCCGCTTATAACCGTATTCTAGCACTTGAGCCAGATAAGGTCGCTCCGTCGTTCGAGAAGCAATACAGGAAGAGGATCGGCAGCGCGTGCCGCGTAATTGAACGTCACTACGGGAAACRCCTCCCGGTCACCACAAATTTGCACCTCTTTCTTTTACCATTTCCTTCGCTGAAGGAATTTAGAGCGGCGTTCTATGGAAAACTCGGGGTAGTAGCGTGAGCTTCGTGGAGGAGCTTTGCAAAACGATAGCTAGCGATGCTCGGTTCGCGGCCGACTATGAGTCCATTCTCCGCCAATCAATCTTAAGCGGCGCGGGCTTTGATCGTGGCAACGCACTTGAAGAGGAAACTCTCAGAAGACTGCTGCAAAGCGCGACGATTTTTGCACAATCCGAAGAGGCGGAGTGGAGGCAGTTCGCGTACCGTATTTGTATTGGGTCTCTGACCTATAGCGAAACCTTAGCTGGGATTGGAGCGGCTTCCAGGCTAATTCTCGCTCGGCTCAGCAACTACCCAGCCATCAAGTTTGCTTTCCGCGGTGATCCGGAGCCGAAATCCCTTACAGAAGGTGTCTTTCTAGAGATCATCGGACGGCGACTCGACAATACTGTCCAGATTGGTCAGCGCAATGCGGTCTTCACGGACATGCAAAGGGCTGTTTGGGGTACGCTAACGTCCGGCTCCTCACTCGCGCTTTCTGCGCCGACGTCAGCCGGTAAATCATTCGTGTTCTTGGCTTATGTCGAACAGCTGAAACGCACTAATCCAAATGCCAATCTCGTATACCTCGTGCCAAGTCGGGCGCTTATAAGTCAGGTTGCGGCCGATCTGYGTACCGTTGGCGCTGATAAGACCTTTGAGGTCACRACCGTGCCGATCCCAGTGGAGCCAAGTATCCTCGGCACTCCGATCTATGTTCTCACACCCGAACGGCTTCAGGTGCTCTTTCACACTGCGCCTGAACTAGRCTTCGACGTGGCGATTATTGACGAAGCCCACCTTATCGGGGAGAGTTCTCGTGGTGTGGTTCTGCATTCGGTTTTGCAGGATCTGCAAAGGCGTCGCCCTCAAATGCAGTTCCTATTCTCGTCGCCTCAAGTGCGAGAGCCGGCCGTCTTCGGTGACGTCGTCGGGAACAAGAGTGTCAAAGTTTTTAAAACCAAGGACTCTCCAGTCGCGCAAAACATTATACTGTTGAATGGCAGCGCGGACGATAATAAGAAGATCGATGTAATACTTTGGCGAGATGGGGAAAAGACTCAAATCGCGGAAGTTGTTGCGGAGATACCGATATATAATTCGCATGATAGGTTGATATATTTGAGCTGGGCACTTGGAATAAACTCACAAAGCCTAGTGTATGCTGGGGGCCCGGCTGCATGTGAGGACGTGGCGTTTAAGATAAAAGAGCTTTGGCAGGATCCARCAACCGCGAACGCCGCGTCTCAAATCTCTCCGAGTGAAGATTCACTTCGGGTCCGCAAGGAACTGGCTTCCTTCGCAAGGGAAGCGGTCCATCCAAGCTATATTCTGGCAGAGACGGTTGAGGGCGGCGTAGGATTCCACTACGGCCGCATCCCACCCTTGTTGAGGAACGCCATTGAAAGTGCATTCGCAGATGGGCATCTCGATTACATCGTTTGCACAAGCACGCTGCTTCAAGGTGTCAATCTCCCCGCGCGCAATATTTTCATGCAGAACCCTCACAAGGGCGAAGACCATCCCATTGYTCCTGTCGATTTTTGGAACTTAGCGKGGCGCGCAGGCCGCCTCGGCAGAGATTTCCAAGGCAACGTCTTCCTGGTGGACTACGAACAGTGGGAATCTAGCCCGCTCTCAGGGCCAAAAGATGAGCCGGTTAAGCCCTCGCTGGAGGCAACACTGACAGATGAGTCTGCAGAGCTTCTGGAATATATCTCGGCTACCGATCGGCCCTCGGGAGAGAGCCCTCATCTTGAGGCCGCTTTCTCGAAGTTGTTGCGGGATCGTCGGCAAGGGCAACTCGACGAGACGCTCGATCGCGTCAGTGGCTTATCACCGCAGACGCGAACGAGTTTGGTTTCCGCGTTAGCTGTGGCGGACGAGTTGATTAGTCTGGACACGCAAACGCTCGCGGCAAGCCCTCAAATTTCCGGGTTCCGGCAGCAACAGCTGTACGACTACATGTTGGGGAAGATTGGGGAGAAAGRCCCTGATTATCTGATTCCCCTCCATCCAAGTTCCGGCTGGGCAGAGGCGCTTAACAAACTGCGACCGGTTTTCRCTCGAGTGCATAAATATCTTGAGCTCAAGAGCGGTAGACATCACCTGTATTGGGCGCCCTTAGCTTTACGTTGGATGCGCGGCGAGCCGCTTCCGGTCATTATCGAAGGGGCTATCAGGTATCACAAAGGACTGGGCAAAAATCGATCCAACCGTACTATAATCCGCGAGGTGCTTACGGATGTCGAGAGTGATCTAAGGTTTAAGTACGTAAATCTGCTCGGCTGCTATACCGCAGTTCTAAGAGAGGCACTGATCGCCAGTGGCCATGGCTCGCATGTAGCAAAAATACCTGCGCTGACGCTTTACTTGGAACTTGGTGCCGCATCGCAGACGATGATCCAGTTCATTAGCCTCGGACTCTCGCGCCACACCGCGAATCTCTTGTCAGGGTTAACGATCAATCGTGACATGGACATCGGGGCAGCGAGAAGTTTTCTATCTAGACTCAACCCCGATGGTGCGGGCCTCTCTCCTTATGTCACTAACGAACTAAGACGGATTCTTCAGACCAGCTAGCCCAGAGCTGCTTCGGGAGGCCTAGTTAATGGTGCGTAGCAGGCGCGGAGCAATCTCCTCTGTGGAGGCAAATGGACGAAACGGCTGCAAGCCGTCAGGGGAAYGGGTGCTGCATTCTGTTAGCCTATCCCACAGCGAAGCGCGGCAGCAGGAAATCTCCGCCCCCTCCCGATAAATCGCCCCGGCGTCGCCACCGCGGTGGCGCGGTGGACCCAAGGCTCTGTCCCGGGATCCGTCAGCTGGCCGGAACAGCTCCCTCGATGTCGTGCTGGGGCCTTGCGGCGACAGCGCTGGGCGAGCCCMGAGGGTGACTTCGACCAAGGCCAGCTTCCGCTTGCCGCCCTCAACCCTCATCCTCGACCACAAACGAAAGCGCGATCAGGTCGTCGACGTCGATGCCGCCGTGGCCGTTGTCCAGCACGTCGGCGACCTTCTGAAACGCCAGCATGTCATCCGTGGTGAGCTTGGCTTCCCGCAGCCTGTCCTGCAAACCCGCCACCCTGGTTTCCAACGTCGTGGTGATCATGCTTGCCTCCGTTACTGTCCAACGCCGCGTTCCAGACGCCCAGCATCAGGCATGAGAACACCACCGGGCCGATGAACAGGCTGATGGCTACGCCCACGGCCGCGACAATGCCCATCGGCTCCGGTTTCGCGGTCATCGTTCTCCGTCCGTCATCGGCCGGGATGAGACTGAGAATGGAAAGGTCGCGGTGGTGCAGCGCGCTGTTGTCGTTTGCGGCGACCGCGAGCCGCTCCCGGAAAGCGAGCCGCGCCTCGRCAAAAGGCCCGCAGGAACTCAGCCGCATGGATCACGCCCCCGCAAACGTCGCCTTGTGGTGGCGTTCGAAAAGCGCCAGCTTGGCCGAGTAGCCTAGCCTGAGCTTGGCCTTGCAGGCGTCGCAATGGAAGGTGCTCACCGCCTTGAACCATGAACCATTCTTGATGATCGGCCGGCGGCAGTTGGGGCATTCATAGCGAAGACTGACGTCCCGCAACTCATCGGAAATCGACACTGTTCACCTCTGTCCCGGTTCTTGTTCTTTGATCGGATCGCCCGCCGCCTGTGGGCGGGCGGCGGGCGATCCAGCAGCCTGACGATGAAGGGACTGATTGTTCGTCAGTGCAGCCCCAATGAAGTCGTGGGGCTTATGTTTCACGCGATGGACCAATGCGCCGGCGCATGGGACCTCAGTCCGTATCAGCGGAACCTAATGTTGCTCGCGCGCTTATGGCCAAATGAGCAGGCGCGGTCTCGACTTCTTCGACAGATGGATGGCGGAGCATCTGCCGAACGTGCTGACGGACGATCCGCTCGCGGTGAGCGATCTCGCCGACGAGATGATGAAGGCGGCCAGGCGCGAAGGCATTCCGGCCAGCGAAATCGAAGAGGAAGTCGACAGCGTTTTCGAGGTGATCTTCGAGGCGCTGCAGCACCGCGAAGGCAGTTTGGGCGAAAGCGACCAGGCTGTCTTCGAATTGCTTTCAGGGCGCCTGGCAAAAGAAGCCGGCATCACCCAGGATCAGGCCGGCGCGCTGATCGAAACGATCGGGACCGACTGGGATGCGCTCCTCCGTGAGGCCMATTTTCTGAAAGAGCAGGGCGAATGAGCGAGCGTGGCGCGGAGTTCTTTGGCCGATGGATCACCGACAATGTGATGCGCGGCAAGGTGGGCGCGGACATTCTCTCGGTGGCTGAACTGACGACCAAGCTGTTTGCCGACGCCAAGGCGGCAGGAATTTCGGAGGAGGAGATCGAAGAGGAGGTCGGAAGCGCGTACGAAGCGATCCTGGCGGCAATAGTCGGCTCCARGGATGCCGGCAAACCCTAAAGCGCGTCGCAATCTTTCAGATTCRCGCCATGCGCTTTAGATTCTTGATTTAACGCATGTCTTTATCCCGAAACCGGTTCCCACTTCCGGGAGACATGCTTTAACGGCGGTCCGCGCTCGCCGGTCAACCGCCCGACGGAACATTAGTGAACGCTAATTATTATTCCTCCCATAGGAGGACCTGACATGAACAGCATCATCTATATCGTYGGACTCGTCGTTGTCATTCTCGTCGTGCTGAGCTTTTTCGGGCTTAGATGATAGCCCCGGGAGATCTGCGGGGGGATCCGCGGAATTAGCGACGGCGGCGGGCCGCTTGCTCTCTAGCCTCCAGCCAGCCGTGGCAGCAGGAAAATCTCCGCTCCCGGTGGCAGCTCTTTACTCCACGTATCGCGATAGATCGTCCCGTCGATCGCCACCGCGATGCCGCGATCGATCCACGGCTCGATCCCGGGATACTGTTCCGCCAGCTTGCGGAACAGCTCCCTGATGTCCTTGGCCTCGATGTCGTGCTTGGCCTTGCCTCCGGCGACGGTGCTGAGCGAGCCCCAGAGGGTGACCTCGACCATTATCTCCAGATCCTCATCGGGAGGTAGYGCGAGCCGAAAACCGACTCGCGCTTTTCAGCATCAGCCTTCCCGTTCCGCATCCAGCGCCGCCAGTATGCGCGGCGGGGACATCGGGATGTGGGTCATGYGCACGCCCACCGCGTTCGACACCGCGTTGGCGATCGCCGCCAGCGGCGGCACGATCGAGGTTTCGCCAACGCCGCGCACGCCATAGGGGTGGTTGGGGTTGGGGATTTCCAGGATCTGCGTGTCGATCATCGGCAGGTCGGAGCAGACCGGGATGCGGTAGTCGAGGAAGCCCGCATTCTGCAGCCGCCCGTCCTTGCCGTAGATATACTCCTCGTTGAGCGCCCAGCCGATGCCTTGCGCCGCGCCGCCCTGGTACTGGCCCTCGACATAGGTCGGGTGCACCGCCTTGCCGGCATCCTGCACCACCGTGTAGCGGATCACCCGGGTCGAGCCGGTCTCGGGGTCGACCTCGACGTCGCAGATATGGGTGGCGAAGGAGACGCCGGCGCCGTCGGCGACGAGCTCGCTATGGCCGGCGATCGGGCCGCCAGTCTTGCCGGAAGCGGCGGCGATCTCCTTCAGCGACAGCGGCGACAGGTTGCCGTATTTCTCGCCCTTGGCGATCGCATGGCCCTTTTCCCAGACCACGTCTTCCACCGGGATATCCCACATCTGCGCGGCGCGCTCGCGCAGGATCTTGATCGCGTTGCGCGCGGCCGAGATCGTCGCCATCGAGGAGGAGAAGGTGCCGCGGCTGCCRTCGGTCATGTCGTTGTAGCCCAGCGAAGACGTGTCGGCGACGATCGCCTTCACGTGGCTGTAGTCGATGCCGAGCTCCTCCGCCGCCACCAGCGACAGCGAGGCGCGGGACCCGCCCACGTCCACCGTGCCCACTGCCAGCGACACCGAGCCGTCCATGCCGATGTTCAGGTCCGTGCAGGTCTGGCCGCCGAAGTTGAACCAGAAGCCGCAGGCCATGCCGCGCCCCTGGTTGGCTTTCAGCGGCGCCTTCATGTGCGGATGGTTCTTCACCGCCTCCAGCGTCGGCCCGATGCCGATCGGCCCGTAGACGGGGCCGTAGGACGAGCGCGTGCCTTCCTGCGCGGCGTTCTTGATGCGGAACTCCACCGCATCCATGCCGAGCTCCTTGGCGAGCTCGTCCACCACGCTTTCCACGGCGAAGGCAGCCATGGGCGCCGAGGGCGCGCGATAGGCCGCCGTCTTCGGCCGGTTGACCAGCACTTCGTAGCCGACGGTCTTGACGTTCTCCAGCTTGTAGCAGGCAAACGCCGTCATCGCCCCGATCTCGGCCCAGGAACCGGCATAGGGGCCGCAGCTATAGCGCAGCGTCGCTTCCGCGGCGGTGATGGTGCCGTCCTTCCTGGCGCCGATCTTCACGTCGATCGAGGTGGCGCTGGTCGGGCCCGAGGCGCGGAACACCTCGTCGCGGGTCATCACCAGCTTCACCGGGCGGCCGGCCTTTCGGGAGAGCGCCAGCGCCACCGGCTCGGCCCAGACATGGGTCTTGCCGCCGAAACCGCCGCCGATTTCCGACGAGGTCACGCGCAGCTTCGAGGCTTCGAGCCCAAGCAACTGGGCGCAATGCTGGCGGTAGACGAAATGGCCTTGCGTGCAGACCCAAAGGTCGGCCGTGCCGTCGGCATTGACGCTCGCCACGCAGGCATGCGGCTCGATATAGCCCTGGTGCGTCTGCTCGGTCTTGAACGAGCGTTCGATCACGAAATCGGCCTCGGCGAAGCCCTTATGGACATCGCCATGGCCGAACTGCGTGCGCTTGGTGATGTTGGAGGGCTTGGCCGGCTTTTCCTCCAGCCCCTCGGTGAAGACCTGGTCGTTGATCAGCRGCGCATGGTGCTGCGCGGCCTCGTCGACATCGGTGACATGCGGCAGCACCTCGTAGTCGACCTCGATCAGCTTCAGCGCCTGGCGGGCGGTGCGGGCATCGATCGCCRCCACCGCGGCCACCGCATGGCCGTCATAGAGCGCCTTCTTGCGCGCCATCGAGTTGTCGAGGATGTCGTACATGGCGGCGTCGCCGTCGGTCAGGTCCGGCAGGTCCTTCGCCGTGATCACCGCCTTCACGCCGGCGAGCTTTTCCGCCTTGGACGTGTCGATGCTTTTGATCACCGCATGCGCGTGYGGGCTGCGCAGGATCCGGCCCACCAGCTGTCCGGCCATGTTGAAGTCGGCGCCGTAGCGGGCGCGCCCGGTCACCTTGTCGATGCCGTCGGGGCGGATCGGCCGCGTGCCGACGGAAGCGAATTTGCGTCCTGAAAAGCGCGGATCGAAATTCATGGATTACGCTCCCTTCATCACGTTGGCCGCGTCCTGGACGGCGCGCACGATCTTGTCATAGCCGGTGCAGCGGCAGAGATTGCCGGCCAGCCCAAAGCGGATTTCCTCCTCGGTGGGCGAGGGGTTCTTGGCCAAGAGGTCCTTCGCCRCAATCAGGAAACCTGGCGTGCAGATGCCGCATTGCAAGGCCGCGTGCTCCAGGAATTTCTGCTGCAGCGGGTGCAGCTGGTCGCCATGCGCCATGCCTTCGATGGTCTCGACCTTGCGGCCTTCGGCTTCCGCGCCCAGCACCAGGCAGGAGCAGACGAGGCGGCCGTCGACGATGACGCTGCAGGCGCCGCAGTCGCCGGTGCCGCAGCCTTCCTTGGCGCCGGTCAGGCCCAGCCGGTCGCGCAGCACTTCAAGCAGCGTCTCGTCGGGCTGGCAGAGATATTCGACGGCATCGCCGTTGATCGTGGTTGATACAGCTACACCGGCCATTATTTGCCTCCCGCACGCTTGTAGGCGATTGCCGCGACGCGCCTTGCCAGCACGCCCGCGACCTTTCGTCTGAATTCGATGGTGCCGCGCTTGTCGTCGATCGGACGGCAGGCGCCGGCGCAGATCTTGGCCAGCCGCTCCAGCGTTGCTTCGTCGAGCCTGGAGCCGATCAGCACCTGGCCCGCTTCCTCGACCAGAAGCACGGTGGGCGCGGCGGCGCCCAGCGCCACGCGGGCGGTCTTGATCGCGCCGTGATCGTCCAGCGTCAGGTTCACGCCGGCGCTCACCACCGCGATGTCCATCTCGGTGCGCGGAATGAAGCGCAGATAGGCGTCGCCCGCATGGTCAGGGCGCTTGTCGAGCAGGATCGCCTCGATGATCTCGCCCTTGGCGAGCGACGTGCGGCCCGGCCCGGTAGGCACGGTCTCAACCGCAATGGTGCGCTTRCCCGAAGGCCCGGCGACGACTGCCTTGGCGCCTGCAGCCACCAGCGCCGGCACGCTGTCGGCGGYGGGCGAGGCGTTGCAGAGGTTRCCGGTGATGGTGCAGCGGCCCTGAACCTGCTTGGAGCCGATCAGGTTCGCGGCCTCGACCACGCCCGGCCATGCCTGCTTCAGCGCCTTGTTCTCGCCCAGCACGGCGCAGGGCACGGCGGCGCCGATCCGGAAACCTTCCGCCGTCTCGGTCACGTCGCTCAGGCCGCCTATGCGCTTGATGTCGACGATCAGCTCGGGCTCGACGAAGCCGCCCTTCATCCTCACCAGCAAGTCGCTGCCTCCGGCCAGGATGGCGGCCGGTCCTACCGCCTTGGCGAGCTCGCCGACGGCATCTTCGATTGAAAGCGGACGTATGTAACGCATCGTCTCCCCTTGGTGATCGCTTTGTCAGCGACCGTTATAAAGCCTCTGGTTATAATGGCCATCCCGTTCGTGCATGTCCGGGTTGGGCCAGAGCCCTGTTCCAGATGCGCCCAGAGGCCGGGCCAGGGCAGCGCAGCCTCTTCCTTCTCCCCGTCACTATACGGGGAGAAGGTGCCCGGAGGGCGGATGAGGGGCGGCGCCGGCGTTGGTCATTGGCCGTCTCYGCCACAAACCGCAAAACTGTTATTCGCCTCAAGCAACCGCCGTTCCCGATGTCCATACCGGCTCGAACGAGACGTTGCGCAACCCGGCCTTGCGCACCCGCTCGACGAACACGTCGTCGACGAAGACCGGGGAAGCCCGCATCGGCAGCTTGAACACTTCCGCTGTCCCGATCTTCTCCGCGTCGAAGGCATAGCGCTCGATCGCCAGGATGTCGCCGTCGTAGAACCGCACGATCTGCGAGCGCGCCTCGTCCAGCGCGTCGATCACATGGGTGACGTTGAGCAGCCAGACCTCCTCGCCGCGCAGCGCCACCAACTCGCCGTAAGGGCGCAACGCATCCGCCAGCGCATCGACGGCCGGCCGGCGCAACAGCGGCGCATGTTCGCCAAGCCAGGGGAAATCGGAAGAGAGCCGCTCGCCTCCCTCGACGCGCCGCATCACCGGCGGCTGCCGGCCTTCCAGCGAGCGTCCGTCGAGGCCGAAGAACGCCTCGTAAGCATCGTCATCGACCGGCAGCACCCATTCCTGTCCTTCCGACACAGCGAATTGATGGATGGTCGTCATCGCCCGATGGCTCCGCCGTTCGACTGAAAATTGCGGCGCCCGGCGATCGCCGAAAGCGCGCTGGGAGCATGCACCGGCCCTGCGCGGCGTTCAAGGAAGCTCAGCCTGATTGCAGAGCAACGTCGGCTTCGGGCACCGCGCGGAACCAATCCGCGGYCKGGCGCCGGCAATATTGTTATCACGGCCAGYGGCCTGTAAGAGCGGGCATGACCTCCATTTCCCGTCTCGCCGCGTTCGTCCTGCTGGCTCTCATCACCTTCGCCACGCTGTCGCCCATCGAACTGCGGCCACACCTGAGCGACCCCAACATGGAGCGCGCTTTGGCTTACATCCTGCTGGGGCTGGCCCTGGCGCTCGGGTTTCCGTCCCGCGTGACGCAGACCGTGCTGTTCGTTTGCGCGGTGGCCGGCGTTCTCGAAGTCCTGCAGCTGTTCGACCCTGGCCGGCATGCGCGGGTTGTCGATGGCCTGCTCAAGGCGGCGGCGGGTATCGCGGGGATTGTCCTGGGGCGCTTCGTCATCGCGTTGGCGAGCCGGGCCGCCGAGCGGCGCTAGTCCCCGAGGTCGCGGCTCGATGATGTTTCGACCGGATGAAGGTCGGATTCAGAAGGCCCGGCCCAGCGATTTTCGCATAATGTCCGGTTAAACGATCGACGATCCCGGAAGCCGATGGCCAAGAAGTTCGCATTTCTTTTGGTGCGCGATTTCACCTTGTCGCCGCTGTCCCTGTTCATCGACACGCTGAGGCTGGCCGGCGACGAGGGCGACCGCAGCCGCAGGATCGAGTTCGACTGGGAGATCGTCGGCGAGCGCGGCCTGCCGATCCGGGCAAGCTGCGGCGTCGAATTGCTGCCGACCCGGGCGATGGGCAATCCCGAGGATTTCGACAATGTCGTGGTGGTCGGCGGCCTGCTCGACACCAACCGCAAGCTGAGTTCGGAAAAAGAGGCGTTTCTGCTGCGCGCCGCGCAGAAGGGTGTGCCGCTCACCGCGCTCTGCACCGGCAGCTTCGTGCTCGCGCGCTACGGTCTGCTCGACGGCTACAGCGCCGCCGTCAGCTGGTTCCACATCAAGGATTTTCGCGCCGAGTTTCCTGACGTGAACGCCCATGCCGACAGCCTCTATTCCGTCGACCGTGGCCGGGCGACCTGCGCCGGCGGCACCGGCGCCGCCGACCTCGCCGGCTATTTCGTCTCGCAGTTCATCGGCCAGAAGGCGGCGGAGAAGGCGGCCAAGATCCTGGTGCTCGACCGCATCCGCTCCAGCCGCGACGTGCAGCCGGTCGGCGACCTTTTTCCCGCGGCCGCGAGCCGCGCGGTGAAGCGGGCGCTGCTCCTGATGGAAAGCAATCTGCAGGAGACGCTCTCGGTCGCCGAGATCGCCGCCAGGCAGAACTGCTCGCGCCGCCAGCTCGAGCGCCTGTTCGGCGCCGAGCTCGGCATCGGCCCGATGGCCGCTTATCTCGCGCTGCGGCTGCATTACGCCAAGTCGCTGCTGGAAGGCAGCGACCTTGCCATCGGCGAGATCGCCTATCGCTGCGGCTTTCCCAATGCCGGCCATTTCAGCCGCGTCTTCCGCCAGCAGACCGGCATCACGCCGACCCATCTGAGGCACCCGAACCGCGCGGTCGCGGCGGCCGCAAAATGATGTGGACTTGCCATGACCCTGGTCGGGTCGCATGCCCGGTCTGGCTGATTGCGCCGGCGCGGAAACGAACCGTAGCTTCGTGACGAGCGGCGGTTGCGTCGCTGTTTCATTGGTCGAAGTCGCCTCGGAGAGCCATGCCGCAATATCCCGACGCCATGCCCGGATCGAAAGCCCTGTTCGAGCGCGCCAGGAAGGTGATGCCGGGCGGCAACACGCGCACCACGGTCTTCGTCGATCCGTTTCCGATCTATGCCGAACGCGGCGAGGGCTGCAGGGTCTGGGATGTCGACGGCAATGCCTATTACGACTGCATCAACAATTTCACCGCCATGATCCATGGCTATGCCCATCCCGACGTCACCGCGGCCGTGGCCGATCAGCTGCCCCTTGGCACGGCCTTCGGCGCCCCGACCCTGAGCGAGATCGAGCTTGCCGAGCTGCTGGTCGAGCGGCTGCCCTCCGTCGACCAGATCCRCTTCACCAACTCGGGCACCGAGGGCGTGATGATGGCGATCAAGGCCGCGCGCGCCTTCACCGGCCGGCCGAAGATCGTCAAGATCGAAGGCGCCTATCACGGCTCCTACGATTTCGCCGAAGTGAGCCTGGACTCCTCGCCCGCCAATTGGGGCGACCTGCCGAGGTCCACGCCCTATGCCAGGGGCACGCCGCGCGGCGTGCTGGACGACGTGATCGCCGTGCCCTTCAACGACACCGAGGCGCTGCGCGCCGTCTTCGCCGCCGAGGGGGAGACCATCGCGGCCGTGCTGATCGACCCGATGCCCAACCGCGCCGGGMTGATCCCGGCGCGCCGGGATTACCTCCAAGCCATGGTCGAGATCGCCCATGCGGCGGGTGCGCTGGTCATCTTCGACGAGGTCATCTCGTTTCGCCTGGGATGGTCTGGCGCGCAAGGCCTATGGGGCATCGAGCCCGACCTGACGGCGCTGGGCAAGATCATCGGCGGCGGCTTTCCGGTGGGCGCCGTTGGCGGGCGCGCCGATATCATGGCGGTGTTCGATCCGACCGCGGGCAAGCCCGCGCTTCCGCATGGCGGCACCTTCACCGCCAATCCCGTCACCATGCGCGCCGGCCTTGCCTCGATGCGGGCGCTGACGAAAGAAAGCTTCGTCCATCTCGATCATCTTGGCTCGTTCCTGCGCGACGGCGTCAGCGCTTCATTCGAAAGGCGCGGGCTTGCCGGCCAATGCGTCGGCCTCGGCTCGCTGTTCAAGGTTCATTTCACGTCGCATCCCGTCACGGATTACCGCTCCATCTATCCCGGCCAGGCCGAGCGCAAGAAATTCGACGCCTTCCACAAGGGCCTGCTCGGCCGTGGCGTGCTCYCCGCCAGCTACGGCCTGTTCGCGCTGTCGACGCCGATGACCGAGGCGGATGCCGGTGCCATCCTTCATGCGATCGACGAGACCTTGGGCGAGATCGCCGCGCAATCCTGATCGAGGAGAACCGTGAATGACAGCTTCTCCTCATGTCGTTGTGATCGGCGCGGGCACACTGGGCATGTGCACGGCGCTCAATCTCGTCGAACAGGGCGCTCGCGTCACCGTGCTCGAAGCCCAGTCGATCGCTTCGGGGTCGAGTGGCCGGTCGGTCGGCGTCGTCGGGTCGCAATTGACCGACCCGTTCGAGATCATGCTGCGCGTCCATTCGCTGCRCCGGTTCCGCCAATGGGAAGGCGAGGGGCTTCGCTTCAACCATATCGGCTATCTGCGGCTGGCCCGTACGCCGGCGCAGATGGCGCTCTTCGCGAGATCGGTCGAGATCCAGGCCGAAGCAGGGCTGAGGTCGCGCCTGATCCATGCCAACGAACTCAGGGATCTCGTTCCGCATATCAATCCGGATGGGCTCGAAGGCGGATTGTTCGGACCCGACAACGGCTTCCTCGACCCGCACGAGATGTGCAATTTCCTGGCGGGCATCGTCCGCGCCAAGGGCGGYGAGATCCGCCAGTACCGCAAGCTGCTCGGYGTTGAACGGCGGCCGGGCGGCTATACGCTGGAAACCAGCGGCGGCTCGATGGATTGCTATGCCGTGGTCAATGYGGCTGGCGCCTGGGCGCCGCAGGTCGCAGCACTTTTCGGCCAGCGCGTGCACATCTGGCCCGAGCGCCACGAGGCCGTCGTCATCCATCTCGACGAGCCGCTCGGCTACACCATGCCGATGGTGATGGACCTGGTGAACGGCGAGGGCAGCGGCCTCAATTTCCGCCACGAAAAGCCGGGCGAGCTGATCGCCGAGATCCACAAGGTGAACTCGATCGCTCCGGAAGATCCMRACAATTACAACGAACAGTGCGAAGAGCAGTCCAAGGTCGATCTGGCGGAGCTGCTTTTAGAACGTGTTCCCGACCTGCCGGGCGCACGACTCGGCCGGGGCTGGGCGGGTCTTTATCCGGTCACCGCCGACCATCGCCCCTTCGTCGGGCCGCTCGACGCCTCGGAACCAACGTTGATCACCGCCGCCGGCGCCGGCGGCTACGGCATCCAGCTTGCCCCGGTGATCGGCCAGATCGCGGCAGACTGGGTGCTTCGAGGCGCGCCGGTTTCGGTACCCGGTTCGCRGAGCCTCGCGCCATCGGCCGAGCGCAATGTCCTCGGTCACTGACCGATGCRCCAAGCCGGTCGGGACGCATAAGATGCGATCGTTCCCGTTAACCATCAATTAACTATCCGGTCGCCTTAAATACGGTTCTGGAGGATACTGATTTTGGTCGTGAGCGATGAGCGCGGCTGTCGAAATCAGCAAAGAAGCGGCGGATAATCGCCGCCGTCTGCCGGGGAGGCGCCCAGCATCTTTGATGAGGAGCGCCGGCATGAATATCGAGGAAGCAGTTACTGCAGCGACGGCAGAGTCGGGCGCGCTTCTGTCCTGTCTCGGCCAGCCTGTCGTGGCCTATCACGTCACTGCCATCATGCGCGAAACGGACAAAGGCCACGCACGGCAGATGCAGCTCGCCCTGCTGCGGCGAAGCATCGAGGCGCTTGTCGACGACGGCCTCGAAGACACCGAAGCCGAACGCTTTGCGTCGCAGCTCCACGGTCGCGTTGGCTCGGCCTGGGACCTGCTGCATCCCGCTAGCGGCACGCCGCACTGATCTTTGGACCATGGCTCTCCATCGGCGGCCATATGTAACAACCCGGGAATGAGGTAGACTGCCGCTCACGTCTGGGCCGGCGTTCATCGAACGGGGGGCATGCGATGCAGGCGATACCGATAGCGCATCCGGCAGAGCAACCTGCCGCAATCTCGCTACCTTCCCTGGGCGGTTATCCCGCTGCCGTGCTGTGCTGGCTGCTGTCGGCCGGCGTCTATATCGCGGCCAAATGGGTGGCGCCGGAAATGCCGCCCTGGGGGCTGTGCTTCTGGCGGCTCTTGCTCGCCTGCGCCATCCTGTTGCCGATCGTGCACCGCCATCACGGCGCGATGATTGCGCTCCTCAAATCCCGGCCGCTGGAGGTCGTCGCTGTCGGAGCGATCGGCCTGACRCTCTGCCAGGGCATGATCTACCATGGCTTGAACGACACCGACGCCACCACGGCGGGCATCATCATGGCAATGTCGCCGATCATGACCATGGTGCTGGCGCGCCTCGTGCTGGGCGAGCCGCTCGGCCTCTGGAAGTCGCTCGGCGCGATTGCCGCACTTGCCGGCATGCTGGTCATCGTCGCGCATGGCAAGCTGGACGCGCTGGTGCACCTGCGCCTCAACATCGGCGAGTTGTGGATCGTCGGCAGCGCCTTCTGCTGGGCGCTCTACACCGTGCTGCTGCGCCGCTCCAAATTCGGCCTCCAACTCCTGCCGCTGGTGGTCCTCTTGCTCGGCGCCGGGGCGCTGGTGGCGCTGCCGTTCCATCTCTGGGAAATCTTCAACGACGAACGCTCCGCCCTGAACGGCAATGGCCTGCTCGCGCTCGCCTATCTGGCCGGTCCCGGCGGCGCGCTGATGTATTATCTCTACAACAAAAGCGTCGAGACGCTGGGCGCGAGCCGGGCAAGCATGCTGCTCTATCTGCAGACATTGTTCGTCGCCATCCTCGCCTATCTCCTGCTCGGCGAGAGCCTGCACGACTATGATCTGGTAGGCTCGGCCTTCATCGTGGTCGGGGTTGTGCTGGCGACGGTCATCAAGCCGAGGGCGGTTGCGGCAAAGGCATGACGGAGCGGCGAGCAGCGTCATTTCAGGTCCATGTACGCTGGGTGCCATGCGCAACGCTTTCCTAAATTAGCCAATTTTGCTATTGGCTGCCCCTTCGCGGCGCCGGCCAGGGCCGAAGGGGGATCATGGCTATCGACAAGCGCGTGAACGCATGAACGGCGGCCAGCAGATGCTTCAACTGCGCGTGCTTGGYGATTTGCAGGTCACGCGCGACGGCGCGCCGCTTGACCTGCCGCCGTCGCGCAAGACGCGGGCGTTGCTCGCTTACCTCGCCGTCACCGCCAGGCAGCACCAGCGCGAGCGGTTGTGCGAGATATTCTGGGACATTCCCGACGATCCGCGCGGCGCCTTGCGCTGGAGCCTGTCCAAGATCCGCCAGGTGCTGGACGGCGGCGAATCCTCCCTCATCGCCGATCGCAACGCCGTAGCGCTCAACCTCGAGACGGACTATGCGCGGCTGGCGCCGTTGGTGAAGGCCGACCTGTCGACCCACTCGACCGAGGAGCTCGAAGCCGTCCTTGCCTCGATCCGCGGCGGCTTTCTCGCCGATCTCTCGCTCGAACGATGCTTCGAATACGAGTCCTKGCGGCAGGCGATCGCCAGCGAAGTGGAGATCGTCGAGCTCGGCATCCTGCGCGAGCTGGTCGAGCGCCTGACGGATCAGCCCCGGCGGGCGCTGCCGCTTGCGCAGCGCCTGCGCCGCCTCGTCCCCGACGACGCCGGCCTCGCCGCCGAGATCCAGGCGCTGGAGGGCCAGGTCCGGTCGGCCGCCGCTCAAGCCACGAGCCGCGCGCCCCAGTCGGGCGCCGCGCGACCGGCGCAGGCGCCGTCGAAACCCGCCGCGCCGGCACAGGATCCCGGCCGCGCCGTGCAATTCTGCCGGGCTCTCGACGGCACCAGGCTCGCCTATGCCAGCACCGGCAGCGGCGCGGCGATCCTGCGCGCCGCGCACTGGATGTCGCATCTCACCTTCGACTGGGACAGCCCGATCTGGCGGCACTGGATGGGGGAACTGTCGCGCCACAACCGGCTGGTGCGCTATGACCAGCGCTGCAACGGCTTGTCGCAGCGGCACGTCGTCGACATCTCGTTCGAGACGATGGTGTCGGACCTCGAATGCGTGGTCGAGGCGGCAGGGCTCGACCGCTTCACCTTGCTCGGCCTGTCGCAGAGCTGCGCGGTTTCCATCGCCTATGCCATCCGCCACCCCGAGAAAGTGTCGGGCATGATCCTTTACGGCGGCTATGTCAAAGGCTGGCGGGCGCGCGGCGACGCCRGCGAGATCGCGACGCGCGAAGCTGCCGCGACGCTGATGCGCGAGAACTGGGGCAAGCCGAACCCGATGTTCCGTCAGGCCTTCTGCTCGATGTTTATCCCCGGCGCCACGCACGAGCATTTCGCCTGGATGGACGACCTGATGCTGCGCACCGTCTCACCCGACGATGCCTGGCGGCTGCAGAGCGCCTCTTCGGTGATCGATGTCAGYGACTTGTTGGAAAAGGTGCGCGTGCCGACACTGGTGTTGCATGCGCGGGACGATAACGTGGCACCGGTGGAGTCCGGCCRCACGATGGCAGCGGGCATTCCCGGCGCGCGCTTTATCGAGCTCGAGAGTCAGAACCACATCCTCCTCGAAGGTGAGCCGGCCTTCGAGGAGTTCATCGATCACGTCCGCGCCTTCATCGCCGAGACGGCTGGCGGATAATTGGGTGCTCGCGAAGCCCTCAGCCCTTGGCCAAAGGCACGGTGAACACCGTCGCGGTGCCRGTGAGGCACAGCTCGCCGGCTTCGTTGCGCACCGATGTCTCCAGCTTGGTGATCGGCTTGTCGGCGCGCACCTCCTTGACCTCGACCCGGCCGGTGATCAGTTCGCCGACGCCGACCGCCTTGACGAATTTCCACGCCACTTCAAGGAACACCGAGCCGGGGCCGGGAAGGTCCTCCGCCACCACCGCATTCAGGATGCCGGAGGTGACGCCGCCCTGCACGATGAGCTTGCCGAACACCGAAGCCTCGGCCAGCGCTTTGTCGTAGTGCAATGGGTTACGGTCGCCGGTCATCTCGGCGAAAGCATCGATATCCTGAGGCTGCGTGCGCCGCGAGCGCTCGGCGAAAGCACCCACCTTTGGCCGGCCCTTGATGACGCCGACCCAGCCGTCCTTCATCACATGCCCATCCTTTATCGAATGCAAAGTCATGATCTTGCTCCGGTTCGGTTGCGATTGAGGTTCGAGCCGGCCGAAGCCGGCRGCTCGTCCTGATTGGCTGGCGCCCGGTGGGCTGACGGCCGCGATGCAGAGGAAGGGGCGCGGCGGGCCGGCATGGGGTGCCCGGCCAGCGCCTGCACTTCGGCCTTGAGCACGGCGCTGAAGCGGCGGTGCCGCTCGCCGAGATCGTCGAGCGTCCAGTCGAAGCCGGCGACGGCGTCGGTGGTGTCGAGGATCTGATTGGCGATCATGTCGCGCTGCCGCTGCCAGACCGAAAATGCCGCCTCAGAGCCGTCGAGGATCGCCCGCGCGAGGCTCTCGGCGTCGCGCAGCGCGTCCGAAATGCCGTGCGAGGTGATCGGGTCGCGGAAGAACCCGGCATCACCCACCAGCGCCCAACCCGGACCGTGCGCCTGGCGGATATAGCCAGGCACGCCCCGGAACGCCTGCAGGCGAGCATCCTTCGGCGCGTTGGCCGCCTGTGCGGCCAGYGCCGGCGAAAGCGCTTCGAGCACATCCATGCGGGCGCGGGCGTGGCCGAGGCGGAAGCGTTGGTCGAACAGGCTCGTCGGCACCGAGGCGACGATGCAGGCGAGGCCGTCATTGGTCGGGATGAAGGAGCCGGCGATCCCGTCGCGGAAATACCAGTGGTAGCCGGCGCCCGGCTCGATCGGTGCATAGCCATAGACGTGGGCAGCCGACACTGCGCCGCGCCGCAAGGTCTGGGCGTCGACGCATTTTGCCACCAGCGAGCCGACGCCGTCCGCGCCGACCACGATATCGGCGCTGACCCGCACGGCAGCACGGCCGGCGGCGCGGATCTCGATGCCGCGCACGCGGCCACGCGTGTCGGCGAAGAGATCGCCGACCGCCATTTCGTGCAGGATCTCCGCGCCGGCCTTGCGCGCCGCGTCGACCAGGATGCGGTCGAGCACGGTGCGCCGCGGCGCGATCAGGCCAGGAAGATCCGAGCCGGCGGAGGCGAGGGGGATGGCGATCTCCTCGTCGCCATAGTGGAAGGTCGTTGTCTCGATCAGCGGCGTGCCGGCCTTAAGCACCGGCTCGAGCAAACCCCAGCGCCACAATTGCAGCACCGCGGGCCGCATCAGCGCATGCGTCGACAGCGTGTCGGAGCCATAGGGCTTGCGGTCGATCGCCAGCACCTTGAGGCCGGCGCGGGCGAGCAGCATCGCGGTCGCCGCGCCCGCGCAGCGCGCGCCGACGATGATGGCGTCGTAATGGCCACGCTTGGGGGAGGCCATGAGGGAGATGGTTGCCATGGTCGTAGATCCTCAGGCCGCCTTGCGGCCATTGCAGTCGAGATAACGCGAGATTTCGGCGGCGATCGCCTCGGCATCCGCGCCGACGCCGCCGATGAAGTTGGAATCGCGCTTGCGCAGGAAGCGGAAGCCGAGCGCATAGAGGCCAGGCACGCTGGTGACGCCGCCCTGATGCGCCAGCTCGCCATCGGCGCCAAGCGCCAGCGGCTCCAGCCAGTCGAACGAGCGCGCATAGCCGGTCGCCCAGACGATGCTGCGGATCGATCCGTCCGTCAGCGACACCCGCTCTACGCAGGTCGATGGCAGCGCCACCGGCTCGGGCCGGTACGGTGTCGCCACACCCGCGAAGCGGTCGATCTGGTCGAGCAGGCGCGCCTGCTTCGCTTCGGCCGCTGCGACGTGCTGGCCGAGATCGCCGGCGAAGCCGATCACGCGATCGCCGACGCGCCGCACCCGCCCGGTGAGTTCCACGCCGAGCGCCTGCAGCGTGGCGAGATCGACATCGGCCTTGTCCGGCCGGCCGGCGAGCTGCAGCGATGGCTGGCGCCGGGCGGCTTCCGGATTGGCGAGGTCTTCCGGTCGCTGCGCCATCAGGCCCATTGCGCGGAGCCAGAAGAAGATATCCTGGCCGCGCCATGTTCTGGGCAGCCGCGTATGCTTGCCGACCGAAAGCACCACGCGCCGCCCGGCGCGGGCGAGCTCGTCGGCGATCTGCACGCCGGAGGACGAGGCGCCGACGACCAGCACGCCACCGCTCGGCAGCTCGCCAGGCGAGCGATATTGCGATGCGTGAATGCTGAGCGGTCCGCGAAGGGTCTCGGCCGAAAAAGGGATGACCGGGCGGTCGCAATGTCCCGTCGCCACGACGACCGCGCGCGCCGACCAGTCGCCGGCGCTGGTGCGCAGGGCAAAGCCGTCGCCGGTCCGCTTGGCGGATGTGACCTCGACATTGGTCTCGACTGGCGCATGCCATTGCCAGGCGTAGCGCTCCAGGCTTTCCACGAAAGCCCCTTTGCTCATGAAGCCGTCGGGATCGCCGCCCCCATAGGGCGAGCCGGGGAGCGCATTCAGCCAATTCGGCGTGAGCAGCCGAAGCGAGCGCCAGCTCTGCGAGCGCCAGCGCTCGCCGATGCGGCCGCGCTCAAGCACGGCATGATCGATGCCGGCCTGGCCAAGGCAATGGCTGAGTGCGAGGCCGGCCTGGCCCGCGCCGATGATGACGACGTCCGAGCGTCTCATGGTTCATTCCGTCGATAGGAGGGGAGGCGGCCCGGATCAGGCCCGAGCCGCCTGCGGGCTTACTGGATGGTCTTGATGCCGACGGTGACCGGCACCCCCTTGGTCAGCACGTCGAACACCGCCGAACGGGCGCGCGACTGCTCGACCAGCTGCTGCAGTTTCTCGGCCGGCGCGTCGCCCTCGATCTCGAACGACACATGGATGTTCTGGAAACCGTTGCGGACCTCGTCCGAGATGCCGAGGATGCCGCGCAGGTCGATGTCGCCGTCGACCGAGCACTTCACCTTGGTGAGCTTGATGCCGCGCGCGGCGGCGATGTTGGCGACGCCCGCCATCAGGCAGCCGGCCAGGCCGTGCAGCAGCCACTCGACCGGCGTCGGCGCATTGTCGGCGCCRCACAGGATCGCCGGATGGTCGGCGTCGGCATAGTGCGGCTTCTCGTGCTTCTRCTCGTTGCCGGCGCCGAAGAAGCCGTTCATGACGGTCTTGCTGTGCGTGCCCTCGATCCACTCATTGTGGGCGCGGAACTGGAACTTGGCGAGCTCCGGCTGCCCGGCGACGAAATTGATCGTCGCCATCAGGTTCGGCGTGTCGACGCCATTGAGCGGAAGCCGTGCAGGTTTGGTGTTGGGTTGCATCTTTCATCTCCAAAGGTTCGTTTGCGGCTTGGTTGCCGTGACGGCCTCTGTTTGCCGATGGAGCGTTTGAACGAGAGTGGATGCGACCGTGGAATTTTTCATACGCCTACCGTGGAAATTGCCGTTTGACGTATCGTTTGAAACGGMATGGCCTACGCATGAAGCGAATACGCCGAAGCGCAAAAATCCCGGGAGGTGGGAAGCGCCCGGAGCATGTCGGCGGCACAGCCACGCTCGTCATGGGCGGTCATCTGACGTTGCCGATATCCATCCGGTCGGTGTCGGACGCCGCGTAGCGCATCGAGGTGTAATGGTCGATTTCCGAACGGGCGACACCCATGTCCTTGAGCAGATAATCGGGCATGGCCTGCATGGCGGCGCGGTCGCTGCGCATCCTCATCGCGCGATAGAAATGCCAGAGCGCGCGGCTGRCAAAGTCGACCAGGCCGCGGCCCGATCGGCCGGTTTCACAAGCGGTGTGTTCCAAACTCGTCATCGTCGTCTCCATCCTTTGCGGCGCGACCGTTCGCGTCGTCGATGGCAGGACTTGTGGCTTACGACCGGGGGAGCCAGCGTTGGAACGGACGTCGAATTTGCCGTGGAAATCGAGGTTTTGCGACCGGCGCCCTGCCGGTCGAGTGTCGATTAGAACCGGACCTGAATCGAGGGTTGCCGCCGAGGCTTGCGCAGCGTGGCCCGACCTCAGGAAATCCGCCGTCCGTTCTCGTCCAGCAAGACGCAATCGTCCGGGTCGAAGCTGAGCTCGACCGCTTCGCCTTCGCGCAGAACGCGGCCGTTGATCGCGGCGTTGGCGCGGATGCTCGTCTTGCCGCCGATGTCGACCTCGTAGATGGCGCTGCCGCCGAGATAGGAAGTCGAGGCGACGCGGCCGGGGAGGCGGTTGGCGTTCGCTCCGCCGACCGCCAGTTTCTGCGGCCGCACCACCACCGTGACGGCGCTGCCGGTCGCCAGCGGCTTGGGCGACAGCACATTAACCGACTGGCCGCTGGCCAGGGTGACAATTGTCGGCCCGTCGGATCGGCTCACGGTGCCCGAAAGCATGTTGGCCTTGCCGAGGAAGTCGGCGACGAAGGCGGTGGCCGGGCGCTCATAGACTTCTTCCGGCGTGCCGATCTGCTCGGCCGAGCCGGAATTCATCACCACGATGCGGTCCGACATGGACAGCGCTTCTTCCTGGTCGTGCGTGACGAAGATGGCGGTGATGCCGGTTTCCTTCTGGATCTTCTTGATCTCGACGCGCATTTCCTCGCGCATGTTGGCGTCGAGCGCCGAGAGCGGTTCGTCGAGCAAAAGCACCTGCGGTTCGAAAACGATGGCGCGCGCCAGCGCGATGCGCTGCTGCTGGCCGCCCGACAATTGCGAGGGCAGTTTCTTCTCGCTGCCCGGCAGCCGCACCATGTCGAGCGCCTGGCCGACCTTGCGCTTGATCTCGGGCTTCGCCACGTTGCGGTATTTCAGGCCGAAGGCGACATTGTCGAACACGCTCTTGTGGGGAAAGAGCGCATAGCTCTGGAACACCAGGCCGATATTGCGCTTGTAGATCGGCACGTCGTCGACCCGCCGGCCGCCGATCATGATCTGGCCGGCCGAAATGTCGACCAGCCCGGCGATCGAGCGCAGGATCGTCGTCTTGCCGCAGCCTGATGGCCCGAGCAGCGTGACGAAGCTGCCCTTGCGGATCGACAAAGAGAAATCGCGCACCGCGACGAACTTGCCGTAGGCGATGTCGATGTTGCGGAACTCGACTGCCGGGCTGTTCGCCCCGGCGGCCGCGCCCGCGCCTTGTGCCCCGGCCGAGGCCGGCCGGGGATGGATTTTCGTGTCCTGGCTGTCAGGCACCTTTCGAGATCCTGTTCCACTGCTTGGTCCAGGCGTCCTCATTGGTCGCCCAGTAGACCGGATCGGCGAAGGTCAGC
Organism: Mesorhizobium sp. LCM 4576; assembly: GCF_001854815.1. NCBI lineage: Bacteria > Pseudomonadati > Pseudomonadota > Alphaproteobacteria > Hyphomicrobiales > Phyllobacteriaceae > Mesorhizobium > Mesorhizobium sp. LCM 4576. Next base: position 29,143 of record NZ_MDDT01000011.1, read on the forward strand.
GCCTTCATCGTGCCCGTCGGGTCGAAGGCCGGCAGCTTCGCGATCTTGTCGGTGAGCTTGACCTTGGTCGGGTCGAGCGACGGCGGGTAGCTCTGCCCTTCGGCCACCGCGATCGAGGTCGCCGGGTCGAGCATGAAGTTGATCAGCTCCTCGCACTCGGTCATCGGCGAGCCCTTCAGGATGAGCATGTCCTCCATCCAGGCATAGGAGCCGGCCGGATCGAGATAGCCGATCGGATGACCCTGATCCTGCAGCGCCGCGACGCGGCCCGACCAGGCGTCGGTCACCACGATCTCGCCCTTGGAAAGCAGGTCCATCAACTCCGCGCCGGAGCTCCAGAACTTCTTGGCGAGGTCGCGCGTCTCGCGCACCTTGGCCCAGATCGTGTCCATGTCCTTGAGGTTGTTGGGATCCTGTCCGGTGGCCAAGGCCGCGTACCAGACGCGCGTCGTCATGTCGGAATAGCCGCCGACCTTGCCGGCATATTTCTTGTCGAGCAGGAGTGCCGCGCCCTTTTCCTTGGCTTCTTCGGGCGAGATCACCTTGGTGTTGTAGGCAATGCCGGTCGTGCCGTAGTCGTAAGGCACGGCCGACAGCTTCGGCGTCAGCTTGCGGAACGGCTCGATCATCGGCTGCAGCACATTCGCCATGTTGGGAATGTTGGCCTCGTTGATCTCCGAGGTCAGGCCGCCATTGACGTATTTGATGTAGTAGTTGACGCCCGAGGAATGGATGACCTGGTAATCGCCGGGCTTAGCGGTCTTGATCTTGGTGATGATCTCGTCCTCGTCGCCGAACGTGCCTTGCACCACCTTGATCTTGGTCTTGGCCGTGTAGGGCTGGAAGGCGAACTTGTCGATCGCGTCCTGCACCGTGCCGCCCCAGCCGTCGAAGCGGACTTCCTCGACCGCGGCGAGCGCCCGGCCCATCCACGGCATGGAAAGCCCCGCCGACGCGGCGGCCGCCGCCGTCAGCGTCAGGAAAGTGCGGCGGCTCAGATCGCCGTTGGCATACCGGTCGTGCAGCCGTTCCAGCCGCTTGGTCGTCGTCAGTTTCATCGTACTTCCTCCTTTGGTTCGCCGCGTCTTTTCAGTCTGGTCAAGCTCTGCAGGATCAGGCCGCCGATCAACGGGATGCCCACGGTCACCAGGATCATCACGGTGCCGAGCGCGTTGATCTCTGGGCTGATCGAAATCTTGAGCATGGAAAGGATCTGGGTGGGCATGGTCTCGACGCCGGCCGGCCGCCAGAACAGGCTGGCCGAGGTGTTGTCGAACGAAATGGTGAAGGCGAGCAGCGCGCCGCCGACCACCGCCGGGATGAGCAGCGGCAGCGTGATCTCGCGGAAGGACGAAAAGCGCGAGGCGCCGAGCGAGAGCGCCGCCTCCTCATAGACGCGCCGGATCCCCATCATCCGTGCCTGCGCGATCAGCACCACATAGGGCACCGCTAAGAGGATATGGCCAAGCACGAGAAGCAGCATCGTGCGCGGCTGGTCGACCGCCTTGATCAGCACCAGCAGGCCGACGCCGAGGATGGTTTCCRGCACCAGCGCCGGCAGGATCACCAGCGTGCTCAGCGCCTGCTTGCCGCGGAACTCGAAACGCACCAGCGCGAAAGCCGTGACGACGCCGATGGCCGTGGTGACGGCAGCAGTGACCAGCGCGATCCACAGCGAGGTGCGGAAGGCCGTCAGCACCGCGTCATTGTTCATCAGCTTGGCGTACCACTGCAGCGAAAAGCCGGTCATCGGGAAGCCGCCGAACATCGAGGCGTTGAAAGACAGGATGACGGTCGCCACGATCGGCGCGAACATGAAGATGTAGACGCAGAGCGTGACGAAGCCGGTCAGCCGCCAGGCCCATCTGCCTTCCTCCTTGCGCCGCGCAGCCTTCGTCATCCGCCAAGCCCCTTGACGATCTGCGACATGCCCATGTAGCGGGTGTAGATGGCGGCGAAGAAGCCGAGCACTAGGAACAGCACGATCGACAGCGTGGCGCCCATCGGCCAGTTCAATTCGCCCATGATGGTGTCGTAGATCAGATTGCCGAACAGCGCGTCTCGGCCCGAGCCCAGCAATTGCGGCGTCACATAGCTGCCGGCCGCCAGCACGAAGCAGAGCARCAGCCCGGCCGCGAGACCCGGCAGCGACAGCGGCAAGGTCACCTCGCGGAACRCCTGCGCGCTGGTGCAGCCCATCGAGCGGGCCGCCGCAATCAGCGTGCGGTCGATGCCCTCGAGGCTGACATAGACGTTGAGGATCATGTAGGGCAGGAGGAAGTGCAGCAGCCCCAGGATCACCGCCCCCTCGTTGTAGAGCATCGGCAGCGGCTCGCTGATGATGCCCATCCTGAGCAGCGCGACATTGATGACGCCCTGTTCGCCCAGGATGTTGATCCAGGAAAAGGTGCGGATGGTGAAGCTGATCCAGAACGGCACGATGAGCAGGAGCAAGAGCAGCCATTTGTGCCTGAAGCTCGTCGCCCAGATGAAATAGGCCGGGAAATAGCCGAGCACGCCGCACAGCAGCGCGGTGATCGCGCCGACGCGCAGCGTCTTCAGAAGGAAGCCGGAATAGTAGCTGTCGGTGAAGAATTCCTGCCAGTTGGCGGCGGTCAACGCGCTGGTTTCGACGCCGGCGGTGACGAAGGTGAAGAACGTATAGGCCGCCATCACCGCGATCGGCAGCACCAGGAAGAAGATCAGCAGCAGAAGCACCGGTGCAACCAGCATCCAGGCCAGGCGTGGATCGTACAAGGTCCAGCGATTGTTCATGCGCACCCGAAGGTAAGGCGCCTTCTTCGAGGCGCTTATGTTCCCGCAGTGAAGATTGTTTCATTGCCGCYGCGATGTCTACAGGCGGTGGCCCAAATTCGATTCAGCCAGGGGAGGGGGCGACGGTCTCGTGAGACCGGGGCGGCTTCTCGCGCCCCTCAATACCTTCGGGCCAACCGACGTTCGAAGAAACCGAAGCCAGCCGTCACCAACGATGCCAGCAGGAAATATCCGAGCGCTGCGGCAAACAGCGGCTCATAGACCCGGAAGGTTTGCGCGCGGACGAGGTTCGCCGCGCCCATGAGCTCGAACACCGTGATCGTCGAAGCGAGCGCCGTGCCCTTCAGCAGCAGGATATTCTGCCCGCCGATCGCCGGCAGCGCCAACCGGAAGGCCTGGGGCAAAAGCACGGAAATCATGATGCGCGTCTTCGACAGGCCAAGCGACTGTCCGGCCTCGCGCTGCCCGTCCGGTATCGCCTGGATCGCGCCCCGCCATATTTCGCCGCAATAGGCCGCGGTGTTGAGCGACAGGGTGAGGAATGCATAGCAGTAAGCGCCCCGCAACATCGGCCACAACGGGCTGTACCTTATCGAAGGCACGCCGGCGAGGAGCTGGCCGACGCCGAAGTAGCAAAGATAGAGCTGGACGAGCAGTGGCGTGCCCCRGAAGGCCAGGATGAAGGCGACCGCCGGATAGCGCAGCCATGGCCTTGCCGACAGCTTGGCAAGCGCGACCGGGATGGCCAGCAGATTGCCGACGAGCGCGCAGCCGACGAAGAGGATGACGGTGGTCTGGATGCCAGCCAGGAGCTGACTGGCGAGATAGTGCCCGAACTCAGTCACGCTATCTGCGCCTCCCGGGATTGGCGGTAGATGTTTCCAAGGCGTGGAAGAGCATCGCCGACAGGCCGGACATCACCAGGAACACGAATGCGATCGCGCAGTAGAACAGGAAATAATCGCGTGTCGCGCCGGCAGCCATCTTGCCGGCGAGAACCAGCTCGGTGAAACCGATGAGGCTGACCAGCGAGCTTTCCTTCAGGACGACCAGCCACAAATTGCCGAGCCCCGGCAGCGCCAGCGGGATCATCTGCGGCAGGGTCACCAGGAAGAAGGTCTGGCGGCGGGTCAGGCCTAGCGCATGCGCCGCCTCGGCCTGGCCGCGCGGGATGGCCGCGATCGCGCCGCGAAGCACTTCCGTGCTGTAGCCGCCCTGCACGATCCCGAGCGACAGCGTCGCCGCGACGAAGCCGTTGATCTGAAATTCGGAAGCGAGCCCCGTGAAAGTCACGGCCGAGCGCAATGCGTCCGTCGSGGTGTAGTAGATGAGGAAGATGATGAGGATGTCCGGGATGGAGCGGATGATCGTCGTGTAGGCGACGGCGACGAAGACGGCCGTGCGACGCTTCGAAAGCTTGGCCAATGCGCCGGCGAGGCCGAGCGCCAGGCCGACGACATAGGCGCTGATCGACATTTCGAGGCTCAGCCAGGCGCCGCGAAGCAATTCGTCGCCCCAGCCCTTGTCGCCGAAGCCGAGCAGGGTCAGCCAAGACACCATCGAATCCATGCGGCAAGTTCCAATGACGATGGTGCCGGCCGATCGGCCGGCACCGGAGCATGATGCCGAAAAGCGGCAGGTCAATCGCCGTAGATGTCGAAATCGAAATAGCGCTTCGTGATCGTATCGTACTCGCCGCTGGCCTTCACGGCCTTAAGCGCCGCGTTGAGACGGTCCCTGAGCGCCGTGTCTTCCTTGCGCACGCCGCCGCCGTCTCCGTAGCCGAACATCTTCTCGTGCGGCAGGGTCACCTTGACCTCATAGGCCTGGCCTTCCGGCTTCTTCAGGAAATCCTGGATCTGGATGCCCGCCGCCGCCATCAGGTCGACGCGGCCGGCCTGCATGTCGGCGATCTCGTCGTCGAGCGTCGGGTAGATCTTCACGTCGGCGATGCCGTTGAACTTGTCCTGCATGTAGGTCGCCTGCAGGCTCGCATTCTGCGCCGCCACGGCCACGCCCTTGAACGTTTCGGGCTTGGTGACGTCGAATTTGCGCGTGTCGGCCTTGGCGCCGACGAGCACGTTGGGCGAGTAATAGTACTTGTCGGTGAAGTCAATGACCTCCTTGCGCTTGTCGGTGATCGACATCGAGCTCCAGATCACGTCGAACTTCTTGTCGAGCAGCGCGGGGATGATGCCGTCCCAGGCGATATCGACGATCTCGCATTTCGCCTTCATCTCGGTRCACACGGCATTCATCAGGTCGATCTCCCAACCCTGCCACTTGCCGCTGGCGTCCTTGACCGAGAAGGGCGCGTATGGCTCGGCCGCGACGCCGAAGCGGATGAYGTCGTCGGCGGCTGCCGAGGGAGCGCTGGCGGCGCCAAGGGCCGCCGCGATCAGCGATGCGATGAGTGCAAGCTTCTTCATGGTTATTCCCCTTTTTGTTTGTGCTGAATTATCTTTTCGCGCTGATGATTTTCAGCCGATGTCCGAAAACGCTAACAGGTCAAATCAAGCCGATCTAATGCCCTCCGCGGCGCGGTTCATCACCAATAGTTATGACAGCCGCAAGGCTTTGGATGGTGCAGTCGGGCTCGTGCTGCGGTGGGCAAAATGCATCGTCCGTCGGGCCAGGTCGCTGTGCCTGAACCGCCATGCCGACCCGGGCTATGAGTTTTCCCCGTTAGCCTCAACCCGAAGGCAATAGGCTCGRCACTGTCCGCCAAATCCCGCTTGTGYCATCGTCGATCCAGTCCTTGGATGCTGATAGCGAGGTCTCGTGCGACTTGAGTTTGCCGAATGAAAACCGATCCCTGCGGGTCCATCGAGGCGCTGGATGAAGAAATCGCTTCCGGCCTCTCGCTGGTAAGGATCGTGGAGACCTGTCTCGAGCGGATCCACGCGCTGAACGGAGAGATCAGGGCGATGATCTWCGTGAGCGAAGCCGAAGCCCTTGATGCCGCGCTTCAGGCAGAGCGCGAAATCCGATCGGGCCGCAGGCGCGGTTCGCTGCACGGTGTGCCCATCGCGATCAAAGACATTATCGATGTGAAGAACTGGCCGACGACCGGCGGGTCCCGATTGTTCGGCAACCAGGTCGCGCAAGATACGGCAGCCTGTATCGCCAACCTTCAGCGGGCGGGCGCGATCATCATCGGCAAGACCAACCTGCACGAGCTCTGTGCCGGCGGGCATGACAACCCGTGGTTCGGCAAGGTCGCCAATCCGCTGGATGGAAGCCGTGGAACGGGCGGCACCAGCAGCGGATCGGCGGCTGCGGTTGCAGCAGGTTTCTGCGCAGCGGCGATCGGCACTGACACCGGCGGCTCAAACCGTTCCCCGGYCGCCGCAACGGGATTGTTTGGCTTCAAGCCCAGCAACGGCCTGATCGATACGAAGGGCGTGATGGGCATCGCGCCTTCGCTGGATTGCGTCGGCGTGCTGGCGCGCTCGACACGGGATGTTCGCCTGGTGACCGAGGCTATGGCCGGAAAACCGCTCGGCGCGCAGGGCGGGGCAAGCGCATCGAGAACCGGGTTGACCATAGGCATCTGCCCGGAGCTGACCGGCGCTCCTGTCGACGGCGCTGTCGAAACCGCATTGGCCGCGCTGCTCGATCAGCCGATGGTTCGCACGGTGGAAATCGCCTTCGACGGCAGGGAGGAGTTCGTCTCTGCGGGTCTGACGATCCTGCAATACGAATTTGCGCAGATCTACCGGGAGTCGATCGAGAAGAACCCGGATCTGGTCGGCGACGCGGTTCGCACCTTCCTGCGGGACGGCACCGGCATCGGCGCGGACGCCTACGACAGGGCCATCGCGATCCGAGCGGAAGCGCGCGCACGGTTCATGGCAAGGATGGCAGACCTGGATGCGCTGGCCGTCCCGACTGCTCCGGGTGCGGCGCCCCGGCTGTCGGACGAGCTCACGCTGGTGAACGGGGAAATGGTGTCGTGGGGGATGGCCGGCGGCCGATTCCGCCGTTGGGCGAATATGCTCGGCATGCCTGCCTTGGCCGTCCCCCTGGGCGTGCCGGACGGCCTGCCGGTATCGGTGYAGCTTGCCGCTCTTCCAGGCCGCGATGCAGCCTTGCTCGACCTTRCCGAAACCCTTGTTGGCGGCTGACGAGCATCCCAGCCTTTGCGGCGCTTCATAACCTATAGGAATAAACTTCATTCGTTTGGCTATTGGAACACCCGGCGTGGCCCGTTAACATCGCCCGGCCGCGACTTGCTTCGACGGCGCAGCGATTTGTCGGCGGGCAGGGTCTATGAAGTTCAGTGAAAAGGACACGATCGCGAAAGACGCGGAGTTCACGCCCCGCGAGAYCGAGATCTTCGCGTCCGTGATGCTGCACGGGACGACGACGAAGGCGGCCGACGCGCTGGACATCACGCAGCCCGCCGTCAGCAAGATGCTGCAGCAGCTCACCGAGAAAGCGGAATTCCAGCTGTTCAGGAAAAGCCGGCAGCGGCTGATCCCGACTCCCGAAGCRCACATGCTCTATGCCGAGGTGCAGCGGGTCTTCGAATCCGCGCGCGGCATCTCGCGCGCCGCACGGGAAATCCGCGAGCTGCGCAGCGGCAGGCTGAACATCTGCGCGCTGCCGGCTTTCGGCTCCACGCTGCTGCCGTCCATCATAACCAGCTTCTCGAGCCAGCATCCGTCCGTGTCCATCTCGCTCGACATCCGCAGCTCCGCGACGGTGGTGCAGCGGGCAAGCCGCAACCAACTCGACATTGGCATCGGGGTGACCGCGTCGGACGAGAATCCTTCTATCGTCAGGCGCGCGCTGACCGCGACACCGCCMGTATGCGTCATGCCGGTGGATCATCGTCTGTCTGAGCTCGATGTCATCCAGGCCGACGATCTCGACGGCCTCGATTTCATCTCGATGGGCTCGGCYGATCCGATGCGGCGCCAGCTCGACGCGCTTTGYGAGGAACGCGGTGTCAAGCGTGTGCTGAAGGTGGAGGCGAGCCTCTCCAGCGCCTGCATCGCGCTGGTGGCGGCGGGGGCGGGCGTGACGGTCGTGGACCGACTTTCCGCGTGGCTCGCGCGCGATTTGCCGATCGAGATCAGGGACTTCCGACCGCATCTCGATCTCAATCTCAGCGTCTACCGTCCATGGGGCGTTATCGCCTCGACCGCGGCGGACGCCTTCACCGAGCACCTCATCCAGACCACGCGCAGCTTCATGAACAGCGTGGACGCCGGGATAAGCGCCTTGAGGGCGAAGCAGGGTTAGGCGCTAGCGGAGCGGCAGGCTTAGGAACAGGCGGTCGATATCGGCTTCGTCATTGTAGACGTGCGGCGACACGCGCATCTTGGTGCCGCGGAGCGTGACGTGCACATTGGCGCGCTTCAATTCCTGCGCCGCATTCGGTGACAGGCGATCGCCGGTATCGAGGATCGAGATATGCGGCGTCGGGAAGCGCGGCCGCACGGCCGGCAGGCCGCGATTTTCCGCCTCGGCCCAGACAAGCTCGTTGAKGTGGCGAAGGCGCTCGAACACCCGGTCGACGGTCCAATCGCGGATGAGCGTCATGGCGGCGATCGCCATCGGCAGCACCGCGAAGTCGGAGCGCTCGCCCATGTCGAACCGGCGCGCGCCCGGCAGGAACTCCGCCACCGTAACGTTGTAGAAGTCGGACCGGTCGCCCCCCAGGCGGTTCCATGAATGATGCTCCAGCGTGCGGCCCTCCTCGTGCCAGCGCGGATCGGCGTAGAGGAAGGCCAGGCGATAGGGGCCGAGCAGGAATTTATAGGTGGCAAAGGCCAGGAAATCCGGCCGCACGCGACGCACGTCGAAGGGCACCGCGCCCACCCACTGGGTGCCGTCGACGACAAGCGCCGCGCCTGCCGCACGTGCAGCTTCCGCCACGGCCTCGAGGTCGATGGCCATTCCTTCGAACCAGTGGACGAGAGTGCCGGCAACGACCGCGACGGGACGGATGGAGCTGCGGATTGCCGATACGATCGCGCCGGTCCAGTCGCCGTCGGCCGGTTGCGCAACGATGTCGACATGGGCGCCCGAGCGCTGCGCCAGATCGTACCAGACATACCGGTGCGAGGTGTGCTCGTTCTCCATGAGAAGGATCGCCGAACCCGCCGGAACCGCCACGTTGGCGGCCGCGATCGCCATGCCGTAGCTGGTGGCGGCGACGATGGCGATGTCGTCGGTGGCGGCGCCGATCATCGAGGCGGCGAGCTGCCGCGCCTGCTCCACCTCGTCGTAATAGGATGCGATGGTCATCTTCCAGGGCTCGGCCTTCACCCTCACGCCGGCCTCTCCGGCCGCGGCCGCGGCATTCGGGATCGGGGACATGTAGGCGGCGTCGAGATAGGCCGTCTCGCGGGGTATGGAAAAGAGATCGCGCTGGCAGCTCAACATGGCGTCACAACCTGAAATCGATCGAAGTGCCCAGTCCCGCGTCGCGGGCGCGGGCATAGACAAGATTGGCGAGCTCGATGTCTTGGGCGGGAACGCCGAGGGACCGATAGAGGGTGATGTCGACATCGCCGGCGCGGCCGGGCTTCGCGCCCGCCAGCACCTCGCCGATCTCGCCGCGAACATGGTCGCGGCCGATCTCGCCTCTCTCGATCGCCTCGATCAGCTCGCCCGCGGCCGCAAGTGCCATGGGCAGGTAATCGACCCAAATCTTCGATCTGCGCACGCATTCGAGGTCAATCTCGCGACATGAGGCGACGCTCGCGCCGACCGCGTTGACATGGACCCCGGGCGGTAGCCATTTGCCGAACAGCACCGGCTGCTCGGACGATGTCGTCGTGCAGATGATGTCGGCCCCGCGAACGGCTTCGGCGGCGTCGGGATGCGCACCAGCTCCGAAGCCGGCGGTCGACAGGCTCTCCGCGAAGCGCTGCGCCTTGGCGGGGTCGCGGCCCCAGACATGGACCGCCCGGATCGGCCGCACCTGTGAAATGGCCTCGACGTGCCGGCGGGCCTGCTCGCCATAGCCGAAGACGGTCAGCGTGGAGCTGTCCGGGCGCGATAGCGCTTTTGTCGCGACCGCGCTGGCCGCCGCAGTCCGCCACGCCGTCAGCTCTCCGCCGTCGATCAGGGCCACGGGCCGCCCGTGATCCTTGTCGAACAGGAAGACACCGCCGCGATGGGAGCCAAGCCCATGCGCGAAATTGCCGGGAAACACCGACAGCACCTTCGCGCCGAACAGCGGCCGGTCGTCCAGTGCCGCATACATCAGCGATAGGCAGCTGCCGACCGCCCCCGGCAGGTCCAGCGTGCGCCTGATCTGCTGGCGTGCCGTGCCGTTTGAGGTCTTGAGCAGCRCCGCCTCGGTCGCTTCAAGCGCCAGGGGAAGCGTCAAGGCCTGCCGGATCGCGTTCTTGTCGATCAATAGGAATTCGCTTTCGGCATTCACCTTGYGGTCTCTTCCATTGCAAAACCTTTGGGCGCCTGGGCGTGCGCCCGGCTCGCCAAGCCTAACACTGCCATCCCGAGCTCCTGCTTACGACTTTCATAACTTCGCGCGGGAAGTTGCCCATGCCGGATCATGCGCGACGGATCGCGGCACGCGCCGGTTCATAACTTTTGGCCATCAACGGCAGCGGCCAGTTCAATTGACCGTGATTGCCCGCCCGTTGCACTGTTTTTCAGCAAACTCGAATGCTCTTCCGGAATATCTGTGGCAAATCATCTGGCGATGTAGAAAATATAGTCTATTTAGTCGACAGTATCTCAATGAAATACGTGCCATATTCCGATTGATTGGCTGTCGGGATGAAATGAAATTTCTGACCAATATTAAAACAAAGGATTGGCGAGAAGAGTAACGGATTGTTGGAGGTTATTCTTATGCGCGTCGTGGTTATCGGTTCCGGCATCGTCGGCAGCTCCGCCGCTTATGAATGCGCCAAGGCGGGAGCAAGTGTCGTCGTGCTCGAGGCCGGCAGGATAGCGGGAGGCACATCAGCGGTAAGCTTCGCCTGGACGAATGYGACGACCAAGCGGCCGCGGCCCTATTTCGATCTCAACGTTGCGGGCATGCGCGCTCATCTAGAGCTGAAGCGCGACTTCGGCGCCGCGCCCTGGTTCACRCAAACCGGCAGTTTCGATTGGCGGACCGTGCCGGAGTCGATGGACGACTATTTCGAGAATTTTCGGCAGATGAAGGAATGGGGCTACGGCGTCGAGTGGATCGACAGGAAACTGGTTGCCGAGATGGAGCCCGATATCGACATCCGGGCCATTGGCGATTGTCCGGTCTCCTATTATCCGGAGGAGGGCTGGATCGATCCGGTCCTCTATTCTGCTTGGCTTTTGCGGGCGGCGAGAGAGCGCTGGGGCGCGCAGGTGAAGGTCAGTGCGCGCGTGACCGAGATCGAAACCGAAGGCGGCCGCGTCCGTGCGGCGCGCACCGCGGATGGCGAGCGCTACGCTGCCGATGCCGTCATCAACTGCACCGGCGGCTGGTCGAGCCAAAGGCTAGGCGATGCCCAAGGCATCCCGCTGTCCTCGACGATCGGCGTTCTCGCCTTCACCCCGCCGGTGGCGCTGACGCTGCRCAGCCAGTTACATGCCGACGATCTGGATATACGGCCCGACGGCGCCGGCCGCATCATGATCCATAAGGTTTCGGTGGACTTGACCTTCAAGAAACCGGAGACACTGAGCCCCGCCGGTGACGAGGCGGCGACGCTGCTTGAGGCGGCGAGCAAGGTCCTGCCTGCGCTCCGCTCCGCAGGCGTGGAAGCCATCCGCACCACGGTTCGGCCTTTTCCGGAGGACGGCTACACCTGCGCCGGCGCGATGCCGGACATCGTCGGTCACTATATGGCGGTGACGCATAGCGGGGTCACCATCGCGCCGCAATTGGGCAGGGTGGTCGCCGACGAGGTCGTGCGCGGCAAGGTCCATGAAGAGATGGAGACGTTCCGTCCCCAGCGCTTTTTCCAGGCGAGCGCGAAACGCGCCGGCGCGCACGCATGATCTCTCTTCGGACACAGGTTCACGATGGCGAAAATTGAACGGCACCAGAAGGACGAGAAGCTCAGCCGGATCGTCGTCCACAAGGGCACGATCTATCTTTCGGGCCTGACGGCAGACGACAGAAAAGCCGACACGGCCGGCCAGACCAGGCAGATATTGCAGAAGGCCGACGCGCTTCTAAAGAGCGTTGGCGCCGATCGGTCGCGGCTGCTGTGCGCGCAAATCTGGCTGAAGGACGTCGCGGATTTCGACGCGATGAACAAGGCTTGGGTYGTCTGGCTCGACGGCGCGGAGCCGCCGGCGCGCGCTACGGTCGGAGCAAGCTTCGYGTTGCCCGATATCCGTGTCGAAATCCAGCTTACCGCCGCAGGCTCCTAATCTCGGGCGTGCGCTGAGCCGTTCCGCAGTTGCGTCAATGTTCTGTTCTCGCTCGCCAGGTTCTAATATCAAGAATCGTCGTCCGACGAACTGCTTGGCGAGCAACGCTGTTTTGTCCGCGTTGTGGTGGTCGACCCGTCATCGCTCGTGGTCGTGGTGGTTTGCGTGTCACAATTCATAGGCTGTTGAGGTTGCGCAGGACCATTCGCATTTTTCGGCAGTTCCCTGCCCGACGTGCTGGCTTGGCGGTTCATGCAATTGTCGAAATCTGACGTTCCGGGACTGAAGCCCGCGCCCGAGCAGGCCCGTTGATAAGAGGCGCGGTTGCCCGCGGYGATCTCGTCAATGGTCTGAGACTGGCAGGCGGAAAGAACAACTGAAGCAAGTACTGCCGCTGAAAAAGCGGTTATGCGACTGTCCATATTTCATCCCTCTCCAATGTTGTCGGGGCTGGCAAGCTATCGCTCTTGAATTACTAAAAAACGTCTTGATCTCGTCGGAATATACCTTCGCGATCCGCAGCGTTCCAGCCATCCGAATCGATCCGTTGCACGCATCCCGTATCTCGATTAGCGGCACCGGGAGTCCTGTTCCCGCGAATTGCCTCGAGGTCGCGGCGACCGAAATGATCGGGAGGGCCCCGCTTCCGCCCGCCTACCGCTCCCTGAACGCCCGCGCGAAAGAATCCACCATCGGACGGACCAGATACTCGAAGAAAGTCCGGTCGCCGGTGCTGATGAAAGCGTCGACCGGGGTGCCGGGGTAGAGCTGCTCGGCCTTCACGCCGGCGGGCAGGGCTTCGGTGATCTTCAGCCTAGCGCGGAAATAGGGTTCGTGCGTGGCCTGGTCGATCAGCCTGTCAGCGGAAATTTCGCTTACCGTGGCCGGAACTTCCGGCGTGAGCCGCGTGTTGAGCGCGGAGAGCCTGAGCTTTGCCGGCTGGCCMACATGCACCTGGTCGATGTCCTTCGGCCGCAGCCTCGCGTCGACCACCAGGCCCGAGGCCGTGGGCAGGATCTCCATGATCTTTTCGCCGGGCGCCACCACGCTGCCTTGCGAATTATAGGTCGAGGACACGACGATGCCTGCCGCCGGCGCGGTGATCGTCGTGCGCTTGAGCACCGCTCGCGCCGCGCGCATCCGCTCCTCGATGTCGGCGAGGTTGGTGCGCACATCGTCGAGCTTGGTCAGTGCTTCCTCGACGCGCTGCGTGGTGGCGCGCTCTGTCTGCGCCTGCGCCTCCACGATCTGCGTGTTGGCAGAGGCAAGATCGGCCTCCAGCGCGCCTGCCTGGCCGACAAGGTCGGCCTCGGAGCGCAAGAGCTGCGAATATTCGGTGCGATTGGTGAGGCCCTTGTCGAGCAGGTCGGTCTTGATGCCGAGCTCCTTCTTCACCACTTCAGCCTGCTGTTCGATGGCCGTTTTCTGCGCGTTCAGCCCTTTGACCGACTCGCGGTGCATGGCGACGCGCTGCGCCAGGATCGATTGCTCCGAGCGGAACCGCGCCAGCCTGGCGTCGAACTCCTTCTGCTGTTCGCGGATCAGATTTTCGAAGTCCTGCTGGAACGGCGCCGGGGCGGGCTCGGCGATCGGCGCCAGCGTGGCGAGCCCGTCGCGCTCGGCCTCCAGCCGCGCCGCACTTGCCTTGAGCGCGATCCATTGTCTTGTCAGCCGGTTGAGATCGRCCTCTGCAGCGGTCCGGTCGAGCAGGATGAGATCCTGGCCTTCGCGCACGCGGTCGCCTTCATGCACCAGCAATTGCTTGATGATGCCGCCCTCGCGATGCTGGATGAGGATGTTGCCGCCGGTCGCCGCGATCGTACCTTGCGTGATCACCGCGCCTGCCAACGGCGCGCTCGCTGCCCAATAGCCGAAGCCGCCGATAAGAAGCGCGATTGCCGCGTAGCCGGCCAAGGCGGTGCGGCGGAAATCCGTGCGCGGGCGGCCATCGAAGGCGAGGCTCTGCGTCATCGTTCAGGACCCGTGGCGGACGGTCGGCGCGGCGCGGATGGTCGGCGTGAACGATCCGGTCACCACCGTGCTCCGCTGCGCGGCTTTAGCCGGCTGGCGCAGCACCTCGGCGCTTGGCCCGAACGCCTCGATGACACCACCGCGCAAGACCATCACGCGATCGCAAGCCGTGGCGATCGAAGGGCGATGCGTGATGACGATCGTGGTGACGCCAGCGGCGCGGGCGGCGGCAAGCACCGCTTCCAGCGCGGTCTCTCCGGCGCCGTCGAGATGCGTGCTCGGCTCATCCAGCACCAGGATGCGGGGGTTGCCGTAGAAGGCGCGCGCCAGCCCGATCCGCTGCCGCTCGCCGCCCGACAGCGTCCCGGCCACTCTCGTCTGATAGCCGTCGCGCATGGTCAGGATCAGCTCATGCGCCTCGGCGCGCTTTGCCGCCTCGACGATTGCCGCGTCGTCGGCCTTCGCGTCGAAGCGCGCGATGTTGTCGGCGATCGAGCCGGGGAAAAGCTCCACCTCCTGCGCCAGATAGCCGATGTGCCGGCCGAGTTGGTTTTCGTCCCAGGTCCTGAGCTCGGCGCCGTCGATCCTGACCGAGCCGCCGGTCGGCGGCGCGGCGCCGACGAGCAGTCGCGCCAGCGTCGATTTGCCGGCGCCGCTCGGGCCGACGATCGCCACCGCTTCGCCGGCGGCTATCGCGAAGCTCAACCGCTTCAGGACCGGCTCGGCGCCGAAGGTGGCATTCGGCGCGATGAAGAAAAGATCCTGCGCCAAGATGGCGCCGGTCGGCTCGGGCAGGATGAGCTTGCTCGCCTCTACCGGCTGCGCCGAAAGCGCGCTCTCAAGCCGCGTCCAGGCGCGCCTGGCCTCGCCCAGTTGCCGCCAGGAACCGATCAACTGGTCGAGCGGCTGCAGCGCGCGCGACGACACCAGTGACGAGGCGAAGATCATGCCGGCCGTCATTTCGCTCTTGAGCACCAGCCAGGCGCCGGTGCCGAGGATCGCCAGCTGCAGCATCATGCGCAGCGCCCTGGAAGCGCCGCTGAAGACGGCGTTGGCGCCGGCCGAGCGGTCATGCAGGACAAGCGCCTCGGCAACATGCCGCCCCCATGCGCGCGCGGCGTTTTCCACCATGCCCATGGCGCGCAGCGTGTCGGCGTTGCGGGCAAAGGCCTGCTCGGCCCGGCTGGCCAGAGCCGAACGCTCCGCCGAAAGCGCATCGTTCCTGCCGATGGCAAGCTGGTTGGCGAAGACCAGCACGACCAGCAGCGCCGCGCCGCCGAGCGTGACCCAGAATAGCAGCGGATGGATCAGGTAGAGCAATGCGAGGAAGACCGGCGCGAAGGGCAGGTCGAACAGCACCGAAACACCGCGCGAGCGGATGAAGGCGCAGACCGAGGCAAGGTCGGTGAGCGGCGACGGCGCATTGCCGGAGCCGAGCGAAGCGGCGAATGTTCTGGCGCCCAGACTGTCATTGACCGTTGCGGCGACGCGCTGCGTGTAGACGGCGCGGATGGCGTCGAGGAAGCCGAGGAAACCAAGCGCYGCGACCGCGATGACCGACAGATAGACAAGCGTCTCGACGCTGGAGGAGGGCAGCACCCGGTCATAGACCTGGAGTAGGTAAAGCGGGATCACCAGCAGCAGAAGGTTGATGAGCAGCGAGAACAGGCCRACATCGGTTACGGCGCGCAGGAAGATCGGCCGCRGGCCGGCCTGCCTGATCGCACCCGGAGCGCTCTCCCGTGACATTGGCTTGACCGCCTAGGCTGTGTGCTCGCCTGTGACGTTCAAATGGCTCTGCTGCACTTCGTCCAACGTATAGGCGCGGATATAGTCGATCTTCATCTCGGCCGGCGTGGCCAGATGATCCGGCGGCGCCCCGGCCTGGCCGCCGATCGCAAGGTCCACCAGCATGTACATCGGCTTGTTCATGTCGGATGGCGTCGCCGCTTCGGCGACCTGCACGCCGTCATAGGTCCACACCAGCTTGTCCGGCGTCCACAGCAGGCCATAGGTATGGAAGCCGGCGGTATCCATGACGTTCACCGTCGATCCCACCGTCGTGTGCTGGCCGGTTTCGTTGGTATGGGCGGTCATCAGCAGCGAATTCGGCTTCTGGCCATACATTTCCATCACGTCGAGTTCCGGCGGCCAGGAGCCATCTTCCGGCAGCAGCCAGAAGGCCGGCCAGGCGCCGGCGTTTTCCGGCAGGTCTGCCTTCATTTCGAAATAACCGTAGGTCTGCGAGAAGGTGTCGTGAGTGGTCAGGATGCCGGAGGTGTATTCGTAATTGTTGATCAGCGGCTTGATGTCGGCAGGCGCCTGCGCCGCGGTGATGGTGAGGACCCCATCCTGCACGCTGAACGGATGCACCGAACTGGTCGGGCCGTAATTGGCGTCTATGTACCACTGCAGCTCGCCGTTGCGGGTGAGCGTGCTGCCGTTCGGCGCGCCCCACCAGAAATTGGTGTCCCAGGTGCCGCCCTGGGCGTTGTGAAGATTGAGCGAGTTGAATTCGTCGCTGAAGGACAGCGTCATGCCGGACTTGTCGATCGGCAGCTGAAAATTGTTGGGCTGCAGTTTGTCGATCGTGGTGTTCTTGAATTCGAGGATCTCGCCCGATCCGAGGTTCAGCACCACATTGGGTCCCGCCTGGATCATGCTGTCGTGGATGGCGGCAAACGACGTGAATCCGTAGCCATCGAGCCGCACGGCATCGTTCGAGGCGAAATTGACGATCGAGTCGCTGCCGTTGCCCTTGGCGATGATGAAAATATCGGCGCCGCCGCCGCCGTCGATCAGCACGTCGTTGCCCGCGCCGCCGTCGATCGTCTGGCCGCCCGCGGTGGCGGTGATGATGTTGTCCAGCGCATTGCCGAAGGCGTAGTTGTGGGCATTGGTGACGACGAGGTTTTCGACATTGTCCGGCAGCGTATAGCTCATCCATGTGTTGATGGTGTCGACGCCCTGGCCAGCGTTTTCGACCACCTTGTTGCCCGCCGAATAAAGGTAATAGATATCGTCACCGGCGCCGCCATACATGGTGACGTTGACGCCGCTGGAGGCCCAGATTGAGTCATTGCCGCTGCTGCCGTTGAACGTCGGTCCGGACGTCGCCGAAAACCAATGATTGGAAGCGCCGCTATAGTAAAGAGGAACGCCTACCGCGTTGACGACGAAGCTCATCGGACACTCCTTCCGCGCTGCCCCGCCCGGATGGCTCATTGCAGGTTCGAGCGCCTGCATCGAACCAATTTGCAACACGGATTATCGTTCCCGAAAATAAGCAAATAGTACAGAGAAAATCGGCAGTATTTTTATCGATATTTTTGCAAAGATAGAATAAGTGATACCTAATACAATTATGGCGAGAGTTGTTCTCAATTTTACTTAATTTTGCAAGGTTTTCTGCCAAAAGATCGTGCAGATAGCCGCGAATGGATGCATTCGTCGCAGCGGGCGGTCGATTGAGTTTTGACCTTCTGGATTGGATCCTCGGCTCATGCCTCGCCCATCGCGATCGACTTCTCGAACGCCGCCGTCAGTCCCTCGGCGACAGCCTCATCGAACCCGGTTTTGCGCATCGTCTCAATCGCCGCGGCGGTGGTGCCGCGATAGCCCAGGAAGGCTTTTACCGTGTCGGCCGGGGAAGCGTCCTTCAAGTCGAGCATGCGGCCACTGCCGATGAGCACCGTGTTGACGGCGCGCTGAGCCACGGCGGGCTCGAGGCCGAAGGCAATGGCGTGGCGCATCATGGCGTCTGCCAGCAGGGCGGGGAAGGCAGGGCCGGAGCCGGTCAGGCCGGTGAGATAATCGATGTCGCGCTCGCTGCCGACCTCGTCTTGGCAGCCGCAGGCGGAAAAGATCGCGCGCACGATGGCGCGGTCTTCTCCGGTCGCGTCGCTGCTCGCGATCCATGGCGTGTAGGATTTGGCGACCTCGGCGGCGGCGTTGGGCAGCGTGCGCACCACGCGGCGCGTGCCGTGCTTCTCGCCGATTTCGGCAAGGCGGATGCCGGCCATCACCGAGATCACCAGCTTGCCCTTCGCGTCGATGGCGAGCGCGGACCAGTCCTGCGGCCGCACCGAAAGCACGACCACGTCCGAGCGGTCGGCGAGCGCCTGGTTGTCGTCGGTCCAGAATGCACCGGCGAAACGATCCGGCCTCGCGCTCCGGTAGGAGAGGGCGAGGTCCTGCGCGCTGACGACGCTGGCCTGGAGCGCGGCGCTCGCGATGGCGCCGCCCAGCCAGCCCGCGCCGCCGACGATGCCCAGCCTGATTGCGGTGCCCATGTCCATTGCCTCCGTTGCAGGCCGATACGGTAGCCGCGGGTCAAAAAATTTGACAGCCTCTGTCGGATCGGCTGGGGCGCGCCCGTCCTTGGGGCATCGATCAACAAAGGAAGGATATCGAGATATGCCGAGCACCATCCAACTGCACCGCGTTCTGGCGACCAAGCCGGAGAAGGTCTACCGCGCATTCATCGAGGCGGATGCGTTGGCGAAGTGGCTGCCCCCGAACGGCTTCACCTGCACGGTGCACGAGTTCGAGGGCAAGGTCGGCGGAACCTACAAGATGTCTTTCCGCAACTTCACCACCGGCGACAGCCATTCCTTCGGCGGCGAATTTGTCGAGCTCGTCCCGGGCGAGCGCCTGCGCTACACCGACCGCTTCGACGATCCCAATTTGCCAGGCCAGATCGAGGTGACCGTGATCCTGAAGAAAGTGTCGGTCGGCACCGAGATCAACATCACCCAGGCCGGCATCCCGGACGCCATCCCCGCCGAGGCCTGCTATCTCGGCTGGCAGGAATCGTTGCGCAACCTGGCCAAGCTCGTCGAGCCGGAGATCAACCAGTAGGTCCGCGAAGCGCACGGCGGCCGTTGCAACGGCCGCCGCCTCACCCAAGGTAAGCAATATTTCACCAAGCGCTGATAAAAGCCGCTGCCATGGATCGCAACAAGAACAACGACCTTTTTGTCCTGATGGCGGCGCTCGCCGCCATCGCGATCTACAACATTGCCTGCGGCATCAGGACAGGCGAGGTCCGGGGCAAGTTGCATTGGGTCGCCCTGGCGGACGATCCGACACGGTTCTGGAACATCGTGATCGGCAATTCGATTGTCCTGGTGGCTTCGATAGCCTTTCTGTGGGTCCTCAATTCACGCAGGCCCGGATGATCCGAAGCGACGCCTCTTTGTCTCGCGCCGCCCCTGATCTCACAGAGCTCTTGTGATGCCGCCGTCGACCCGGATGTTCTGTCCGGTGATGTAGGCAGCCCCGTCCGAAGCCAGGAACGAGATCGTCGCGGCGATCTCTTCCGACGTGCCGTAGCGCTTCAGCGRCACGCTGTCGCGACGCTCGTTCGTGGCCGGCAGGCTGTCGATCCAGCCGGGCAGCACATTGTTCATGCGGATGTTGTCGGCCGCGTAGGTGTCGGCGAAGATCTTGGTGAAGGCGGCAAGTCCGGCGCGCGCCACGGCCGAGGTCGGGAACATCGCGCTTGGCTCGAACGCCCAGGCGGTCGAGATGTTGATGATGACGCCGCCCTTCTGTTTCTGCATCACCGGCGTCACCAGCCTGGTCGGGCGCACGGCATTGAGGAAATAGGTGTCGATGCCCTTGTGCCAGTCCTCGTCGCTGRTCTCGACGATCTGCGCGCGCGGTCCGTGGCCGGCGCTGTTGACAAGCACGTCGATGCGCCCCCAACGCTCCAGCGCGCCATCGGTGAGGCGCTTCAGGTCCTCGTTCGACTGGTTGGAGCCGGTGACGCCGAAGCCRCCAAGTTCCTTGCCCAGAGCCTCGCCCTTGCCGGAGGAGGAGAGCACGCCGACCTTGAAGCCATCCGCCGCCAGGCGCTTGGCCGCCGCGGCCCCCATGCCGCTGCCGCCCGYCGTCACCAGAGCTACTTTTTCGCCTGCCATGTCGCTGTCCATTCGTTGGAATTGTTGAAAGCGCTTTTGTTAGCATGGACCGGGCGGGGCACGAACCGGAATGGATTGCACCAAGGCGATTGGCGAAGCCGCGGAGCGCCTAATTTCCCACACAAGGGGGCGGCGGCTTCGGCGCCGGCATCAAGCTATTTCGCGCCCGGATTGCCTACCCACGCATGCCTTCTCTCCTCCCATGCAATGCGCGTCGGCGAGGGAAAGTCCGGATCGGCAAAGCATCCGACCGCCACCGCGATCGCGTCCGGCTTGCGCTCCGGCTCCCAGAAGACACTGGAGCCGCAATGCGGGCAGAAATGGAAGGTGACCGCATGGCCGCCGTCGGACAACCGCCTGTAGGTGCTGGCAGTCCCTTCGGCCCTGACCGCGGTGCGCGCAAAGAAAGCGGCAATGCCGTAAGTGCTGCCGGTCCGCCTCTGGCAGTCGAGGCAGTGGCACAGCGCCACCAGTCTCGGCTCGCCGTCACAAGAGATCTTCAGTTGCCCGCAGGCACAGGATGCGGCTCGCATGGGTTGCCTCATGTTGATATGAATGCTTCGCGCGCCTCGCCGCGCCCGGCAATCAATATTTCGAGGCGCCTTGGCGCGGCGGCTATTTCGCATTGCCTGGAGATTGGCGGTTCGCGCGCCTCGCTCAGACCTTGAATGCACTCATCGGCGCCCTTCGGTGGGGGATCATCCGAAGCGGTTGGCGGGCGTGCCGCGCACCCCGGGCTTGAGCGCGAACAGGCCGCCCTCGAAGGGGTTGGCGGCAAGATGCTCCGCGCTCATCGTGAAGCGCGCGGAGGTCACGAACAGCATGTCGAGGTCCGCRCCGCCGAAAGCGCAGCTCGTCGGCCAACTGCAAGGCAGCTCGACGATCCGGTCGAGCCTGCCGTCGGGCGCGATACGGGCGAGRCAGCTTCCGCCAACCACCCTGCAGTTCCAGACATAGCCCTCGGCGTCGAGGCATGAGCCGTCCGGCAGGCCGCGCTCGARGCCGGTGAAGAAGGGGAGCGCTTCGCCGAGCCGTCCAGCCTTCCGGTCCCAATCATAGCTGTAAAGCGCGTTCTTCATCGTGTCCGCGGTGATGAAGCGTCCGTCGGGCAGCCATACCATCGTGTTGGTGATGCCGAACCGGTCTTCGCTGAGGCGCCTCACGTCGCCGCTTGAGCCGACCCGGTAGAGCCGGCCCTCATCGCTTGTGATCGCCATCGGCGCGTCGTCCGGCCCGATATTGTTGGCCATGGTGCCGACCCAGAAAGAGCCGTCCGGCGCGACCACGCCTTCATTGAGCCGCGAGTCCGGCAGGCTGGCCTCGATCGCCGCGAATGCCCGGAACGGTCCGCCGAAATCCCAGAGCGCGATGTTCTTGCGCAACCCGACTATGGCGCCGCCATCGGCGCGCAGGCCGACCGAGGTAACGAGGTCGGCTGTCGGCCAGCTTTCATGCGCTCCTGTCGAAGGGTCCAGCCGATGGATCCGGCGGCCGATGATGTCGACCCAGACCAGCCTGCCGCGGCGGTCGTCCCACACCAGGCTCTCGCCGACCACGTCGCGCGCGTCGAAGATCAGGGTGGCATCGGTTTCGGGCATGTGGCTCCTCCGTCTCTCGGAAATGCACTTGACATATATCTTTCGTTTGAATTATGAGCAATTTAATAACAACCTGTCATACAGGTTTTTGAGGGAACGGAATGCAGGAGCAGACAGATCCACCGGGCGAACCGAATCCCGGACTGGTCAGCACGGCGATCCAGGCCATCACCCAGCACATCCGCTCGGAAGGCCTTGCGCCGGGCGATCCGCTGCCTAGCGAAGCTGCCATGACGCGCCAGCTCAACGTCTCGCGTACCGTCGTGCGCGAGGCCTTCCGCTCACTGTCGGCGATGCGCCTCATCGACATGAGCGCGGGGCGCCGCGCCACTGTCGCCAAGCTCGATACCGGCGCCATGTCGATGGTGATCGAGCACGGCATCACCACCCAGCAGATCAGCGTGCAGCAGGTCTATGACGTCAGGCGCACCATCGAGATGCGCACGGTTGCGCTTGCCGCATTGCGCCGCACCGACCAGGAGGCCGCGGCGATTGCCCAGTCGGCCCGGCAGATGCGCGAGAATTTCAGGAACCCCGAGGCGGTCATGGAGCACGACATCGCCTTCCACGAGGCGATCGCGGCGGCTTCGCACAATCCTGTTTTTTCGCTGATCGTCACCGCCTTCAGCGGGGTCACGCGGCGCACCTGGGTGATTGGCTGGCGGACCCGCTCGTCCGACGAGGCCCAACTCAAGATGATCAAGGGCCACGAGGACATCGCCGACGCCATCCTGAAGGGCGATCCACGGCTGGCGGCCGAGCACATGGCCGAGCATTTCGACAAGAGCGTCAAGGCGCTCATCGACGCGGGGATCGCCTAGCATGGGGGYAGCCCGATGAAGATCACCGCCATCGAAACCATCCGCATCGAGGAGCGGCCGAACCTGCTCTGGGTCGAAGTCCATACCGACGAGGGCATCACCGGGCTCGGCGAGACCTTCTTCCTGTCGCGCACTGTCGAGGAGTATCTGCACGAATATGTCGCGCCCAGGGTGATTGGCCGCGATCCGCTGCAGATCGACCTGCTCGCCGCCGATCTCGTCGGTTATCTCGGCTTCCGCTCCAGCGGCGCCGAAGTGCGCGGCAACTCGGCCTTCGACATCGCGCTGTGGGACATCTTCGGCAAGGCTACCGGCCAGCCGGTCGCGCAATTGCTCGGCGGCTTCAGTCGCCGTTCCATCCGCACCTACAACACCTGCGCCGRCACCGAATACATCAAGGACGACAAGGGCCAGACGACGGCCAATTACGGCATCGGCGCCGGCCGCGACTAWGACGACCTCAACAGCTTCCTCACCCGCGCCGGCGAGCTGGCCGAGGAATTGCTGGACGACGGCATCACGRCCATGAAGATCTGGCCGTTCGACCACGCGGCGGAAAAGACGCGCGGCAACGACATTTCAGCCGCCGACCTGAAGGCGGCGCTCGAACCGTTTGAAAAGATTCGCAAAGCCGTCGGCGACAAGATGGACGTCATGGTCGAGTTCCACTCCATGTGGCAGCTCTTGCCGGCCATGAAGATCGCGCGCGCTCTGCAACCTTACGCCACCTACTGGCACGAGGACCCGATCCGCATGGACAGCCTCGGCGACCTGAAGCGCTACGCAGCGGCCAGCCCGGCGCCGATCTCAGCCTCGGAGACGCTGGGCAGCCGCTGGGCTTTCCGCGACCTCTTGGAGACGGGAGCGGCCGGCATCGTCATGCTCGACATCTCCTGGTGCGGCGGCCTGTCGGAAGCGCGCAAGATCGCCTCGATGGCCGAGGCGTGGCGGCTGCCGGTGGCGCCGCATGACTGCACCGGTCCGGTCGTGCTCGCCGCCTCGACGCATCTTTCGCTCAATGCGCCCAACGCGTTGGTCCAGGAAAGCGTGCGCGCCTTCTACCGCACCTGGTACCGCGATCTGGTCACCGCGCTGCCGGAAGTGAAGGACGGCATGATCACCGTGCCGCCCGGGCCGGGGTTAGGCTTGGCGCTCAACCCGGAACTCGGCCGCGCCTACACCGTCCGCCGTCGCGTCAGCGACGGGACAGGCATCTGAAAAATCCAAAGGGAGGAACAGACATGAAGAAACTCACCGCAATGTTATTGCTCGGCGTCGCCCTGATCGGCGGCCAGTCCGTTGCCCGCGCCGACGGGCTCAACATCGTCTTCACCCATCACTCGTCGGCCTCGAACACCTTCTGGCAGGCGGTGAAGAAGGGGTTCGACGACGCGTGCGCCAAGGTCGAGGCGAACTGCAACATGGTCTTCACCCAGACCGAGGGCTCGGTCGAGCAGCAGGTCGCGAACATGCGCGCAGCCCTTGCCGCCAAGCCCGACGCGCTGTTGACCTCCATCGTCGACGATCACGCCTTGGACGACGTCATCAAGGAGGCGCGCGACGCCGGCGTGCTGGTGATCGCCGTCAATGTCGACGACACCGAGGGCGCCAAGGGCAATGCGCGGCAGGCTTTCGTCGGCCAGGGCTTCAAGCCGGCCGGCTATTCGCTCGCCAAGGCGATTTCCGAGAGCTTCCCGAAGGACGGCCCGATCAAGGTGCTGGTCGGCATTTCGGCTCCCGGCCAGAACTGGTCGGAAAGCCGCGGCGCCGGCATCATGCAGTTCCTCGAAGAGTACAAGGCCGCGCATAAGGACCGCGACGTGTCGTGGGAGCGCATCGACAGCGGCACCGATCTCGCCATCACCTCCGACCGCGTCGGCGCCTATCTGAACGCCCATCCCGAGACCACGGCCTATTTCGACACCGGCTTCTGGTGCGCCGGCGTGGCGCGCGTGCTGGCCGATCGCGGCGTGGCGCCGGGCAAGGTGCTGCTGGGTGGCTTCGACCTCGTTCCCGAGGTRCTGCAGCAGATGCAAAAGGGCTACGTCCAGGCCCTGGTCGACCAGCAGCCCTACATGCAGGGCTTCATGCCGGWGATGGAGGCCTATCTCAACAAGAAGATCGGCCTTGCCCCGTCCGACATCGACACCGGCCAGGGCATCGTGAGGCCGAAGGAAGCCGACAGTATCATGGCGCTGTCCGCGCAGGGACTGAGGTAAGCTCCTCAAATAGCGAGACCCGCATCGGCGACGCCTACCGTCGCCGATGCGCCTGAATCCCGAACCTCCGGAGCCTTGCGTTGAAGCGCCTGTTCAAGACCTATCTCGAAAAACCGGAGCTGGCCGGGTTGATCCTTCTGGTGCTGCTCATCGTCCTGTTCCAGGTGCGCTCGCATGGCGTGTTCCTGAACGCCGACAACCTGCGCGGCATTCTCGGCATCCTGCCCGAGGCTGGCCTCGTCGCCATCGGTGTCACCATCCTGATGATCAGCGGCGAGTTCGACCTCTCGGTCGGCTCGGTCTTCGCGCTGATGCCGATGTCGATGGCGGTGCTGATGGTGCATGGCTGGCCGTTCCCCCTGGCGCTGCTCGCCGGACTGCTGGTCGCGGCGGCGATCGGCTTCATCAACGGCTACGTCACCATCCGCTTCGCGATTCCGAGCTTCATCACCACGCTCGGCATGCTGTTCATGGCGCGCTCGCTCACGGTCGTGGTCTCGGGCGGCTTCCCGCCGCTGTTGCCCGCCGACCTGCCCAACTGGCTGTTCACCTCCTTCGTCGGCCCCGGCAACATGTTCCGCATGTCTTTCCTGTGGTTCGTGGCGGTCGCGGTGCTGACCTCACTGATGCTGTCGCGCACCAATTTCGGCAATTGGATCAAGGCCACCGGCGGCTTCCTGCCGGCCGCCGCCTCGATGGGCATCCCGACCGCCAGGGTCAAGATCGTCTGCTTCATGCTGTGCTCGGTCCTGTCCGGCTTTGCCGGCATGCTGCAAGTGCTGCGGCTGGGCTCGCCCCTGCCTTCGATCGGCGAAGGGCTGGAACTGCAGGCGGTTGCCGCCGCGGTCATCGGCGGCGCCTCGCTCACCGGCGGCATCGGCACGGTGATGGGCGGCATCATCGGCACGACGCTGATCCGCGTCATCGACAACGGGCTTGTGCTCAGCCATGTCGACGCCAACTGGTTCAAGTTCGCCATCGGCTTCCTCACCATCTTCGCCGTCGTCGCCAATGCCTGGATGCGCAAGCGCGCCAAGGCCATCAAGATGGAGGGCTGAAGCGGTGAGCGACGCGATCATCTCGGTGCGTGACCTGCACAAATGGTATTCCGGCGTGCATGCGCTGAAAGGCGTCTCGCTCGACTTCCGGCGCGGCGAGGCGCTCGGCCTGGTCGGCGACAACGGCGCCGGCAAGTCCACGCTGATCAACATCCTGTCGGGCGTCCACCGCGCCGACCAGGGCGAGATCCAGGTCGAGGGCAGGGCGGTCAGCATCGCCACGCCGCGCGACGCCATGGATCTCGGCATCGAGACCATCTACCAGTACAACTCCATGGTCCCCACCATGTCGATCGCCCGAAACCTGTTCATCGGCCGCGAGCCGACCCGGTTCTCGATCCTCGGCGTCGGCATCCTCGACCAGAAGAAGATGGCCGAGGAGAGCATCCGCGCCATCGCCAATGTCGACCTGCATCTGCGCTCGCCCGACGCGCTCGTCGGCGAGCTGTCCGGCGGCCAGCGCCAGGGCGTCGCCATCGCGCGCGCCATGCATTTCAAGTCCAAGGTGATGATCCTCGACGAGCCGACCAATCATCTGTCGGTCAAGGAGACCAACAAGGTGATCGGCTTCGTGCGCGGGCTCAAGGAGCAGGGGGTGACCGGCGTCTTCATCAGCCACAACATGCACCACGTCTTCGACTGCTGCGACCGCATCGTGGCGATGGCGCGCGGCGAGGTGGTGCTGGACAAGCGTGTCGCGGACACCTCGATCGACGAAGTCCATTCTGTGCTGTGAGGAATAGGCAATGAAGGTGCTCGCTGGTCGTAACGTGCTGCTGACAGGCGGCCTCGGCTCGCTCGGCCGCGCCCAGGCGGTGACGCTGGCGCGGGCCGGCGCGCGCGTAATGGTGCTCGACCGTCCTGATGCCGCGAACGCGGTGGAGATCGTCGCCGGGTTGGCCGGCCAGGCTTCGGGCGATATCGCCTTCGTCGGCTGCGATCTCAACCGGCTGGCCGAG
Organism: Mesorhizobium sp. LCM 4576; assembly: GCF_001854815.1. Lineage (NCBI taxonomy): Bacteria > Pseudomonadati > Pseudomonadota > Alphaproteobacteria > Hyphomicrobiales > Phyllobacteriaceae > Mesorhizobium > Mesorhizobium sp. LCM 4576. The sequence continues at coordinate 55,816 of NZ_MDDT01000011.1, forward strand.
GCCGAAGCGGCGGTTGCGGCGCTGGCGGCGAGGGAAGGCGGCATCGACATATTGATCAACAACGCGGCGCTGATCATCAATCGGCCGTTCGAGGAATTCTCGCTCGCCGAGTATGAGGACCAGATCCGCGTCAATTCCTCGGCCGCCTTCGCGCTCGCGCGGGCCTGCGCTCCAGGCATGAAGGCCAAGGGCTATGGCAAGATCGTCAACTTCTGCTCGATCACCCTGAACGGCCGCTGGGACGGCTATGTGCCCTATGTCGCGTCGAAAGGCGCCATGCTTGGCCTCACCAAGTCGCTGGCGCGCGAGCTCGGGCCGCATGGCATCAGGGTGAATGCCGTGTCGCCGGGCGCGGTGGTCTCGGAGGCGGAAGAGCGCGTCTTCGGCGATCGGTTGAAGGAGTACAATGACTGGATCCTCGCGAACCAGAGCCTGAAGAAGCGCATCGAGCCGGACAACGTCGCCGATCTCGTGCTGTTCCTGGTCTCGCCCGCCTCCGACATGATCAGCGGCCAGAACATCGCCGTCGACGGCGGCTGGTGAGGGCATGGCCGGCGCGATCGAGCTGAACGACGGGCAGTCGAGATTGGTCTTGGCGCCTGAGAAGGGCGCTGCGATCGCCCGCTATGACGCTCTGGTCGTCGGCACCGCGCCAGTTCCCGTGCTGAAGCCTGGCGATGGCACCGGCGCGTCTGGTTGCCAGCTCCTCGTGCCGTGGTCGAACCGCATCTCCGGCGGGGGCTTCACCTTCGACGGCCGCTTTCATGCCGTCGAGCCGAATGTGCCTGGCGAAGCTTTCCCGATCCATGGCGACGGTTTCCAGAAGCCGTGGCGGCTTGTCCGCCATACCGACAGGGAAGCCGAACTCGCCCTCGATGACGGCGCGATCGGCCCTTATCGCTACAGGGCCTCGGTGGCCTACGCGCTGCGGAACGGAGCGCTGGAGGCGCGCCTCACGGTGGAGAACCGCGCCGGTATGCGCCTGCCTTACGGCCTCGGTTTCCATCCCTGGTTCCCGCGCGGCGACACAACCCTGCTGAAGGCGAAGGCGAAACGAGTCTGGCTTGAGGACGAGCGCCATTTGCCTGCCGGCGTCGTGCCGGTGAGCCAGCATCCGGGCTGGGATTTCGCGCAGGCCACGCCGCTGCCGCCGGAGTGGGTGAACAACGCCTTCGACGGATGGGACCGTCGCGCCTCGATCTCGCAGATCGAGGACGGGATCAAGGTCACGCTCATCGCTTCGCCGGAACTCGACGTCTACATCCTCTATTCGCCGTCGCGCGATGCCGACTTCTTCTGCTTCGAGCCGGTCTCGCACCCGGTCGACGCGCATCATGGCGAGGGGCTGACTGTGCTCGAAGATGGGGAGGCGATGAGCGCGACCATGCGGCTGGATTGGGCGGTCGTGGAGACGGATTGAGCACCCGCCCTCTACAACTCCTTCTCCGCCAGCTCCCTGAACCCGTCCGGCACCGAGCGCGTGCCTTCCAGCGCCACCGTGCCATAGCCCACTGCCTCCTTGCCGAAGCGCTGGCGAATCTTGTCGACGGCGCGGTCGGCGCCGAAGCGGGCAAGGCCCTTGCGGCTGCCGGGCCTGAGCTTCTCGTCGGCGAGGCCGAGCGGCAGTTCGAGCTGCAGCTCGGCATGCTCCTCCAGATGCGAGACGGAGATAGCGAGCAGCGAGATATCCCGCTCGCCCGGATGGGCGGCGAGCACGCCGCGAACCAGCTCCTCGGCGATCTCGGCGAGCATGGTGGTGGCCTGGATCGGCTGCTCCAGCGTGACGGAGCGGGTGACGGCGCGCATATCGGCGAAGCGTACACGCACGGTGACCGTGCGCCCGGGCCGGTCCTTGGTGCGCAACCGGCTCGCGACGCGGTCGGCCAGATGCAGCAGCGTCGGCACGAAGACGCGCGGCAGCGCGGGCTTGCGGCCCAGCGCCGACTGCGCACCGGCGGAATGTGCGCGCCGATGCGTCTCGAGCTTGCGCGGGTCGCGGTTCCAGGCGAGCGCGGCGAGCTTCTGGCCGGCGGCGTGGCCGATCAGCCGCTCCAGCGCGCCGCTATGCGTGCGCGCCAGCTGCCCGATCGTCTCGACGCCGATCTCGGCGAGTCTCGCCTTGGTCGCCGGGCCGACACCCCACATCAGCGTTACGGGCAGGTCGTGCAGGAAAGCGAGCTCGCTACCGGGCTCGACCACCACCAGCCCGTCGGGCTTGGCCACCTGCGAGGCGATCTTGGCGAGATGCTTCGTCCGCGCCACGCCGATCGAAATCGGYAGGCCGAGCTCGGCCTTCACCCGCTCGCGGATCTTTCGCGCGATCTCCTGCGGCGACCCGAACAGATGCGTGCAGCCGGCGACGTCGGCAAAGGCCTCGTCGATCGAGATGCGTTCGACCAGAGGCGTGAAATCGTCGAGTACCTTGATCGCCGCGTCGCCGAGGCGCTGATACTCGCTGAAGCGCCCGCCCACGAAGATGAGCTGCGGGCACAGCTCGCGCGCCTTGCGGCCGGGCATGCCGCCGCGGACGCCAAACACCTTGGCCTCGTAGGAGGCGGCCAGCACAACGCCGCCGCCGACGGCGATCGGCTTGCCGCGCAATGATGGATCGAGCAGCTGTTCGACGGAAGCGTAGAAGGCGTCGAGATCGGCATGCAGGATGGTGGCGGCCGCAGCGGTGGTCGTGGTGGCGGCCATCAAACGCTCCCATGGCCATTTGTGTGGCATTGCAGCATTAGCTGCATCTTTTGTAAGGGGAATTAGCGGAACATAAAGAGAACAAAAGAAGTTCTCTGTCAAGCCGCCACGTTTGAACGTGCAAGGTTCCACAACCTGTGGCTACAGCCGCAGATAGAGCGCAGGTTGCGTCCTGAGGAAATGTTGCCGCAAGCGAAAGAGGGGCGCCTCAGGGCCACCCACTCTTCGCTTCTGTGCCGAGGTCTGGGACGACCCCAGCTTCTGCCGTCTCACCTTCGAAGGCGATCGACTGCGCTATGCCGGCTTGGCGTATTGCTCGGCACTCAGGACCTCAATGCATTGGAACGGCTGATTGCCTTCCACCCAGGCGTCGTGGCCGGGCGGGATGGTATAGGAAGAGCCGGCCTCGAAGGTCTTTTGCGTGCCGTCGGTCAGCCGCACCGTGATCGAGCCGGACACGACATAGCCGACATGCGAGACTTGGCAACTGTCGGTCTTGACCACCGGTTTCACGCATTCCGACCACTTCCAGCCCGGCTGCATGTTCATCCGCCCGAGCGTATAGCCCGGCAGCCGGACGATCTCGACACGCGTCTTGGCCGGCGCGCGGACCTCGTCGGGAYTGTTGTGTGATTTGGATTCGAGCTTCGTCACATTCACAGCAGTTTCAGCCACGGCATCCTCCCATATGTGAAGCGGCGCCTGACATTGCGATCGTCGGCGACCGCTGTCTCATACATACGCCTTATTATGAGAGTTCGCTAATGTAATTGGAGGCATTCCTCGACCGGGAGATTTTGGCGCTTCTCGTCGAAAGTTATTGCGGACCTGATCGCCGGGTGCTTTCCTGTTTTCGCACTGGCACGGCGGTGGTTGAGGGACCCATCCGTTCTCGCTCGACAGGAGAATTCGATGCGACCCTCGGCAAAGATCAAAGCGATACCGTCGCGCCTTTTCGCAATCCCTATAAGCATGACGCCMACCTGCTTCAGCGCTGGCCGAACGCCGCGCCGGCGCAACATGTCCGGGCGAGGGGACAAACTTTTGGGCGGGATAATCAACAACCACCAGGAGGAAACCGATGCTTGATCCAGCCGTGAAAGGCTATTCGCGCCCGCYGGTCATTGCCGCCCGTCGCGGCCCGCCGGCGCTTCGCCAGTGCTGCGACAGCTATGTCTGTCCGGTCTGCGCCCAGGTCGTCGAACTGACGGATTATCGCCAGGTGCTGTGGCACCAGCAGCCCGGCCATCAGCCGATGGACGTCGAGGACTGAGTATCGCGAGCTCAATCGCTCGGACATATGGAGCGGACTCGATGCTCGATGTGGGGTCCACCGCGTCAAGGAATGGCCCGCGGTTTCCAAGAACACGCGGGCCGAGAGTGGATTGGCAAAAAACAACGTTCCGCCAGGCATCCGGCTAGATGCGTATCAACTGTCTGGACCATCTTCAGACTGAAGTCTCACCCATGGAACGCAGAGGCCCGAGACATCGATTTGTAAGAAACAAGAGGACATCAATTTCATTTGGTAGCAAGCCGCCGGACAAAGTCCCTTCATCGGCGGTTGATCACGGAGTGCCTGCCATTCCTGCGATATGGCAGGCACTCCTTCCCTGTTGAAGCCCCTTGGAGTTGCTGACCATGCAACTCGGCAACATGATCGCGAACCTGTTTGCAGCGCTGTTTCTGGCGGTGTTGATTGGCGGCGTCTTCCTCCTCTTCGGCAGGCCGCTCTTGCCGCAACGCCAGGCCCAGATGGTGATCCTTCTTCCGATCGACACGATCGCGACAGGATCGGTGCGCAAGGCCTGTGTCGAGCCGTGCCTGCCGGTCCGCTTCGATCTCAAGCTCGCGCCCGTTAGGCCGCCCGATGAAGGCAGGCGGGGGAACCAGCCCGTGGCTCATGCCGTTGAATGAGCGAAGGGATGGCGCTGGCGGAGGCCGCCATGGATAATTTCGAACTCATCGATCTTCTGTGCGTCATCGACGCATGCGCGAGCGACCGTTTGGCCGGGCGTGTCGTGGCGATGTCGAAGGCGGTCGAGGAATTGCGCGTGTTGACTGGCGATTTCGTCTCGTCGGACGAGGACGCGACCAACGCCTTGACGCAGGTCGCGCTCGAGCGCGGCTGCGCGGTGCTCTTCGACGAGCAGCCGGGCGCGGATATCATGGGCTAGCGCAATCTCTTCCAGACCGGAAGATTGGTGCTCATTTCGCCAGGGTGATCATCCGGCCCGCATATGCCGCCCGGCCCCCGAGTTCGGCCGTGCATTCCGACTTTACGGCTGAGTTTCCTATCATCGCGATAGTGTCGCCGAYCAGCCGCAGGCAACTGCCCTGTGCGTTCATGTCCGAGTTTCCGGTGTAGGTGATGGCGGCATCCGGAGCGTAGATGAAGCCACTCACCACCGAGCCGGATCCGCCGTTGAGCAACAGCGGCTGAGTGTTGTCATGAGCCTGGAAGATGGTGATGCCGGCGTAAGGACCGCTCGTCGGCGGCGAGAGGTTCACCTGCTCGTTGGCGTTGATGGTGAGCTGCGAGTTTTCCATCAGGAAGATCGTCACGCCCTGGCCGCTCAGGCTGCCGTTGCCTCCCGGCTTTATGGTGACGTTGCGCATGATGTAGGTGCCCGGTTTGAGGGCGATCTTTCCAGACAAGGTCTTGTCGCAATAGGTGCCCGGCGAGAGCGTCACTGTCTTGCCATTGGGCACCGGCAGGCAGAGCGTGTAGGCAGGCGGAACGACGTCGGCCAGCGGATCGAACGAAGCATACTGGTTCTCGTGCGGCGCGCCGCAGGAAAGCGTGGCATTGGGCGGCGTCAGCCCTTGCGTGCCGCCCACCGTCGAGACGCAGCCGGCGCTGACGATCGCCGAGCCTCCGCGGCTGATGGCGTCGGGCGCGTCCGAATTGGCTGCGATCACGCAGCCGTTCATCGCCACATCGGTCGAGCCTTGCAGGCTGACCGCGCTGTCGGCGTGCTGATCGAGCGCGAGCACGCAGGCTTGCGCGCCGGGTTTGAGCTTGACCGAGGCGTTGCGCGTCGCCTGCCAGGCCGGCATGCCGCTGATGAAGGCCGGCCGGCTGACGCTCGACGACAGCGAAATGAAGTAGGCGCCCGGACCGCCGCTTGCGCTGGCCTGGAAGGCGGCGAGGCTGCCGCCCGATAGCTCCTGCGCGTCGGCTGCGCTCATATTGGCTGCGAAGAAGGTCTGGCCGAGTTGCTGCACCTCGCTCGCCGACATGCTCGCCTGGTATTTCGTGCCGATCGCCAGACCGGCCGCGTCCAGTGAGTTCTGCAACTGCGCGGCGTCGTCGCTCGTGCCTATCAGATCGACGGATGCCGCCACGCCAAGCATGAGCGGCACCATGACGACCGCGGCCGCGATCGCGAAGTTGCCGCGCCTCGATGCCAAAAACCGTCCCAACATGGAGCCCAATCCTCGCCGATATGCGGTATGTGATATGCGCGCCGTCTCAACGAGCGATTTGCAAAAAAGTTAAAATGCAGAAAGCGCTAAAACATTAGCTTTTACAGACGCTTATGTCTTAAGTCCGATATATTGTGGGCCTTAGGTCTTAGTCCGCGCGGCGCAAGGTCGGGACAGTGGAGCGCTGGGGTCCCACCGGCGCAAATCGAGCGAAATAATTAGGCATTCGTTCACATCGCAATGATGTCGTGACGGCTGGGATAGCTTGGGCGCGCTCGACCATGGCCTTTTTGGGTGGTTCTTTCAGACATCTTTTTTCTCAAATTTTTTTTCGACGCCTTTGCGAGAGCAGGGGCGGCAATGTCGCCACCATTTTCGCGCTCACCCTGCCGGTCGTCGTCGGCGGCGCGGGGCTCGGCGTCGAGACCTCCTACTGGTACTATTCGAGCCTGAAGCTTCAGGCGATCGCCGACGCGGCCGCCTATGYTGGGGCGTTGGAAAAGATCCAGGGATCCAACACCGCGGCTATTACGGTGGCCGCCACGTCATCGGCCACCTCGAATGGCCTGGGTTCGGGTACGATCGTCGTCAACACCCCGCCGACGTCGGGACCGAATACGGCCAAGAAGGCGGTGGAGGTCATCCTCAACCAGAATCTCGACCGGATGTTCACCTCCATTTTCACGCAGACGAAGGTGCCGGAACGGGCGAGGGCGGTGGCGTTGGTCACCAATGCTTCGAAGGCCTGCGTGCTGGCGCTCAATCCTTCGGCCTCGCAGGCGGCGCTTTTCTCCGGCAGCACCAATGTCAAGCTCAAAGGCTGCTCGGTCATGTCGGATTCGACTGCCAGCGACGCCATCAAGGTGCAGGGATCGGCCAGCCTCACCACCGACTGCCTGATTACGGTCGGCGGCGTTTCACTAAACAATCCGGTGACTACGACCTGCAATGCTCCGATCACCCAAGYCTTGCCCGTATCCGACCCCTTTGCCAGCCTGCCGGTGCCTGYGGCCACCAACCCCTGCAGGAATGTCAACGGCAACAAGACGGCCCAAACGATCCAGCCCGGGACCTACTGCAGCGGCATGAACCTCAACGGCAACGTCACACTTGATCCTGGCGTTTACGTCCTGCAGGGCAATCTGAAGATCAACGCGGGAGCGATCATTACGTGCACCGCACCTTGCACCGACGGCGTAACCATCTACATGGCCGGCAGCTCGACGGTGAGCATGAACGGCAACGCCACTGTGACGCTGAGCGCGCCGACCTCCGGCACGTATTCCGGCGTGTTGTTTTATGGCGACAGGACCGGGGCCGCGGCGCAGAGCACCTTCAACGGCACTGCGACCTCCTTGCTTACCGGCGCGATCTATTTCCCCAGGCAGCAGGTCAATTACCTCGGCAATTTCTCGGGCCTTGACGGCTGCACGCAGGTCGTTGCCGACACCATCCAGTGGTCGGGCAATGCGACCATCAATCAGGACTGCTCGAAACACGGGGGCGCGGATATCCCGGCCGCGCCGTCGGTTGCGATCGTCGAGTGAAACCTGTGGCCAGGCAATTTCTTACGGCCGTTCGCGACAAGACGGGCATAGCCGCGGTGGAGTTGGCGCTGGTCCTGCCGGTTCTATGCGCAGCGTTGCTCGGCATCATGGACGGCTGGTCCTACGTCTCCAACTCGCTGGCGATGCGCTCCGGCGTGAAGACAGCGGCAAACTTGCTGTTGGCCGGTGGGGCTAACGACAGCGCCACCCAGGCCGCCGCGCTCGCAAGCTGGCAAAACAAGCCAGCCGATGCGGCGGTCACGGTGAGCCGCACATACAAATGCGGAACGACTGTGGTCGCATCGTCGTCGACCATGTGTGCGGGATCCAAGTGGCCCTCGATCTACGTTCAGATCCAGGCGTCGGGCACCTGGATCCCGCCCTTTACCTTCGGCCCCTTCCCGRACAACACCGCGATGAGACATCAGCAGGTGGTCCGTGTGCGCTGAACGAAGACTCCGGCTTTCGGCATTTGCGGCCAATGAAGCGGGCGGCGCCGGTCTCGAATTCGCGCTGGTCGCGCCTTTTCTCATCATGCTCCTGTTCGGCATCTTCGCCTTCGGCTGGTCGATGAACAGCATATCCAGCGTGCGCTACGCGCTCGAAGCTTCCGCGCGCTCCCTGCAGCTCAACAACACGCTGACCCAGACCGATATCCAGGCGATCGCGACGCAGAAGCTGCAAGCGCTCGGGCTGCGGAATGTGAGTGTCACCATCACCACCGACCCCGCGAGCGGCGGCTTCCGCATGGCGCATGTCAACGCCAGCTACGCCTTCGTCATCAGCTTCCCCTATTTCAGCGATTTTCCGATCCGCTACACGACCTCGGWGACCGTGCCGTTGGTCGGCGGTTAGGGCGACCCCAGTAAAGCGGTCCCGCCCGGCGACTTTGCTACAGACTTCCATCCGCAATTGCAGGGCACGTACAACCAACCGGGAACTCGGCACGCGGCATCCATGCGCTATTTTAGCAATCTCTAAAGTCGCAAGCCTGGCGCCAGCCCGGAATGCTAGAGGTTTGCTGTTATCCATCTCAGGAGCGCAGCCATGACCTCTGTTGTAGGAAGCCAGCACGCGACCAGCTTAGTGCATCGTCCGAGCAAGACCCATACGTCGTCGGAAACCTTCCCCGGYAACAGCGCCGAAAGCGTCGGCCATCTCRCAAAGGCTTCGGTTTCCGAGACGGATGCCAGCGATCCGAACGCGCAAGGAAAGGCGGCGTCCCGGATCGCTCGGATGGATCTGACGGTGCTGTCCCCGACCGATTCAGGTGATCAGGAGCCGGACGCCGCGTCCGACGCCGCGACGGACGGYGAGGGCACGAAGCTTAACTCTTCGGTTTAACGGAGCGAAACAACCTAGCTGGTGCGGCTCGRCATTCCGCAGGATCGCCGAACCGCAAGACTTTGTTTTCGCGCAATTCCGGGCGCAAACAACGCTGCCCACTTGCTTTAGCTATGCCAACCTAGGCTAGCAGCCTTCCGTGGTCGTCTTCATCTGGCCGGGAGCGTTCGATTTGGCGCTTGTGTCCTGCTGGCCAGGCGCGGCCTGCTTCGCGCTGCCGGTCTGCTGCCCAGGCGCGCAATCCTTGGCCGAATTCGGGTTGGTCGAATTCGTCGTGGTCTGGTCCGTGCCCTGGCTGTTCGGCATCGTGGTCGTGGTGGACGATGACGACGAGGTGCCCGATGACGTACCCGACTGTGCCGTGGCCAGGCCACAGGACAAAGCAACAAAGGCGGCGGTGAGAAGAATTCGGCTCATGATGACTATCCTTTTACGCAATGTCCCTTCGCTTGTTTAACCCTGACCTTCGGGCAGAGTTCCGACGGATGCATTTGTTCCCGATCGCGGGGATTTCTCGGTTGGAAATACCTCTTCGGACCATGGTCCGGCGGGACAAGGGCCCTCATTGTTCCAAACGGCCCAAGGACGATCGGCCCTTTTATTTTCTTTAAGTTTCAATAAGTTAAGGGTAATTTTCCCGAAAATTGCCGGGCGGCTGCCGCCATGCTCTCATTTCGCGACCGCAATTGCTTAAAGTTTATCCGACGCCATTAGGAAATTCTCATAAGAGGCTGCCTAGCGGTTGGGCCATGCGACGATTCATCTGCGGAGAAGCACAATGACATTGCGAAAGACACTCCTGGCATCCCTTGCCATTCTTGCGCTCACGGCCGCGCCGGCGCTTGCCGGCGCCGGCGGTAATGGTGGCGGCCATGGCAATGGCGGCAGCCATGGTGGCGGCAACGGCAACGGCGGCAACGGAAACGGCGGCGGCAACGCCGGCGGTAAAGGCAACGGCAACAGCGGTGCTTCGCACGGCAAGTCGGCCACGGCCCCGGGCCACAACAAGGGCACCGACAGCGCTTCCGACGACGACAGCTCGACCGACGACACGACGACGGCTGCCACGCCGAAGGAGAAGAACCTTCACGCCAAGCTCGGCCGGCTGAACTCGCTGCAGCGCAACATCAACGCCTACATGAATTCCAAGAGCAAGAAGTTCGCCGGCATCCAGGCTTACGTGGCGCAGGCCGCGGCGGCCCAGAACGCGCAGGCCGCGGTTGATGCTGCCCAGACGGCTGTGGATGCCGCCCAGGCCAAGCTCGACGCGCTGAACGCCCTTGCGAACGATCCCACGACCCCGGCCGACAAAGTCCCGACCGCTCAGCAACTCGCCGATGCGCAAACCGCGCTGACCGAAGCGCAGGATGCGCTCACTGCCGCACAGGACACGGCGACAAATACGCCGCCTCCGACCGACGCGTCCCTCGATACGGCTCTCGCCGACATGGCCAACAAGCCGGTCGACGCCGACGTCACCGCTTGGGCGAAGGATACGCTGGCAGGCAAGATCGACGCCGTTGCCGCTGCCACGGCGACGACGACCACATCGACCACAACGACCCCATAAGGCCGGTCGAACCGACCAGAGGGCGAACGAAGACGCCGCCGGGCCTCGCCCGGCGGCTTTTCTGTGTCGGCGGCCGCACATTTGGGGTCTCAGAAAGGAAAATGGCTCGCCTCGATCGAGGCGAGCCAAAGCGGGAGCCGCATGGTCGGGTGTCGGTTCCCGCCACAGGTTGCCACCTGTTTTGACGAAAGGCCGGCGCTTTCTTGGAGATGAAATGTTCGGGCGTTGCCGACGTTCTTTTCGCAAAAGTATCGTACCGCGATACACTTATCGCTGGCCCCATAGGCGGGCAACAACTTTTAACGTTCGAGCCGCCGGCCACGCGGGATTGCATGAAGCCCCTGGCGGAGCCTCCTGACCGTCAATGGGTCAGCGCCGGCCTAATGCGATTGGCGCGTCGGACCTCAGTCGCCTTGTATTCGGTGGGCCACAACGCCAATGTATCCTGCACTCCCTGTTCTTGCCCGCCACGGTGCATGGCTTAGACACCGCCGCCCCCGGCGAACCGAGCCCAGCTACAGGGAAGTAAGGAGACGACAGTCGATTCCTCGGGGATGTAGCTGTCCCTTCATCGAGCCCGCCACTGGTTCAGGCACCAGTAGGCGGGCTTTTGATGATCGGCCTAGAGCAATTCCAGGAACAGTATGTGAGCGGCTTTCCGTCCGGAATTGCCTAAAACAACGAGATAAGGCCTTCCGTTTCCGTGAAACGGTGAAACGCCCTAATCGGCGTGATCGAGGAGGCGGGTAGGATCGGTTCGACCCGTGCTGTGCTTGGCCCCGGCGTGATCGATGCCTTCGACGGTGATGGCGAATGTTCCGTTCTCGGTTCTGCCGATGAAGCCCTTCGCCTTGAGGTACCACAGATGGAATTCCAGGTGCTCGCGGGGGCAGCCCGACAGACGCTCGAGCTCTTCGTCACCGATGCCCGGATTGTTGACGTCCCGCCGGCGCCTCACATAGAGAAGCGACAGCAGATTGGCCTGGATGACGCTATCCCTCTCCATGCCGCCGCCGTCGCGCGCGCCTTCCGTGAGCTCGTGACGAAGGCCCAGATGCTCGCGATAAAGGATGTCGTACTGTGCCCGTTTGACCGGATCGCGAAGCGTATTGTGGGCTTCGACGATCTCGCTGAAACGCGATTCATTGCCGGTTTCCCGATTGTCGGGATGGTAGCGCATGGCAAAGTAGCGGAAGATCCGCTCGATGGTCTCAGAATTGGCGTTCGGGCTTATTTCCAGAAGTTCGTAATAGTCGATGAACATGTAATCGTGCTTCCGAAATTACGGAAACCACCCCCAAATCCAAGCATCGCCCAAATGCCGCGCGCTTGCAAGGCGCAGCCGGGCCGGTCCCGAACCGCTGCGGCCGGCGCAAATGCCCCGCCGCAATTTGCACGAACTTCGAGCCGGATTTGGGACGTTGAAGCACACGCTTTCGCCCGCCTGCCAGCAGGGAAGGGACGTCTTGGTAGGCGCGCTGGTTCGCGGGCGCCTGATCGGCGAAAAGGCTTGCTCTGGTGTACGGAATGGAAGCTTACGGACCGATCCGCGACCGCGGTGGAATAAATTCCGCACTCTGCTACGCTAGCTATGTTTGAAATTCAGGTGGCAACCTGGATGGGAGCCGACCTCAAGCCCGGCTCCCTTTTTGGCTCGCCTCGAAAGAGGCGAGCCATTTTTTTGGCGAACCCGCCGGCCCGCCTCGCAGCTTTCGCCCGAAAGCGGCACCGACTTAAGTGCGCCATGGCTAATATGGCTTGCAAGATGTAGACTTCGTGGAGTCGGCTTTAGAGGCATTGGGAGGACAACAAAATGCCACGGGTTTCGGAGCTTTTCTTCAAGACAGCCATAGTCTTTCTSATCCTGGGYATCGCCRCCGGGCTGCAGATGGCGATTTCGGGCGATCACGGCGCCTTCCCGGCGCWTGCCCACATCAACCTTCTTGGCTGGGTCACCAGCGCCATCTTCGGCGGCTACTATGCGCTCAACCCGGCCAAGGCCGAACGCCGCGTCGCCATGATCCATTACGGCCTCTACACGGTCGRCATCGTCATCATGTTGCCCGCGCTCTACTGGATGCTGGCTGCAGGCCATCCGGAGATAGAGCCGGTCGTGGCGATAGGCTCGCTGATCGTTGCTGCTGCGGTGCTGGTCTTTGGCTTCGTCGTCTTCTCGTCGCCGGAGACGGTGCGCTCGGCCTCGCCGGCCACCGCACGCTAGTCTAGCTCAGCAAACTCGGCAGGATTGYAGCCAGCCCGGGCTATAGTTCCGACGGCTGCAAGCCTGCCGTTTGYGTTGCTCCGCGCGGCAATTCGTTAAGGGCGGTCGCCGACGGCGATGCAAATTTACGGTGCTTCGGAGCCCTGATACCGAGAACGTAGCCCGGCTCCTGCATTCGAGCAAAGTATGTAGCGTGCCGGGCTTATGYAGCGCGGCCGCCTCCCAGGCCGCTGCCAACCGCGAAATCCCACGCAAAGCGATCAGGGAAGCAGTGTCGGGAACAGCCGCAAGATGAGAGCGTGGATGATGCCGTCGCGCTCGAACGGACCGGGTATCTTCGCGGGCGCCGAGCTTGCGTCCGCCTTGCCTTCGTCGGTCACGCGGGTTTCGCCGTGCACGAGCCAGAGCACGGCCACGAAATAGCCGGCCTGCAGAACCACGGCCGCCAGGAACGTCCAGCCGATCGCCATCCAGCCGGATCCCGTGGACATGAAGGTCCAGCCGAGGATGACCAGAAGCGTTGCCGCCATTCCCACAAGAAACTGCGGAAAATACATTTGCCCAACCGAGCGCYGCGAYCACATTCGGCCAWCGGCGATCTCGCCCATATCTCTACCCATCTTGACCCATGCACCTTTTCCGGGTGGACCGCAAGCTTGAACGACCTGCCGGCTGGTCCATCGCCCTTTCGTCCGGTCCCGATAGGGACGACGGACGCAGGACTTCCGTGTGACAACTGGGAATTGCGCCGGATCGTTCCCTCGGCGGTGGGATTAACACACCTCTGATGGACCGCAACGCATGTGCAGTCGGATGCCGAGCGTGTTCGCATGTCTATGGACGAAAAAAGGCCCGCACCTAGGCGGGCCTTTATCCGCTATGCTGACCTGGTCRGCTCAGGATCACAACGATCTTGTAGGTATCCGGGTCAACGATGACGATCCGCCCGTCGGCCAGCACGAAATACTCATAGGACTCGTAGGCAGGCACGATCTTCACGATGCGGGCCGGCAGACGGTGCAGACGCACCTTGTGACGCGGCACCTCGACGCCGACCGAGACGTCGAAGCTGACATCGCGAACCGGCTCGACATGGGTCTCATGAATGACCTGGGTGATCTGCGTCTTTTGCTCCACCGTCACGTTGTTGATCGAGGCCGTCTTGTTCTGGTCGGTCTCGACGTTGGTGTTGCCCTGGGCATTCTGCTCGGTCTGCATCTTGGTATTGCCCTGAGCGTTCTGTTCGGTGGTGGTCCCGGTCTTACCCTGGGCATTCTGCTCGGTCTGCATCTTGGTATTGCCCTGAGCGTTCTGCTCGGTGGTCGTGCCGGTCTTACCCTGAGCCTGCTGGTCAGTCTGGGTCTTGGTCTTGTTCTGGGCATTCTGTTCGGTGGTCGTACCGGTCTTGCTCTGGGCATTCTGCTCAGTCTGCATCTTAGTGTTGCCCTGAGCGTTCTGCTCGGTGGTGCCGGCCTTGCCCTGCGCCTGCTTCTTCTTCAACTGTGTGTTGTCCTGGGCGTTCTGATCGGTACCGGTGCCGGCCTGACCCTGGGCCTGTTCATCGGTCTTCATCTTGGCCTTGCCCTGGGCCTGCTCTTCGGTGTTGGCGCCGGCCTTGCCCTGGGCGTTCATTTCAGTCTTCGATTTCATCTCGCCCTGAGCCTGCCCGCCAGCCTTGCCACCCTTCTGACAATCGGCCGTGCCGGCCGCGCAATTATCGCCGCCGCTCGGCTGTGCGGACTCGGTCTGGGCCATCGCGGCGCCGCAGCCGACGCCGAGCGCAATCATGCTCGTGATAAGCAGGTGTTTCATGGGATTTCTCCTCGGAAAGTTCGGTCCCTTCGTTGAGAAAACCCCGYCCGAAAAGCATTGTTCCGAAATTGCTGCGCCGGGGCGCAGATGATGGTTTCGCGGAACACGGCGGCGGTATTTTTGCGAGTCCGAGTCTGAATTTTGCAGGAACAAGGGTAGGCGAATGGCGTTACGGCAATGCCGACCCGCTGTGGGAAATCGCAGGCGCAGCATCGAGGCGATTTGATACAGTCCACATAGGAGAGACAACCAATGAAAATGCACTTCACCTCCGCCGCCGCTGGCTTCCTACTTCTGGCAGGCATTGGCGCCGCTGCCGCGCAGGATGTCGTCATCGCGCCTGAGCAGGAAACCGTCATCAAGGAATATGTGCACAAGCAGCCGCTGGCCTCAGTGAAGGTGCCGGGCGTCGAGTTGAATATCGGCAGCACGCTTCCCGATACGGTCGAATTGCACGAGGTGCCGAACGTCAAATACCGTTATGTTGTCGTCGACAACCGGACGGTGATCGTCGACCCGGGCACGCGCAAGATCGTAAAGGTCCTCGACTGATTGATACTGCGTCAAATCGGACGGCCCGCCGCCGGTCCAGGCGGCGGGCCGTTAACCGGTTATTATTTTGTTACCATGTGCTAACGGAACCTTCCCCCTGCGCTTGAGTTAGCGGCTCTGGGTCCGCGCTGTCTCAGAGACAACACAAATCAATGGCAGCGTGGGGACTCGGGCGGCGGCGAACAGGTATGGGCGGGCGAGGAGGAGACTAACCGACATGTCGAAACGTGAAATCGGAACATCCCGTTCGCTCGGGATGCGGGTGGCCGATCTTAAGGCCAGAATGCAGGACGCCCGGATCACGGAGCATGAAATGAAGACCTTTCAGAAGGTCGCCGCCATTATGGGGGGCGGTGAAGGCTCCCTACGCATCGACGCGGACGACTTGATCGCCGCGTCCTTTGTCACCGAGGCGCTCGGCGAATCGGCGTCGAACTGATAGYGCTGTCAGCCAAAATCYTTGAGAAATGAAGTCGACCGTCAGCCGGCGAGGCGGCGGTCTGCAGGCGTGCGGGGCGGTGCTGCAATGTCTGCCGGCTTTGTATGCGCAGACCGAAGATCCAAAGCCGTATGACGGAGTGCGAGCGTTCGATCGCCTCAAAGGAAAATGGCCTTTGTCAGGTTGAGCCAAGGTCTATCCAGGCACGTGCCGGTTCTGGGCTCGGCTTTCGCGCGCCCGGCTGCGCCTGATCTTTGCTTCGCGCAGCACCACGACCGGATCGGCACCGGTCCACTCGATCCCCGCCTTCTTCGCAAAGATCAGGAATGCCTGCCGCGCCTCGTCCAGATCGATCTCTGCGGCACGCGCCGCCTCGCAGGAGCGCAGCGCCGTGAGGTAGCTCTCGTCCCGCGCAGCCGGCGGCCACTCCTTGAGAAAGTTCTGCATCGCGGTCAGCGAGGCGATTTCGCGCTTGAAACCGGCACCGACTGCGATCGCCACCGGGGACCRAAATTCGATGTCGCTTCTGATGGAATCTTTTCGCATGACGCCGCCGCCTACGGTTTCAAAGTCTTGAGAAGTTTCAGTACCTTCCAATGCTGGGCCGATGCGAAGGTTCCGCCCAATCAATTAGTCGCTGCTGACGGAACAACACTTCGCTCGCCGCGTTTGCCCCCGGAGCTCAAATGTTCGACGTGCCTATGTTTCCGCCCGCGGAAGCAAGGCGGAGCTCGCCAACGCAACAGGAGAGAAACGATGAAAACCACCCTCATTCCAGCTGTAGCTGGCCTGGCACTGATGGCCGGTATCGGCATCGCGGCCGCGGACGAGGTGATCGTCACCCCCGAGCAGCAGACCGTGGTCAAGGAGTATGTCCACAAGCACCCGATCGCCTCGGTGAACGTGCTTGGCCTTGAGCTCGGCGTCGGTTCGACCGTGCCGGATACGGTCGAACTGCAGGAGGTTCCGGATGTGAAGTACCGTTACGCCGTCGTCAATGACCACACGGTGCTGATCGACCCCGGCACGCGCCGTGTCGTCCAGGTGATCCAGTAACGTGTGATCCCCCGAGGAGCCCGGTCCATCTGCAGGATCGGGCTCTTCTCCTAAGTGGACATAGGGCGTAGGATCAACAGCGGGTTTGGGAGGCAACGAGGAGGAGTCGTTGCCATGCATCATCCACACGTCGAATCGCCGAGTGTCGCCGCCATGGTCGACAAGCTGCTGGCCGAGCACAGAACCGRCCTGCTGTCGATGCAAGAGGCAATTTCCCTGCTGCGCCAGCGTACAGGAACCGACCGCTCTGACGCGGATTTGGCCGGATTGATTACAAAGAAGGCAGCGCATCTGGGCGTYGCGGTCGTCATCGACGGACACTGAGCGAAATTGCCGTCAAAGTCGATCGCTTGCATGCGATAGCGAAGACGCCGCGTGAAAATTCGGCTAATGTTCGCGCCGGGGACCGTCCCAACAYCAGGAGGCGACAGTGACGGACGACAGGCACGAACGCATTCGCCAGCGGGCACACGAGATCTGGGAGCAGGCCGGCCGGCCCGAGGGCGCCCACATGGAGCATTGGGATCAGGCGACCGCCGAGATCGATGCCGCAGGCAAGCCGAAGGCGAAGAGTTCGAAGAAGGCCGCCGCCAAGGCCGAGAAGCYCAAACCCAAGGCCCCCGCCAAGGCAAAGGCGGTCAAACCGAAAGCCAAGGCCTGATCTCCGGCGACCGCCGCTGCCAAGCCTCATTCGATCCACGGAAGGTGAAGGCGCGGCCGTGTCTCGCGCTTCGATTCCCGGCACGTCGATTTGTGGCGCCCTGTATCGGCAGCACCGAGCCTTCCCCTCACTGCCCATGGCGGCCGGCTGACCGGCACGCTCGGCATTGCCTTCGCCGGCAGTCAGGTCGGCGGCAGCGCGGGGCTGCAGTTCAGCTGGTAGGCGGGGCTACCGCCGTCCTTGCTTTCCGGCGTATCGCGCGACCGCGCACAGGAAAGCCAGCGCGGCCGTGTCGCAGGCGGCCCGCGACGGCGACGGACCCTTGGCGAAAAGGACCGCGTCCGCGACGGGGATAGTCAGGCCGTGCTTCCGGGCGAATGAGGTGACTTCGTAGGGTTGGTCGTCGGGCTGTATGCCGATGTCGATGCGCTGGTCCATCAAAACGAATTCCTCCCTGGTATGCGGCTTACCCTCCTTCGCCTGAGAGGAATTAACCACCGGCCGCTCGTGCGCGTCCACCAATTGGCAATTGTGTGAAACGATGCATTTTGCGACGGGTGGCCTAAGGGTTGCAGCGCTGCGATTGTCCGGACTCACCACGCATCGCTCGACCGGGCAAACCTTATCCCCGCCGCCGTCATCGCGCTTTCGCATTCGCTGATCAGCCTCAGATTGCGCGAATATCGCGCCACAGTCTCCGGCAGCCAGGCCGCGCAGGCCTCGACATAGGCGCGGCCATGCACCAGCGTGCCGGTCGAAAGCCGCTCGTCCTTCTCGGCGATCACTTTCAGATATTGCCGGATGAAGCGGATGTCGTCGGCGATGTCCTGGCTGGCCATGCGCCATGCGCCGGCAAGACGTTCGCGCTCGGCGAGCGGCAGTGGYGACAGCAAGGGGCGGGAGAGGTCGGYGAAAGCGGCATGGTTCGCGGTGTCCAAGCAAGTCCCCTCAAAAGAAGGGAAGTATCGTACTTTATGTACGAAAAGTAAGCAAGCGCGATTCGTACAATTTGAACGATAAAGCGGCTATAAAGAATCCGCGAAAATCTCATAACCGGCCATCTCCCCTTCGGGGGAGATGAGGCTCCCCGCCCAATTGGCTCTGCAAAAAAACGCTTCCCCTTTCGCTCGAACAGTGCTTTAACCGGCCATCCACAGGGGTGCTCCGTACGGTCGGGGCTGAGATGGTGGCGGCAAGCCTCCGGACCCTAAAGCTGATCTGGATAATACCAGCGGAGCGAGGCGGGCCATGTTTTCCGGCGCACAGATTTCCCTTTATCCCATGGCCGACGATTTCGTCGGCGTCATCCTTGGCGCGCTCGGTGCGCTCGACCCTTACCGCGACAGGCTGCGGATCGAGACCGACGACATTTCAACGCTGCTGGTCGGGCCGCCCGAAGTGCTGTTTCCCGCAATGCGTGACCTGTTCGTGGCGGCCGCCAAAAGCGGTAATCATTGCGTGCTGTCGGYCGCGGTCTCGCGCGGCTGCCCCGGCGAGCCGGACGACCCGATCTGCCGCTCCGACGAGATCGGCGGCCCGGCGATCCCGCTCGAGGAACGCAAGGYGGCCGCGCTCAGTGCCGTGCATGCGACACCCTCGACCAGCCAGGCGGTGGCGGCGCAGTTCTCGCTCTATGTGATGGGCACCGGTGACCACATGGACGAGATCTATGGCTGCATCGACTTCCTGAAACAGTCCGGCGTCTTCGAGCGCTCGAAGCATTTCTGCACCAAGCTGCGCGGCGACGCCGGCGCGGTGTTCGCCACGCTGAACGAGGCGTTCTGCCGCTTCGGCCCTGGCGCCGGGCATGTGACGCTCGACATAACGATTTCGGCGAACAGCCCGACCGCGGTTTGAGCCCGCGCAAGCTCGAGCTGTCGAGGTAGATGTCGTGGCTGTTTGGTACGATCCGTTGCGCGGGGGAGAGGGCGCTTCGTCGAGAGAACTTTCGACGATTGGCGAAAGCGGTCGCGACGGCCAATCTCCCGCGCAAGGGGAGAGATTAACCTTCACGCGAACCTTCGCTAATTTCTTCCCCGCCGCACTGGCTTTCGCCCTTTTCCTCACCGCCTGGGAGCTCTACGCCCGCTTCGGCGGCATAGCCCCTACTGTGCTCCCCGCGCCGTCCCGCGTGCTGGCGCAAGCCTGGGAGAATCGCGCGGCACTGGCCGACAACACGCTGCCCACCATCCGCGCCACGCTGGCCGGCTTCGCCTTCTCTCTCGTCGCAGCCTTCATCCTCTCGGCGCTGGTCGATTTTTTGGCCCCCCTGCGCCGGGCGCTGTTCCCGCTGCTGATCGCCAGTCAGACCTTGCCGCTGGTGGCGATCGCGCCGCTGGTGGTGTTGTGGTTCGGCTTCGGGCTGTTGCCGAAGATACTGCTCGTGGCTTTGGTCACCTTCTTCCCGATGATGGTGGCGCTGGTCGAGGGCTACGCCGCCACGAGCACCGAAATCAGCCAGCTGCTCGCCGCCATGGGGGCAGGGCGCTGGCGCATCTTTTGGCTCGCGCGGCTGCCGTCGGCGCTGCCCTATTTCTTCGCGGGCCTGAGGATCTCCATCACCTATGCGGTGGTGGGCGCGATCTTCGCCGAATATGCGGGCGCGGCGAAGGGGCTGGGTATCTACATGCTCAGCGCCAAGAACAATTTCCGGCCCGACCTTGTGCTCGCGGCGGTCGCCGTCAGCTCGGCGCTGACGCTGGTGTTGTTCGGCCTTGCCGTGCTGGTGCAGCGCCTGGCCATGCCGTGGGAAAATGCAAAGGGCGAAAGGGCGGGGCATGGCGGCAACAGGCCTTCCGGGGAGGGCCGGCGATGAAGCGCCTCGAGCTCCGCGACCTGCGCAAAAGCTTTGGCGCGYTCGAGGTGCTGGCCGGCATTTCGCTTCATGTCGCGGCGGGTGAATTCGTCTCGATCCTCGGCCCTTCCGGTGCCGGCAAGTCGACATTGTTCCAACTGCTCACCGGCGCGATCCGGGGCGAKGGCGAGATGCGCTTCGACGGCGCGCCGCTCGACGGCGCCCGCTTCGCCTTCATGCCGCAGCGCGACGCGCTGATGCCGTGGCGGCGCATCATCGACAATGCGACGCTGGGGCTGGAAGTGCAGGGCATGAAGCGCAGCACGGCGCGCGAGCGCGTGGCGYCGTTGTTCGCCGAGTTCGGTCTTGCCGGCTTCGAGCGCGCCTGGCCRGCCGAGCTGTCCGGCGGCATGCGCCAGCGCGCGGCGCTCTTGCGCACCGTGGTGCAGCAGCGCGACATGCTGTTGCTCGACGAGCCTTTCGGCGCGCTCGACGCGCTGACCCGCGCGGCTATGCAGCGCTGGCTGGAGACGATCTGGCGGAGCCACCGCTGGACGGCGCTGCTTATCACCCATGACGTGCGCGAGGCCGTGCTTCTGTCCGACCGCATCTATGTGCTGTCCGAGCGCCCCGCACGGATTGTGCGTGAAGTGGCGGTGCCGCTGCCGCGCCCGCGCACCGAAAGTGCCGAGCTCGCCCGCGAGGCGGCGGCGATCGAGGCCGACATCCTCGACACGCTGCTTGGCCGGCCGGTCCCAATCAACGAACACCCGATGGAGAACCGAAATGATTGATATTACCCGCCGCCAGGCGCTGCTTCTGGCCRCCAGCCTGCCATTTGCCGGAGCCRCCACGCGTGCCCGGGCCGCATCRCAAAAGATCACCGTCGCGCTCGACTGGACGGTCAACACCAACCACGTTGGCCTGTTCGTGGCGCGCGACAAAGGCTTTTACCGCGACGCAGGCTTGGAGGTGGAGATCCTGCCCTATGGCGACACGGGTTCGGGCACGCTGGTCGCCAGTGGCAATGCCGATTTCGGCATTTCCGGCTCGCTCGGCCTGTTCACGCAAAAGAGCGCCGGAGCCGACCTGAAGGCCGTCTATGCCGTCGTCCAATCGGAGACCGGCCGCGTCGTCTTCAACGCCGACCGCACCGCTATTCAAAGTCCGAAAAATCTCGACGGCCTGACCTATGGCGGCTTCGGCAGCGCCTGGGAGAATGCGCTGCTGCAGACCATCATCCGCCATGACGGCGGCAAGGGCGATTTTTCGACCGTGACGCTGGGCACCTCCGCCTACGACGCACTGGCCAACGGCGCGGTAGATTTCACGCTGGAAGTCTCGACCTGGGAAGGCGTCGAGGCCGAGCTGAAGGGCCTCAAGCAGCGCAGCTTCCGCTACGCCGATTACGGCGTGCCGGACGAGCACACCACGCTGATCGTCTCCAGCAACGCCTACCTCGTCGCCAACCCGAAGGCCGCCGCGGCCTTCGTCCAGGCGACGCGGCGCGGCTACGAATTCGCCGTGGATCATGCCCAGGAGGCAGGCGAGCTGCTGATCGCCGCCAACAAGGACACGCTCACCAACCCGGCGCTGATCGATGCATCGCTGAAGGCGCTGAACGACGGCCATTTCCTGAAGAGCGCAAACGGCGCCATCGGTACGATGGACAAGGCCAAGATGGAAGCGATGGGCGGGTATTTGTTTGCCTCGGGGATATTGCTTGACGGCAACGGCAAGGCGTTGAAGGACAAGCCGGCTTTGGGCGCGTATTTCACGAACGAGTTTCTGGGGTAGCGGCCAAGCGCCGAAGGAACGCGGCTTTGCGCCGGGACCTTGCCGGGAAATCCGGTGCGGAGCCTAATTCTTGACGATGGTGCGAAGCAGCGAGGTTTTGATGTGCCACCCCGGTTCGCCTTGCAGCGACAGGGCGGCTTCATAGAATTTCGCCATGGCCGGACACAGGCCCGGAAAGTCCGGGTTGGCGTTTGAGACGGCCTCCATCTCGGCCGGCGTGCCCCCGATCTTTTTGAAAATGTCAGCGACCAGCGACCAATCCTGATCGCTGGGCGCGACCGTCGGCAGGCCGCTTCTTTTGGCGGCGCCGTAGGCGCGGAACAGCGCGGCGCCGATCCTGTCCATGTCGGCCAGGAAATCGTGGCCGGGCGCGCTGATCGCGTCCGGCCCGTTGCGCAGGTAATTGTTGCAGGTGGCCGGCGTTTCGCGCGCCATGACATGATTGAGCATGTCGAGTTGCGCCGAAAGCACTTCCCAAGCATTGCTGTCGGGGGCCGTGGGCAGCAGCGGTGCATATCTGTGCCGGAGATCGGCGACCGCCTGCCTGCTGATATTGCGCACTTCTGTTTGGTTTCCAGCCTGGGCCGCGGCAGTGATCTTGCGCAGCATCGCATCGTAGTCGTCCGGAAATTCCCGGGCGATGGCCTCGAAGATTCCGAGATTCTGCTTCCGGATCTCGGCATCGATGTCGGCGGTGGTCAGCGTCCGGGGCGGCATCGCCATTGGCTGATGGTGGCGATGTCCRCCGCCGAACATCGTTGGCATCACGTTAGACCCAATGATGCTCACGGGGACGACCGCCACCACTTGCAGCCATTTCCAAGGTGACATCCGCCTGCGCTCCGACACCCTTCTCACTCCGCCCCGAGGCTCAGCGCCTTCTTGCGGTCGGCTTCCGCACGCTGATGGTTGCCCTTAGCCCCCCAGGCTCGGCTTCGCGCGTTGTAAAGGGCAGCAAACTTGGGATCGAGCTTGATAGCCTTGCTAAGATCGGCAATGGCTCCGTCATAATCCGCCGTGGTTGTTCTAATCACTCCTCTGCCAAAGTAGCCATAGACGTTATTGGGATCGAGGCTTAACGCCTTCTCGAAATCGCTATACGCGCCGGCGCCGTCGTGCTGGCCCATCCGTACGAGACCCCGATCGGCGTAGACCTTCGCTTCGGCGGGGGCCAGGCTGATCGCTTTGTCGTAATCAGCAAGAGCTCGGTCGTAGTCCCCCTTCAGGGTGAAGCTCTGAGCGCGGCCGTAATAGCTCGGCGCAAAGCCCGGATCGAGCGCGATCGCCTGTTCGAATTGCGCAATCGCACCGTCATAGTTGCCTTTGTCGTATAGGGCGTTGCCCCTCGTGAAGAATGACTGGGCGCTTTCTGAGCCGCGAGTTTGCGGCGCCTCGTCTGAGGCGGCCGTCTGCCGGTCGCTATGCCTCGCCATCCCGCCCGACGTCTTCGAGGCAAGAGCCTTTTTCTTGGCRGCCATCGCCAATTTACGACCTTGYCGGGCCATGTCGGATTTAGGATCGAGCCTGAGAGCCCGGTCGAGATCGGCGGCGGCGCGATCGAAGTCCCCGATAGAGTACCAGGTGCTGCCACGCCCGAAATAAAGCGGGGCAAAGTCCGGCTTCATTTCGATCGCACGGGTGTAATCGGCGATGGCTTTTTCCGGCTCGCGCTTCTTTGTCAGTATAAGAGCGCGGGCATAATAGGCTGTGATATAGGATGGATCGATCTCAAGCGCTCTGTTGACGTCCGCCAAGGCCCCGTCATAGTCGCCCTGTTGCATGCGCGCCCTGGCGCGCGCCGAATAGGTCGACGGTTCGTTTGGCGCGAGCGCCAGGGCGCGGCTGTACTCAGCTTCAGCGCGGTCGTATTTGCGCTTTGCGTAGAACGCGTCGCCGCGCTTCAACAGCGGCATAGCGGCCCGCAGGTCCGTGCCCTCCGCAGCGCCGGCCTCACCGCTTTCGCCTTTCGCCGCCACCGCCGCCTTGCGGGCGACGGCGTAGTCCCCATTGCCTGGATCGAGCTTGAGCGCCTGGTCGAAATCGGCGATCGCGCCGGAATAGTCCTTGCGGTCGGCGCGAGCCATACCGCGCGCGTAATAGCTGGCGTCGGCCTTGGGATCGATGCCGATCGCCACCGTATAGGCGGCGACCGCGCGTCCCGCGTCGCCCTTGGCGTGCCAGGCCATGCCTTTGCAGTAATGGGCGTCGCGCGCCTTCGGGTCGAGCGTGGCGGCCCGGTCGCAGTCGGCGAGGGCGCCATCGACATCGCCGGATGTCACCTTGGCGAGGCCGCGGCGAGAATAGGCAGGAGCGAAATTGGGGGCGAGTTGAATGACCCTGTCGAAATCGGCGATCGCCTGGCCGTAGTCGCGTGTGGCTGCTCTGGCCCTGCCGCGGCCGAAATAGCCGAAGCGGTTGTCGGGTTCGAGCGCGATCACCACGTCATAGGAGCCGACCGCCTTGTCGTATTTGCCCATGTCCAGCCAGGCATCGCCGCCGAGGATCGCTTGCAGCGCGCGCTGGTCTTTTGTCTCCATCGACTTTGCAGCCAGAGTGTCGTCCGTGGCCGACAAATTCGGATGCGTGGTTTGCGAAGCGGCGCCGGCCTGCTTCGACTGCTCCAGGTCTGGCGCCGGCGCAGCTTTGCCCTCATCGCCGGCAGGCTGCTCCTCACAGCTTCCCGACCGTGCGCGATCCAGTTCGACGGCCCGCCGGCAGTCCGCCGCCGCGCCGGCCTGGTCACCCTTGAGCGTCCTGGCGCGGCTGCGTCCCAGATAGGCGTCGGCATTCTTGGGATCGAGGCTGATCGCCTTGTCGAAATCGAGCAGCGCGCCGTCGACCCCGTATTTCACCAGACGCGCGCCTGCGCGTTCGACCAGTATCTTCGCGGCGGCCTGATCCTGGGCAGACTGGTCCGAAGTTCCCGTTGCCGGAACGGCTTTCTGGCCGGCCATGAGCGCGGCGCAGGCGCCGGCGCGTTTCGGGTCGAGTTCCACGGCGCGCCGGCAGTCGCTCGCGGCAAGGGCATTGTCGCCTTGCGAGGCCGCGGCGACCGCCCGGTCGTAATAGGCCTCGGCATTGTCGGGATCGAGTGAGATGGCATAGCCGAAGGAAGCGATCGCGCCGGGCACGTCGCCGGAGACCTGCTGCTTCAATGCATCCCGGATTTGCGCGGCAGCTTCTTTGGAACGGATCTGCCTGCCGGTGGCCTCCAACTGCTTGGCCAACGAGGCAAGATCCGTGTTGGACGCGGTCTCCGCGGCCACCGCTTCGCCGACATCCAGCCCCGCGTCGCAACTGCCAGTCTTCTTCGGATCGAGCGCGATGGCCTTGCGGCAGTCGGCCGCCGCGCCGGCAGCGTCGCCGCGCCGGGCTCGTATCAGCGAACGGGCGAACCAGGCTCCGGCATCGTTCGGATCAAGTGCGATCACCTGGCCGAAATCGGCAATGGCGCGTTCGTCGTTGCCTTTGCCCGCCCAGGCGACGGCTCGGTAGTAATAGCC
Source organism: Mesorhizobium sp. LCM 4576 (assembly GCF_001854815.1). Lineage (NCBI taxonomy): Bacteria > Pseudomonadati > Pseudomonadota > Alphaproteobacteria > Hyphomicrobiales > Phyllobacteriaceae > Mesorhizobium > Mesorhizobium sp. LCM 4576. The sequence continues at coordinate 81,238 of NZ_MDDT01000011.1, forward strand.
GTCGACGTTTCCAGCATCGAGCTCGATCGCCTTGTTGGCGTCGGCGATCGCGCGAACCCACTCCTTCTTGTTGGCCCAGGCGGCGCCGCGTTTGGCATAGGCGTCGGCGCTCCTGGGGTCGATGCCCAGCGCAGTGTCGTAATCGGCAATAGCACGGTCGAATCCGCCCTTGGCGGCGTGGGCGATGCCGCGGTTGACCAAGGCGGTCACGTCCGTCGGATCGATCCGGATCGCCTCGTCATATGCGGCGATCGCCTTTTCCTGCTCGCCCGTCACGGCCAAGGCGGAGCCGAGTTCGGCATGCGCCCTGCCGTTTCCCGGATCAGCCTCGATCGCCTGCTGGAAGTCGAGGATGGCCGCGTCAACCTTACCCTTGCGCAGGAAGGCCGAGCCACGGCTGGAATATGCGTCGCTCGCGGACGGCTCGAGGCTGATCACGATGTTGAAGTCCGCGATCGCGCGGTCGTCGTCGCCCTTGTTGAACCAGTCGGTGCCGCGATTGAAGTAGGCCGAAGTCTGCTTGGGATCGAGCGCGATCACCTCGCCATAATCGGCGATCGCGCCATCCCAGTCTTGCTTGTCGTCCAAGGCCATGGCCCTGAAGAAATAAGCCTTGGCGCGCAAAGAGGATGCCCCCGTGACGTCCTCGGCAATCACGCTGCAAGCTGCAATGYGGCGGTCGRCTGYGGCTTTGGCATCACCGGCGCTTTTTTCATCGCCGAAACAGAGGGCAGGGTCCTTGACAGCAGCGAGCGCCGGTTCRCTCAGCCCGACAAGCACCAGCATCCCCGCCAGGACCATCAGCGGCCCACGCGAAACCTCACCAGCAAGCGCGCGCAAAAACGCGCCGATGCGGCATGACATTGTTGATCCTCCCCCCGGAGTTACCGCGGCTGCTGCCGCGGTCGCTTATATAGTTCTCTTTTTGTTCCTTAATGCAAGCAAAAATTGCAAGGGCTGAATTTATGCGCTTGGCTTGGTTGGACGGAAGGACAGAAAGGGCGGAGGATTGCAGCCTTTGCCGGACGACACCGGACCTGTCCCCTCACATATCGATGATCGACCGTCTCACCCGTCCGATGATGGTGATCGCGCCTTCGAGCTCCGGCGGCGGGATGTCGAGATAGGACGCCGGCTGGAAGGGCGGATTGTCATTGGGGCGGTAGCGCTTGTAGGTGGCGCGGCCGGTTTCGTCGGCGATCACGTAGCAGCCATTGGTCACCAGCCGCTTGTCGCGCAGATTGACGAAGATGATCGAATCCGGCGGCGAGATCTTGTTCATCGACGGACCGTCGACGCGCAGCGCGATCCATTCGCCTTCCTCGAGGTCGGCGGTGGGAATGGTCGGATAGTCGGAGAGGTTGACGACGCTGTCCTGGCTGCCGAGCTCGCCGGCGCTGATCCACGACACGATCGGCACGTCGACGGTGACGGGCGCTGAGGTGAGGCTGACCGGCGCCGCCTCCGCRCCGTCGGCATTGAACAGCAGCCAGCCGGGGTCGACGCCGAACAGCCGGCCGTATTTCTCGGCCGCTTTCCGCGACAGCGGCCGGTTGCCGTTCTCGTGGCTGATCAGCGTATTCTTGTTGATGTCGCGCAAGGCCCGCRCCGCATCGCTGGGCGAGGCATAGCCGGCCTGGGCGCGCGCCTGCTGCAATCTGTGCCGGGAATCCGTCATCGTACAAAATGCCTGAAAATAATCGTCCAAAGTGTACGATTTCGCTTGCGCGCCTTTCGTACATAACGTACGCTTAGCGCATGAATGAGCATCCCGCAAGCATTTCCGCACTGCCCGTGATTCCTGCGCCGCCCACGAGCCTCCCAGAGCTGACAGGCGGCATGAACGCGCGTCCCTCGACGCATCAATTCCAATCGTCCGGACTGTCCTCCTCCCCGGTCCGGGCGCATTCCGGGGCGCTCGCCCCGGATCCGGTCGAACCGCCCGCACCCCGGTTCACCGGAACGGCCGGAGCCGTTCCTCCCCCGGCTCCGGCCGCCAATTCGGGCATAAGCTGCATCCGCACCGAGGACGGCACCGTCATCCTGTTCGACAGGGTGACGGGCCGGGCGGTGTCCGGGCTCACCCGCACCGCCGCCGAGGCAGCGCTCCTTCGCTTGAACGCTCCAGGCGCCGCCTGACGTCAACACTTTTGCCGGCCTGATCACCAAACGGCCTCGCGGCCGAACCCTGGCGCTTGGCCTGAAGCCGGGCGCTTCGCCCCAAGCGCTTCGCAATCATTGGAATGAGACGATGGCAGCCGCCTACACCGAGAAGGAAATCGACGAGATCGCCGCCCTGCTGAAGGAGGGGCTGTCGGCCTCGCGCATCGCCGGCCGCTTCAGCGCGCTRCGCGGCGCTCCGGTCTCGCGCAACGCCATCATCGGCATCGTCCACCGCAACGCCGGCTTGAGCGCCATCGGCTTCGCCAACCCCAAAGGCGGCCGCGCCGGCGGCAGGCCGACGAAAGCCGCGCGGCCGAACCGACCAGGTCGGCGGGGTAGGGCGACGGCTGGAGGGATGACGCTTTCGGAGCCGGCGGCGCTCTCCAGATATGCCGAATTGGTGGAAGGCGCCAGCGCAGAAGCTGCCAATTTCCCCCCTTGCGGGGGAGATGTCCGGCAGGACAGAGGGGGGTGCTGTCCCGCCGACCTATCCGCTTATGACACCCTTACGCAAAAGGACACCGCCAAAGCCCGCACTACCACCACGCCCAAGAAACCCAAAGCCCGCAAACCCGCGCGCACCTTGCCTCCGGCCTGGCTCGCCCCAGGCGAGCGTCAGAAATCCGAAGCGCATCTCTACAAGCTCCCGGCGCCGCCGCCCGCGAAAAACCCCGGCCGCCAGCCGCATGTCGCGGCGATGCGCTTCCTCGACTGTCTGTTCGGCCGCTGTCGCGCGCCGCTCGATCTCGCGCTGCGCGAAGGTGTGGAAGACGATCCCGTCGGCGCGCACCTGGGGCCGGACATGCTCTGCTGCGGCCTGCCGACATCGGCCACGCGCTCCTACTGCGCGCATCACCATGCAAGATTCCACGGCCATCGTAGAGGGTGATCGCGAATAGGGGCAAACGACACCGCTAATCTCCCCAACCGGGAGATCATTCTCTTCCTCGCCTCCTGCCAACCGCCAACGTTGAAAGGGAGAGCCGGCGCCGAAACCGCCAATCTCCCTCGCTCGGGGGAGATGCCCGGCAGGGCAGAAGGGCGCTGTCCCGCCGACCTCTCCAATTACCCACTCGCAAAGGATCACCCATGCCCCGCAAAGCCGCCAAGAGACCGCAGCCGCCAAAGCTTCCCAAGGGCGAGGCCGAGCAGGTGCGCATCCGCCGCGAGGTCGGCCATGACTTTGCGCTGAAGCAGGACGCCTTCGGCCGCCAGCGCCTCACCACTGGTACGGCCGAGGCGCGCCGCGTCTACGAGGTGTCGAACGGCGGCTACACCTCCACCGGCGGCATCGTGCGCCTGCGCAATGTCGACCCGCTCACCGGCATCACCTCGCTCAGCCGCCAGCAGCGCGAGGCCGGAGGACGCTTTCGCGACGATTTCGAGCGCAGCCAGCGCGAAGGCCTGCAGCCRCAATCCTGGAGCGAGCGGGTCGACAGTGGCCGGGTGGGCGGCGGCGTCCCCGACCGCGTGCTCTCAGCCGGCCGAGCGCATGCCCACGCGGTGGYCGCGCTCGCCCATTGGGAGGTGGCGGAGATGGTACGCAAGATTTGCCTCGAAGGCCAGTCGGTGAAGGCGGTCGCCGAGCGCAGCGGCGAGGGGAGGGATGTGGTGGTTAAGCTGCTGAAGGTCGGGCTGGATCTGCTGGCGGTACATTATGGTATGATGGGGAGGCGGACGGGGTGAATATTTAGATTGCTCGTTGATTGCAGGWTAACCGTAAGCCGAGACGGTAGAGGGCGAATTGACACAGCATGTGTATTTGGCTGTGGTCTGGAATTTCTCAGCGAAACGCAATGAGCATCCAATGAAATACCCCGATGGAACCCTTGCTCGACTTGGCGACAAAATCCTTGTCTGGGAAGGGAACGAAGGCGTTGTGGTCTGCTCCATGGATACCGACGAATATTCCGAGGAGTACCCCAGGGAAGTCCTTGGCTATCTGGAACAGGGATTATGGTCACGTCCGAAAAGGCGGGGCTGATCCATTATGTGGAGCCTGAGGAGGAGRTGCGGTTGTTGGAGAGAGGGGCCGGCGAACATCAGGCCGTTTGGCATCTGGAATGGTACGATCGCCAAACCGAACGTCTTGCAGGCGACGAGGAGCTTYAGGGCCTCGCTGACGCGAATGTCAGGCGCGTTCTTGACAGGCCGGCTTCGGACGATCTGGACGGAATGTTTGAATTGAACGCCGGCCTTTCGGAAAGACTCATCGGCGTCGTTGAAATCAAAACTAGCTTTGACTTCGATCGCTATGATTATTTCCTCGGAAAGGTGTCGAAGGCGTTGCCATGATCAGGCAGTCCTTGGCCTATCTCACGGTTGTCCTTGTATCGTTCGTGATCGTGCTGCTCGCCTTCGGACAGGCGATCATGCTTGCTTGGCTGTCTCAGCGCCCGGAGCCAGCCGGAACTAGCATCGCCGCAATTCCGCTTTTGGCTGTTCTTTTCGGTGGGCTGATCGCACCAGTGGTTGAGATCGCGGCTGTCGTGCGTTGGGTTCGTCAGCAGAGTCATGAGCATCGCTGAGCCGCGCAAAGTATCAAATCGCAGAGGTCCGGCGCCGCCCCTCATCCGCCTGCCGGCACCTTCTCCCCGTATAGTGACGTGCGTGCTTTGCGTGACACCGTTTCAGGGGCCTCAAGCGCCTTTCTTTAGCGGCTTCGGTTCGCCGTCAGGCGCGTTCTCCCACCCGAACACGCTCCGCCCGCCCAGCAGATGCGACTGGTCCATCTCGCCCGCCACGATCTCCTTCARGCTCGGCCCCGTCACATAGCGCTCCATGCGCCGTGACTCGCCGTCCAGCCGCCTCAATGCCTCCAACTCTTCACCTCGCCCGAGCTTTGCCTTCCCCACCGCCGATTTCAGCACTGAGATCGTCTCGTCATAGACCTTCAGCGGCACGGGGAAGGGGTGGCGGTCCTTGCCGCCGTGGGCTAGCGAGAAGCGAGCCGGGTCGGAGAAGCGGTAGGGCGCGCCGTGCACCACTTCCGAGACCATGGCCAGCGCCCGCACCGTGCGCGGGCCGACGCCGGGGACCAACAGCAACTCGGGAAAATCCTTCGGGCCGCTTTCGATGGCCGAGGCGATGTTGCCGTGCAGTCGGCGCATGACGATGTCTGACTCGCGCACGTCGTGATGTGCGGGCATGACGAGGTTGGGCAGCAGCGGCTGCGCGGCAGGTTCGGGTTCGGGTTGCGGCTCCAGCAGGGCAAGCTCGGTGAGGATCTTTTCCGGGCTCATCGTCTTCAGAAGCTCGACCTGGCCGCCGCGGGCCTTTTCGGCGCGCCGGTCGGTGAGGTTGACGATCTCGCCTTGCGTCTCGCCCTCGATCGCCGCATGCGGCTGGTCGACGAAGCTCGTCAGCCCCTCCGACAGCCAATGGTAGCGGCGCGCCTGGCGGGCGTCGCCGTTCATGCCTTGCTGCACCACCACCCAGCGCCCGTCATCGGCGACGATGGAGCCGTGCAGGTAGAGATCGTAGCCGTCCTGCAGGGCTGCGCTGTCGACCTTGGCGACGAGCCGGCTGGCGGTGGCCAAAGCATCGCCGTCGAGGCCGACGCGGTCGCCGATAGCCAGCAATTCGCCCGGCGTCTTGCGCGAATGCGCGCCTCGTCCGCCGCAGACATGGATGCCGAGCTCGTTGCTGAGCGGGTTCAGCCCGCGCTTCAGCGCGCCGATGACCGAGGTGGTGATGCCGGACGAATGCCAGTCCATGCCCATCACGGCGCCGAAGGACTGGAACCAGAAGGGATGCGCAAGGCGCCGCAAAAGCTCGTCGCGGCCGTAATGGTGGATGATGGCTTCGCAGAGCACCGCGCCGAGCTTCGTCATGCGCTCGCCCAGCCATTTCGGGACCCGCCCGCCATGCAGCGGCAGGTCGGCGCTGCCGCTTCGCTGCGTCACCTTTTTGTTCTCCTCAGGATTGGCGACTTAGATGGCATTTCGGGTGGGATTTGCAAGGCACACGAACCGCTGATCTCCCCCTCGTGGGGAAGATGCCCGGCAGGCAGAGGGGCGCTGTTCTGCCAGCGCCTCAGCCGCCCCTGCTGCTACCTGCGCCCGTAGAGCCGGTGATGATGCCGGTGGTGGTAGTAATGCCTGTGGTGGTACCGGTGGTGATAGTAATAATATCTGTGGTACCGGTGCGGGTAGCCGACGACATAGCCGGGATAATAGTCGTCGTAGTAATCGTCGTAATACGGGCCGCCGCCATAGTATGGACCGCCGTAGTACGGCAAATAGCCGCCGAAGGGCGCGAAGCCGAAGCCGAAGAACACATGCGAATGCGCGTCAGCCGGCGCGACCGTGGCCGCCRCCGTCGTGATGGCGATTGCAGATGCAAGCAGAAGCTTTTTCATGGCAACCTCCTCCTGAAGGTTCACATTGACAACGCTTTACAAGCCGAAAAGCTGCCAAGTGGCTGTTGGCCTCGCGCGAAAATTACCGGGATGTGAAGTCGCGCCGGCCTCTCGCCGGCGGATGCCGCTAGTTGCAGACGCGCACCTCGCGCGTGAACCTGCGGTCATGGCTGCCGGTTCTCACCGCTTCGATCCGACAATGGCGGCGGGCGTGCACGACGTTCGGCGGGGCGACATAGCTGCTGCCATCGTTGCCGTAGGCCGGGCCGTAACCGGGCCCCTCATCAAGATATGAGCCGCCCCAATAGGAGCCGTAGACCGGGGCTTGGTTGTAGCTGTCGTAAAAATCGCCGAAGGGGCCGTAGTCGAAGTAACTGCCGCCAAGGAATACGTTGCCAGCATTCGCTGGCGCGGCAATGGCAACTGCCGAGGCGAGGGCGATTACCGAGGCAAACAGCAACTTTTTCATGGTAACCTCCTGAAGGTTCATCCATGATAACGTGCGGCGCGCCGAAAAAATTGCGCCGCCACGCACAATCAGCAACATTTGAAGGCTTCGTGAGCGCTCGAAGCGGTCCGCGCACATGCCGCACGATAGCGCGGAGCGAGCGAAAGCCGTTCCGCGCTATTCAACCTGGACGACTTAGTAGCCGCCGTAGCCGTTACCGCACACGCGCACTTCTTCCACCACGCGGTGGTGGTGGCGCCAGTGGGTCACCAGTTCGGTGCGGCAATGATGGCGGCGGTGATGATAGCGCACCACGTAGTCGCCATTGTCGTAGTCGTCATTGTAGACATGGCGATAATAGCGGTGAGGATAGTATCCGCCATAGTCGTTGTAATAGCCGTCATCATAGCSCGGACCGACGCCGATGCCGAGTTGCACGCTGGCCGCGCTGGCCGGCGCGATCGCGAACGCCGAGGCGATGGCGATCATCGAAGCAAGCAGAAGCTTTTTCATCGCTGCCTCCTTGAGGTTCAAGAACGCCCCTTCGACAAAACAACGGTTTCGGGCAATTCGTGTTCCGAAAACCGTCAACTTGCCACCCTTGGACAAGGCACATGCCAGGGCGCCAGACATCTGATCTGGCGCTGCTCGTTCCCCGTAAGGCGATGGCCCCGAATATTATTAGTGCATCTGCAACCGACCAGCCCTCTGCGCGTTGCACGCCGGCGAAATATCTYTGATCATTGCCAGGCAGCAGGGAGGCTCGATGGTGGCGGCCAGTCATCGGAATGGGGTAACGGAGCCGCGGCTGGCGAGCTTGCTCGCCGCTTCCAGGGGGCATCCGCGCACGGCGCTGCCGACCGTCGCGAGCGTCGTTACCGCGGTCGCCGCGCTCTATTTCGGGCGCGAGGTGTTCCTGCCGATCGCCGTTGCGCTGCTCCTGACCTTCGCCATCGCCCCTGTCGTGTCCTGGCTGAAGCGCCTCGGCATCCCGCGCATCGCGGCGGTCATCGCCAGCGTCGCCGGCGCATTTGCCGCGCTGTCGCTGTTCTCCTTCGTCATCGCCACTCAGGTCAGTGATCTCGCGCAGAACATCCCCGTCTATCAGATAAACATCCTGACCAAGGTTCGCGCGCTCAAGGAAAACGGCCTCGGCGGCGGCATCATCTCGCGCCTGAGTGGCGTCATCGAGCGGGTGGGCCAGGAGATCGATCGCCAGGAGCCGCAATTGCCTTCGGCCGCCGAGGCGCCGAAGCGCGATCCGATCCCGGTCGAGGTCGTTTCGCATGAAAAGCCGCTCGAAGTGCTGCAGAACCTTGTCGGCCCGCTRATCAGCCCGCTCAGTTCCGCCGGCCTCGTCGTCATCGTCGTCATCTTCATGCTGATGGAGCGCGAGGACCTGCGCGACCGCTTCATCCGGCTGGTCGGCTATGGCGATCTCCACCGCACCACGCAGGCACTCCAGGATGCCGRCAAACGCGTCGGCCAGTATCTGCTGATGCAGTTGGTGGTGAACGCTATCTATGCCGTGCCCATCACCATAGGGCTCTGGGTGCTGGGCATCCCCAACGCGCTGCTCTGGGGCCTCCTGGCGCTGGCGCTGCGCTTTGTTCCCTATATCGGGCCGATCGTCGGCGCGCTGCTGCCGCTGTTCCTCGCTTTGGCGGTGGCGCCGGGCTGGTCGCTGCTCTTGTGGACAGTCGCACTGTTCGTCGTCGTGGAGCTCATCACCGGCAATGTCATCGAACCTTGGCTCTATGGCTCGCATACCGGGCTCTCGCCTTTGGCCATCATCGTGGCGGCGATCTTCTGGACCTGGCTGTGGGGGCCGATTGGCCTGGTGCTTTCGACGCCGCTCACAGTCTGCCTGGTGGTGCTCGGTCGACACGTGCCRCAATTCGAATTCCTCGATGTGCTGTTCGGCAATGAGCCTGTGCTGGAGCCACATGCAAGGCTCTACCAGCGGCTGCTGGCCGGCGATCCGGAAGAGGCCACCGACCACGCCGAGGAGATGCTGGAAGACAAGTATCTGTTCGAATTCTACAGCAAGGTGGCGATCCCGGCTCTGCTGCTTGGCGAGCAGGACCGCGAGCGCGGCGTCATGGATGCGGAGCAGCGCAGGCAGGTCGCCGACAGTGCTATGACGCTCGTCGCCAACCTTGACGATAGCGCCCAGCAGGAAGCCGAGGAGGAAGAGGATCAGGAGGCCGCCAAGGCGGAGGAAGGCAAAGCTTCCGAAAAGACCGCTGTCGAAAAGACGCCGGACGACAAGTCCGGCGAAGCCGACGAGGAGGAAGTCGATCTGCCGGACGGTTCAGGCATTGCCGTGCTTTGCGCCGGCGGCCGCGGCGAGCTCGACGATGCCGCCGCCGCCATGCTGGCGCAGGTGCTCGAGGTGCAGGGCGCTGAAGCGAGCCGCGCAAGCTTCGCCGACCTCGAAGCCTCGGCGATCCGCCATCTTGATCTCGCGGCCGTCGACTGCGTCGTCATCGGCTTCCTCAACCGTCAGTCCACCAAGCACGGCCGCTTCATGGTGCGCAGGTTGAAGCGCATCAAGCCGAAGCTGCGCGTCGGCATCGTGCTCTGGTCGGAGGTCGGCAATGACGACGCCGAGCGGGCGGCAGAGCTCGCCGCCACCATGAACGCGGACTTCGCCGCCTTCGGCATGGTCGAGGCGGTGACTGGGGCGCTGTCCAAAAGGGCCGCCGTCACGCTGAAACCAGCCCACCGCCGCCGTCAGCCGGCGCGCCGAAAGCAGTTGCAAGCCGCGGAGTGAAGGCGGGGGCGCCAGCCAGTCGGCAGACGGTGCAGAAGAAAATTCGCCAGGCCTACCCCGATCCCGAAAGCCACAGGCCCGCGGGATTAAGACCTGATCCCCGACCGGGGCCAGCGGGAAGATACCGACAATCTGTTCGGAGCAAGACAGATGCCCGTCCCGAAGCGGGACCGGATATTCAACTGCCCGGCGAACGCCTCGGTCATCGCAACCCGTCGCCGCTTTGCATGCCATTGTCGCATCGTCACGTGCAGCCGCTGCCGTCATCGGCTATGCGTCGTCAGCCAATTCCAGCGAACCCAGGAGCATGCGATGACCAGACCCACCATTCTCAAATTCGGCCCCGTCGAACATGCCGATGCCGGCGACCTGCCTGGTTGGGTCGTGGTCGAGGGGTCCCCCACCATGCAGACTGCCGTCCAGCACACCACCGAGGACGGCAAGGTGATGTCCGGCACCTGGCGCGCCTCGCCCGGCACCTACCACGCCACCTACACCGACTATGAATTCGTCCACATGATCGCCGGCCGCATCATCATCACGCCCGACGGCGGCGAGCCGGTCGAGGTCGGCCCCGGCGATGCTTTCGTGGTCGAGGCTGACTTCAAGGGCACCTGGAAAATCCTCGAGCCGGTGACCAAGCATTTCGTCGTTGTGGTGGGGTGAGGGCGCGGCGCCCTTATCTCCCCCACAAGGGAGGAGACAGGAGGCACCCTACCGTCCCACCTTCGAAATCACCCTCTCCTCCATCTCCGGCTCCAGCGATTCCGCGAAGGGCGTCGCCATATGGTGCTGGTCGCGGAAGGCGAGCTTGCCGTCGATGAAGACGTGGCAAATGGTGGCGCTGCAGAAGCGGTCGGTGAGGTCGACGTAAGCTGCGTTGGGGATGCTGTCGACGATGTCGCGCTCCGCCGCCGCCATGGTATCGTTGGCGGCATAGGCCCGCGTCTGGTCGCAGCGCGAGGGCGTTTCATTCCGCCAAAGCGCCCGCGCCACGCAGGTGTCGACATTGGCGTTGTTGAACGGCACGTCGCGGATGAAGGCGACCTTGAGGCCGGCCTGGCTCAGGCTGGTGAGCGTCGAGCGCAGGCCGGCCCGCCAGTCGGCGTCCTGGCTGTCCGTGTCGCCTGCGCGGCCCGCCATCTTGCGCCCGCTGGTCAGCGCCAACTCCGAGATGACCACCAGCGCAGGTTTCGCCTGGATGATCCCGGCGATCGCCTGTTCGCGCCAGCGGTCGCATTCCGCATAGGGGCGCTTGAGCTCGGACGACCAGACGCTGATGCGCGAGGCGCGGCAGGAATTCTTCAGCCAGGTCACCACCCGGTAGCCGTTTTTGCGGCCCGCTTCGATTAGCGGCGTCGACCAATGGTCTGCGTGGGAGTCGCCGAAGAGCGCGATGACACGATGGCCATCGCCGAATACGCAAGGCCTCGGCGTCACCGTCTCGTAGTCCTGCACGCAGCCGGCTTTGGCGCGGGCCGTGGAAGGTTCGGCGGCGCTCGCGGCGATGACGCGCTGTTCCGCATCGAGGTTGTGCACGGCGAGCCTCGCATTGCCATAGGCGGCTGCGACGCCGGTGCCGGTCAGGAGGAGGGCCGGCACCAGCGCCCGCGCCGCATTGGCCATCAGCCAGCCGTTGCGACGGATAGGATTCTCGATGAGGTGGTAGCTGATGGCAGCTAGCGCCAGCGTCAGCGCAAGGCAGGAGAGCCGCTCGGCGGGCGTCAGTTCCGGCGCCAGCATGCCGGCATAGACGATGACCGGCCAATGCCAGAGATAGAGCGAATAGGAGAGCCTGCCGATCCACTGCAAAGGTGGCAGCGCCAGGGCGGCTTTCACCCAATTCCGTCCGGAATTGTGTGAATGAGGAGTGCCGTCCCTGGCGCCGGCCGCTCCCGCCTTGAGCAGAAGAACTGTGCCGGCCACCGGCAGAAGCGCCAGAAAGCCGGGGAAGGGAGCGTCCTCGCTGAAGGTGAGATAAGCGACCCCGATCATCGTCAGGCCGGCCAGGCTTAACGCCCGCCCCAGCAGCAGGCGCTCCTGCAATAGCCGCGCCGGCACCATCGATGCGAGGCCRCCGGCGGCAAATTCCCATGCGCGCAGCGGCGAAAAGTAGAAGGCCCAGGGCTGCGAGACGCTCGTCAGCCAGGCGCAGAGGATGAAGGAAACGAGGCCAACAATGCCGATGGCAACAATGATGGCGCGCTTGCCTGGTTTCATCCACGCGGCCAGCATCAGCAGCGCCGGYCAGGCAAGATAGAATTGCTCCTCGACCGACAGCGACCAGTAGTGGATGAACGGGTTGCTCGTGGCGTCATTGGCGAAATAGTCGAACGACCAGCGGATCAGCCACAGATTGATCATATAGGCCGAGGCGAACATCGCGCCCTTGGAATAGAGCGCCTGCTCCTCCGGCGACAGGATGATCGCGCCCGCGGCAAGCGTTGCGGCGATGACGAAAAGTGCCGCCGGCAACAGGCGCCGCGCGCGCCGGGCATAGAAACGCAACAGATCAAGTCGGYCGGTGTCGGAGATCTCGGCGACCAGATGGCGGGTGATCAKATAACCCGAGATGACGAAGAAGATGTCGACCCCCGCAAAGCCGCCGGGCAGCGCGGTCAGGCCGAAGTGGAAAGCGATGACGCCCGCCACGGCCAGCGCCCGCAACCCTTCGATATCGGGMCGGAAATCCTGCGCTGATGCTGACACGAATACGAACCTCGCAATAGTCGTTCGTATCCCGCCTGCGGTAAAGCCTCGGCCCTTTGGGACGATATCGCAATGCAACAAATCTAACGCGGTGCAACATAAGGGGAGGTAGCGCCATATCTCCCCTTTGTGGGCGAGAAAGCGATTTCAACACCTTAGCGAAGCTTGAGTGTCAGAAATGCAAAAGAGGGGAAAAGCGTCGACGAGGAAAGTTAGCGCTTTACAAGAAAGCAGCGGCGGCGCCTTACGAAATCCCCTCTCTTGCATTTTCCAAGCACTTGCTCGGGGACAAGCCGCTCGCAAATGCAATGCTAGATAGCCCATCGCAGAGCCTCGGCCCGCTATCAGRCCTTCTTCAGGAACTCCGTCTTCAGCACCAGACCCTTGACCTGCTTGGTGTTGCATTCGATCTCGCCGGGATTGCCGTTTAGCCGGATGTTCTTCACCAGCGTGCCGCGCTTGATCGTTTCCGATGTGCCCTTGACCTTGAGGTCCTTGATGAGGGTCACGGAGTCGCCATCCTTCAGCGGCGTGCCGTTGCTGTCTTTTACGATAGGGTCGGTCATGGCGGGTCTTTTATTGGTTGGATGGCCTGCCCGCGTATCGCGCCGACCACGGCCTGGTCAAGCGGGCTGGAAATCTTGGGGGAGGCTCACTGCCCAAGCATCACCTCGGCCTCGATCTCGACCGGGAAATTCAAAGGGAGGGCGGCGACGCCGATGGCCGTGCGGGCATGGCGGCCGATTTCCGGTCCGAAGACTTCGAGGATGRGGTCCGAAAAGCCGTTCATCACCGCCGGCGTTTCGGTGAAGCGCAAAGCCGAATTGACCATGCCGTGCACGCGGCACCAGCCGGTGATCCGGTCAAGGCTGCCGAGCTCGCGTTTCAGGCTGCCGAGCATCGACAGTCCTACCTTGCGGGCCGATGCCCGCGCTTCTTCCAGCGACACGCTCTCGCCGACGGCGCCGAACGGCCCGGCGAGCGAGCCATCCGGTTCCTGCGGTCCGTGGCCGGAGATATAGGCGCGGTCGCCGCGCACGTTCACCCAGGGAAAGGGAAGCTCCATGCGCGGCGGCAGTTTCAGCGGCGGCGGCAGCACGATGCCGAGCGCGGCAAGCTTCTCGTCGGCACCCGGCATGGCATGGTCCTTCTCGCACAGCGCCATTGCGGCACCGAGGCCGAGCTTTCCGGTTCGCGGGGCGTTCGTCAAGAATGGCTTTTGCTCTGAAGAAGAATGATCGGGGGAGTGGTTGGCTGGAAGCCTAAAGCAGGTCGCGTGAAAAAGGATCACGCGACCTGCTTTAAGTTTTTGATTTTAAGCATGTCTCTGTCCCGAAACCGGGCCCGCTTTCGGGAGACATGCTTTAGCCCGCGCGGACCGTGGTCCTGCGATCCGCGCGGGCGGGCGCCGCCCCGCCGGCGGCGCCAACCCCCAGCCCTCAGGCTGGCCGGGGCGGCTGTTGGTCCGGCCGTCCGGCCGCTGCTTCTCCCTCGCCGATCCGGGATGGTGAACCGGCTATGGGTCCCCCAGAATGGCTACCTTTTGTCTTACGCGGCTCCGGACCAAAACCGCCGCGCACGGCTTCCGGGATTGGTTTAGAAATGAAGGTCCAGCGGCTGCGGATAGGCTTGGCCTGGTTCGGCGTCCTTCGACTGCAGGCCCGCCGAAGGCACGATGCCGCCAGTGGCCGTCTGATCGAGCAGCGGCCGGCTCTTCTCAGTGCCGGTCTTTGCCTCGGTCGGGGGAATTTTCGTTTTGGCTTCGGCGGTTTGCGACAACGCAAGCGCCATAACAAGCGCGGATAAAATGAGTTTCATGACAGCTCCCCTGTATTCATCCCGAAACGACCGTAGCGCTGCCTGTCCGCCCGCAAAGATCGCGTGCGCGGAACATCGTGGAATTCTCTGGAATTCCAGGAACATTAGCATATGGAAGTAGGATAAATGGAATGGAGGCCATTTGCCGGCATGCTAACCGGGATCATTGGAGAAGCTCGGTGATTCCAGCCGGAACGCCGAAGACTTAGGCGGCGAAAACATCGGGGCTAAGTGCATGGCGCAGCACATCGCGCAAAAACTGAGGCTGACGTCGGCCTTGCTGGGAACGGTGACCCGCAAGGATCTGGCGGCGGCGTTCCGCGCCGTCAATCCGAACACCGCGTTCGATCTCGGCCGCGCCGACAAATGGCTGCAGGGCCGGGCGCGCCCGCGCCAGATCAGCGTCTACGACGACTGGGCGAGGTTGCTTGAGCTGGAACAGCCCGGCGCCTGGATCGCCGAGAGCGAGCTGCCGGCCTTCATCGCCGCGATCGTGGCCCGCCACGGCATCGACAGTGCCGAACTGGAGCGCCGCGCCGGCATGCAGTTCGATGCATCCGGGCATGATGAGCGTAGCCTCGGCTCCGGGCTTGCCGGGGCCTATGCCTGTTATTCGCGCGCCTGGTCGCCCTATTACCGCGGCCGGATGATCAAGGGCCGCCTGTCGATCGAAGCGGGGCCGGGCGCGCATGGGCTGACGGCCACCTATGGCGAGACCTTGCCGACCGGACATTTGCAACTCGTCGGCCCGGTGATGCCAGCGAAGCGCGGCCTCTATCTGCATCTCAAGGATGTCGGCGGCGACACGCAGTTCTTCCTATGCCTGTTCCCGCAGACACAGCCGGTCAGTGTGCTCGGYGGCTATATGTGCGGCTCCGCCGTCATCGGCCCCGAAGCGCAGCCCTCGCTGACCCGGATCCTGCTGGTGCGGCTGCGCGATGCGGCATCAGGTGCCGGAACATGGGGCGGGTACCTGCCGCCCGGCGGTTCGATCGCTGCAGACCTGGCGAGCCTCGGGATCGACCTGGAACATCCGGAAGCGGTCGATCGCCAGCTTGACAAATTCCTCGACGCCTACAGCGACGACGGCGCCATCCAGATCCCGCCGGCCGAATTCCGCGCCGTCCTCGAGCTGTTCGACCGCCACTGGCTGCAGCACGCCGGTTAACCACCGCACTGACCGGGGCCGTGCCGGATGTTGCTTGCCAGCTACGATCCGAATGCTTTCGGGTTGCAGTCAGCCTTCATCGCACGCCAAACGCAAATATTCTTTGACGGGATTGAGCTCGCGCTGCGTGTTGCGGGCGCGAAACTGGGGCAAGAGGGGTTATCCAGAGGAAGACTTACCGGAAGCCGGTGCTGTCGAAGCGCGAGAAGCTGTCGGGCGTCGTGGCAATCCGGGTCTCAGGCCCGGTCTGACGCTCTAAGCGCGTCGCAATCTTTCAGATTCGCTTCATGCGCTTCAGGTTTTTGATTTTACGCATGTCTTCATCCCGGTTCCCACTTTCGGGAGACATGCTTTAGCCTCCCAATTGGCTGGCGCGCCGTTCGGCTGGCCGGCCAAATTTCTTCTCGCCTCGTTTCTCGTTGCCTGATTTCTGATCGCTTGACGCGGAGAGCGCGGGGCATAGTTGCTGTCCTGATCTCATCGTAGACGGGCCGAGACAACTGATGAAGAAGCCATATCGAAAACCGACACTTGCCAGACGCGACAGGCTTTCTGCGGTGACCGCAGCGGCGCCATCCTCTGGCTTCTCGTTCTGAGATCCTAAGCTGATATTCGACGAACGCGCCGCCGGTCGAAGCGGTCCCAGGCAAGCAGGCTTAACCGCTGGAAACTGAGTCTGGCCAGGAGCGGGCGGTACACTGCGCAGGTGCCCGCCCGTCCGGCGCCGCCGCCAAGCTGCTGAAACCCCGTCCGTCCCCAACAGCAACGGTCATGGCGTGACCAGTGGTTGCGCAGTGCCATTGGGGCGGTGTCCTGTCAACGCTGCCGGCATGTGGCCTGGAAGCACTTTTTTAGCCGCCTTTTCGCGCCCGAAGCACGGTTTAAAGCCATGGCGGAGCGACGCCCAAGGGCCGCGAAATGGCGGAATTCCGGGCTTTTCCAGCGGCCGGCGGGCCGCACTGCACATATATGCTTATCCGCTTGAATAAGCAGATTTTTCGCTGGCCGGCTTGTTCCTTCGACCCCGACTTTTTTTGGGCGCAATTCGGCAGCGCAGCATCGGCGCCCGGCGACGACGGGTTTCGCTCGAAAGCGACATCCGGCGCATCTGTGAGCCGTTTCATGATCCGCTCATGAAAGACGTGATAGAATGTCGCCAGCGAATGKGGGAAGTTGCGATGACCAATCGGTTGTTCGAGGTTCTTGCCAGACGGCGGTCATGGCTGGATCGGGTCGCATTGGGGCTGCTTGTCTTCCTGGCAACCTTGGTCGCAGCGCTGATGGGCGGYGCCGGCGCCTAAGGCATGTCGCCCAAAAGTGCGCAGCGGTTTTTGGGGGAAACGACATGCATCAAAACAAAGGCTAAAGCGCGTCGACGGAATCCGTTCAGCGCGACGCGCCTAAAGTGCCGGGGAGCAAAAGCGGCCGGCCTATTTCCTTTGTCCAATTGCTCTGAACTCGAAGATCGCGGGCCTGAGCCTCGCGGGCCGCGGCCGCTCGGTGAGGTCGACGACACGGACCCACCTGTCGGTGCCGGCACGCAAGGTGACTTTCTGGCCAAGCGCCTTCTCAGCCGCWTCGAAAGGTGTCTTGGCCTCGGCCGAATGGATCGCGACGACGGCTTCGCCGTCTATCTCAGCGCAAGATCTGATCGTCGTGCCGGGCGAGCCAATTGGGGTTCAGCCGTGGCAGAGGGTGCACCGTAGCCCCGCAGGCCGGTTCCGTTGCAGGCCTGACAGGAAGCCCGTTGACCCGGGCAATTGTCGCGCAATGCGCCAGAGGAACAGCACATGCCGTTCGACGCGACCTGCTTCTCGCACTCGAACACCTTGCCGGCGCCCAGGCACCGGGGGCAGGCGAACTTCCTGAATTCGCTCAAAGAGAGCCTCCGGCCGTTTCACAGGCGCCCGGCAACGCGCTGACCGTGCCGCGGGTTCCACGACAGACACGGTTTTTCTGCGTACATCAATATACATTGGTGATTGCTAATATTATACCGATATCGCGCTGAAGCGCGGTTGGTTCGGTGGTGTTGCGGCGCGTATCAGGGCATGGGCTTCTCGCCCCCGTGGAATGGGGGAGAGGAATGGCGACACACCYCCTTCACCAGCCCGCGCAGCCAGCGATGAGCCGGGTCGGCCTCGAGCCTCGGATGCCATAAGAGCGAGATCGTCAGCGCGGCGAGCTTCACCGGCAGCGTGAAGGTGAACAGCCCGCCGCGCAGGGTGCCGGTATAGCGCTCCGGCACGGTGGYGATGAGGTCGGAGCCGCGCGCCAATGCCAGCGCCTCTGYAAAGCCGCCGACCACGGTGGTGACCTTCCGAGTCAGCCCGACGAGTTCCAAGGCGTCGTCCACCGGGCCGCGGTCGAGGCCCCGACGCGAGATCAATACGTGCCGGCCGGCGGCGAAGCGGGCGGCGGTAATGCGGCCTTCGCTTAACGGATGGCCGGCGCGCACGACGCCGACGAAGCGGTCGCGGAACAGCGCCTGCGCGCGCACTTCCGGACCGGTCGAACGGCCGACCACGCCGGTCTCCAGATCGACCGCGCCTTCGCGCATCGGGCCGCTGTCCTTGTCGGGCTTGGGCACGAAGCGCAATTGCACGCCCGGCGCTTCCTCAGCCACGCGGGCCAGCAGCGCCGGGCCGAAATTCTCGACGAAACCGTCGCTGTTGCGGAGCGTGAAGCTGCGGTCGAGCCTCGCGAGGTCGAGCCGCTCGGCGGGCCGCAGCACCGCTTCCGCCTCCTTCACCAGCCGGCCGACCTCAGCGCCGAGTTCGACGGCGCGCGGCGTCGGCACCAGGCCGCGCCCGGCGCGCACCAGAAGCGGATCGCCGGTCGCCGCGCGCAGCCTCGCCAGAGCACGGCTCATCGCCGAAGGGCTGAGCTTCAGGCGCCGCGCGGCTTGGGCGACGCTGCCTTCGGCAAGCAGCACATCCAGCGTGACGAGCAGGTTGAGATCGGGTCGCAACATGGCGCGACCATAGCACGGATCTGTCAAGAAGGCATGGCGTTTGGTGCACTGATCAAGTGCAAATGTTGCGCGTTCCGCCATGATATCTGCGCGCTTATCTTCCCCGGCAAGTCTCAACCGACGGAGAAGAATCATGGCCGACATTGCCGAAACCCGCGCCGCGCCCGCACACCATTCGACGGCGGGCGCGCTGGCCAGCCTGTCGCTTGCCATGCTCGTCTCCTCGCTCGCCACCAGCATCGCCAATGTCGCGCTGCCGACGCTGAGCGTGGCCTTCGCCGCCTCCTTTGCGGCGGTGCAATGGGTGGTGCTCGCCTATCTGCTCGCCATTACCGCGTTGATTGTCAGCGTTGGGCGTCTCGGCGACCTCGTCGGCCGCCGGTTGCTGCTGATTGTAGGCTTGGCGCTGTTCGGCGTCGCCTCGTTTGCCGCGGCGCTCGCGCCATCGCTGGCGCTGCTGATTGCCGCCCGCGCCGCGCAAGGGTTGGGCGCGGYGGTGATGATGGCGCTGACGATCGCTTTCGTCGGCGAGACGGTGCCGAAGGAACGCACCGGCAGCGCCATGGGTCTGCTCGGCACCATGTCGGCGATCGGCACGGCGCTCGGGCCTTCGCTCGGCGGCGTGCTGATCGCCGCTTTCGGCTGGCGCTCGATCTTCCTCGTCAACGCCGCGCTCGGCACCCTTGCGATGCTTGCCGCCTGGCGCTTTCTGCCAGCCGGCGAAGCCACGGGCATGGTCACCGTCCGTGGCAAGGCGAGGGGACGCTTCGATATGCTTGGCACGCTGTTGCTCGCCGCCACGCTTGCGTCTTACGCGTTGTCCATGACCGTGGGGCGCGGTCATTTCGGCGGCCTGAACATGACGCTGCTCGGCGGGGCAATTGCTGGCGCGGCGCTGTTTGTTGTCGCCGAGGCCAAGGTGGAGTCGCCCCTGGTCAAGCTCGCGCTGCTGCGCGACCCGGTGCTGGCGCCCAGCCTCGCCATGAACGCGCTGGTCTCGACGGTGATGATGGCGACGCTGGTCGTCGGCCCGTTCTTCCTGTCGCGGGCGCTGGGCCTCGGCGAGGCGGCCGCGGGCGCTGTCCTGTCGATCGGCCCGGCCGTCTCGGCGCTATGCGGCGTTATTGCCGGGCGCGTCGTTGACCGTCTTGGCGCGGCGGCAATGGTGCTCGCCGGCCTGGCGATGATGGCCGCTGGCTGTGTTGCGTTGGCTTGGCTGCCAGGCCTCTTCGGCGTCRCCGGCTACTTGGCGGCGATCATCCTGCTCACGCCCGGCTACCAGCTCTTCCAGGCGGCCAACAACACGGCCGTCATGGCCGATGTCGACAAGAACGAGCGCGGCGTGGTGTCGGGCATGCTGAGCCTCTCGCGCAATCTCGGCCTCGTCACCGGCACGGCGGTGATGGGCGCGGTATTCGTCTTCGCCGTCGGCACGAAGGATGTCACAAGCGCGGCGCCAGAAGCTGTCGCGCATGGGATGGGACTGACCTTTGCCGTCGCAGCGGGGTTGGTGGCGGCGGTGATGACGATTGCATTTGCTGGCCGTTGGAGAGAGCACCGGCGCGCCTGATCTCCGCTGGTCGCCTGCGACTCTGGAACAGGATGCGGACTGGGGCGGGTGGGGGACATCGCTAACGTGTCAGAACCGGGAAGTGTGGGCAGTGTCACTGAGGTCAGTGCATGGCGGGGCTATACAACGTCTCGACAGGCGGGACGATTGGCGGGTTCTGCCAGACTGTCGAGTTGGCGTGGCAGGAAGGTCAAAGCGATGTATGGAACATGGCGGCGGCGGGAAGCTCAGCCTTCGATTCCGGAATGTGAGCTTCGCTTCATGATGAAGCTCGGGCGTCTGGAACGGGACGAGGCAATGAGATTGCTGGGGCGATATCGTGGGGACCGCGAGGCGGTCTACGCCGCGTTGAGGACCCGCGATCTGGCCAGGGAACGCAACGCGCGGCCCCACTGACCAATTCATGCTATCTCACAGCCCGAGCGTCCARCCAGCCTCCGTTTGCGGCTTCCCGTCTGGCCGGAATGGCGCAATGAAGATGGTCGGTCGATGGGTGGCTTCGACGAAAGCGACCGCGGCCACCTCGACGGCATCGGCGGAATGGTCGACCTTGTCGAAGCGTTTCACCACGCGGTCATGAAGCATCGACAGCCTTGCCGCCCGGTGGAGATCGGCCCGCTTCTCGCCGTGCATGTCGAGGGGTGCGAACATAACCATCCCCGCAAACGGCGACGTCGAGCGTTTGTTCCAATCGACCCGGGTGGTAGCAATGCGTCGGGATGGTTTTCGAAGTTTAATGCTTCCGTGATCGCGTAATTTCGCCGTCGCTGGTGAGGTCTATCTTTGCCTGGCGGCGGTGCCCATTCCGCCTTCAGCCGGAGCCTCGGCTACCCCAACGAACCCCACCCACCGCGGCTCCGGCTTCACTCATCGCGTCGCTCAGGCTTTCATGTGCCGCAAGGCGATGGGCCTCCATTTCCAGCTCCGTCAGYTTGGATTTGATCTCATGCGGCTCCGCATGCTCGAGCCCGATCACGTCGTTGCGCGTCTGGCGAAGTGCGATGACGATCTCGTCGAGCTTGGCATGGATGGCTGCCGTGTCGCGGTAGCCCTGGATAAGGACAACGCCAGTGATGATGATGGCCGCCACCGATAACGCATAAGTCACGACATTGGTCAGGCCGAACGGCACCAGGAGCGTGCAGGCCACCATGGCAACGACCATAGCGTAGAAGCCGGGCGGGCGTGACAGGAAATCGGCGGCGCGAAAAAGAAGACGGTTAATCGCCGCCTACCCAAGCAATAACCCGGCAATCAGCACGGTGAGCAGCATCGAGGCCGGCACGGCCAGAAGCCAGCGCGCCTCCAGAACACTGTTGCGGTCGTCATTCATGTCCGTTGCTCCGGTCGGCAGCCGTGAAGCTGCGGATTCGATGCCGGCAAACGAGCGTCGAACCCCCTTCGTTCCGCCGATCGGGCGACGGTCTGAAAACCCAATCCGACTGAAGTCGGACCGTTCTGCGAAGAGGCCCGAGCGCGGCAACCAAAGCCAGGACTCCGCATTGGCAAGCGCGCCAATTTTATCGCGCCGCCGACAAGGAGCACTCATGAACCTCGAAAGACCGACGGACGATGCCGAAGACCAGCCATACGAGCCGGCCTTCTTCGCCAGCAAATACGGCCTGCCGCCACAGCTGGCCAAGACAATGATCGAGGCGAATGGCGGCGGGCGCCGCGCCTGCGACGCCGCGGCCGCAACCTATCTGAGATATGTCGCCCTTCGGCGCCGGCGGGGCGGCTGAGCCCGCTTGCCGGCCGCACCGGCTCGCTCGCATAAGAGCGGGGGTCGGGGCGCACAACCGCCCGGAACCAAAGCGGYGAACAGCGGTTTAATCCGGCGAAGGGACAATTCAGGATTGAGGAATAGAGCAATGAAAACAGTGCTTCTTGCTGCTTTGGCACTCTGTGTCGCCGCGCCCGCCGTCGCCTCGGCGGCGGAGGCCGATGTCGTGATCAGGACACATCACCGGCATTACTATCACCACCGGCCGACAGTCGTCATCAATGACGAGGGCCACCGCCTGCATCATCGCCGTCACGGCACCGTCGCCTTCTATGACAATGGCGAGCGCGCCTGGCGTCACCGCCATCACCGCCGTGACRATACGGTCGTCGTCACAAGTTCCATTCACMGGCATCATCATCGTCCGGTAGTCGTCGAGAGYGGCTCCGACTATTAAGATACCGCGTATCGTAAAAATCCGGTCCTGCACGTGGGCAATGATGCTCAAGCCGGACCGGATTTTTCATGCCGAATGGAGGTCCCGTAGTTTCTTTACGCAGCGCTTTTGAGCACGCCGGTCTGAACCAGGGCGGCCGCCGGGTTGAGGCTGTCCACCAGGCCGGTCGGAATCAGGATGGTGGCGCCGCGTTCCTTGGTCGTCTCATAGATGATGTTCATGGCGCGCAGCTGAAGCGCGGCCGGATGGTCGGCATAGGTGGTGGCGGCCTCGACGAATTTGGCTGCGACTTCCGCCTCCGCCGAACCGAGGATGACGCGAGCTTCCTTCTCGCGCTCGGCCTGYGCCTGGCGCGACATGGCGTCCTGCAGCGCGACGGGAATCGCGACGTCACGGATCTCGACCGACATCACCGTGATGCCCCATTGTGCCGTCTTGGCGCCGATGACGTCGCRCAGATGCTCATCCGCCGCCTTGCGGTTAGACAGCATCGAGGACAGCATCGAGGAGCCGATCATCTCGCGCAGCGAGGTCTGCGCCACGCGGTCGATCCCTTCGCGGTAGTTGGTGATTTCAAGCGCCGCCTGGCGCGCATCATGCACATGCCAGAAGATGACCGCATCGACATTGACCGGCACCGTATCCTTGGTCAACGCCTCCTCTGCGTTGAAGGCGGTGGTCTGGATGCGCTGGTCGATGACGGCCACGACGTTATCGAGGACGGGGACGATCATGAACAGGCCGGGGCCGCGCACGCCGAGCAGGTTGCCGGCGCGCAGCACGACGAATCTCTGCCAGGTGTTGGCCATCTTCAGCGAGGCGGCGATCAGTACCGCGATGACGAAGAAAGGCGCGCCCGCCCACGGCCCGGCCAGCGCGCCGATGCCGACGCCGACGAGCGCGAAGACGGCGGTGAGGAAAAGGGTGATCGGATTCATCAAAATGGCTCCTTGTCGCGGCCGGTTGCAGGTCGCGCGATGCCGCAACGGGCCTCGCGAGGAGCGTCGGCGGCCCGGGATGGACTGCCTGGCCGGCATCTGTGGGATCGATCACGCTTGTCGCGAGGACAATCATCGCCGGCACGGAGTTATATGGTGCGGAGCGAGAGGTTCGCCATGGGCTCAATCTCCCCCATTTTCCTGCATTTGCGAGCGGGCTTGTCGCTTCGCTAAGATGCTGAAATCGTTTTCTCCCCCTCAAGGGGAGATCGGCGCCACGCCTCAATCCGCTTCGCCCCCAGAACCCTTGCCACATTCGGCCAGCACCTTGCCGATCGCAGCACCTGAGCCTTTCAGGGGGAAGCTCGCCACGCCGTATTTATCGGCCGAGACCATCACCTCGCCCTTGCCGCGCAGGAGCGCCAGCAGCGGGTCGGCGGGGCCGGAGAGCTCGGTCGTGAAGTAGTTATACATCGCCTCGAGCTCGAGTTTTTTGGTCAGGCTCTTGCCGCCGGCCTTGAAGGTGAAATCCGCGCTAATGCCGGGCTCGAGCTGCCCGCCGGCGGCGCCCGGATCGTAGCTCAGCACCGGCTTGCCGAAACAGGCGAGCATCAGATGCGCGTCGCCCTRCCGTCCGCTGCAGACCGAARCCATCATCACRCTGCCGCCTTCGTCCTCCTCCATCTTGGCGGACCAGGCGCAAGACGCGGCATAAGCAGGGAAGGCGACCGGCAATGCGGCGGGGAGGAAAAATGCAAGGACGAGTTCTGCCGGGATGCGTCGCATGATCCTTCTCCGCGTGGTGTTGCCGGATCATACAAAACAAAAAGCCTGGCGATAGCCTTTATGGCGGCGACACCTATAGGCTCGTTTCGCCAATCAAAGCGGAATCTGGTGCGGGCGGAGTGATCTGTCGCTCGCCCCACGCCAAATTGCGCTCACTTGGCCGRCTGGAACAGTTCCACCAGATTGCCGGAAGGATCGACAAGCAGGATCTGCGAGCCGCCCGGTCCCGTCACGATTTCATTGCGGAAGCTGAGGCCCGCTGCCCGCAGCCGGGCAACCTCCGCCGCAATATCCTCGACGATCAGGTGAATGCGGTTCCAGCCGCCGGGGCTTGGCCGCTCGCCATCGGGCATCGGCCGGCCCGCCGAACTGGTCGGACCGCTGAGGAGTAGCCGAAGCGCTCCCCTCGTGACATCTGCGAATGCTGGCGCATGGTTGGAAAGCTGCGTGAAGCCCAGATGCTTCGTGTACCAGGCTAAGGCTTCATCGACATCGTTGACCATGTAGCGGACATTTACAGTCGTGGACATAGCTTGCCTTTTGCGTGAACGGACGGGCCAGTCTAGTGGGCTTACCGCCAGGCTGCCTCGTTTTTTTGCTCATAGTCCCTGAATGCCTTGATCAGGCCGCCCAGGACCTCCGCCGACGTTTCGAACATCGCCTTCAACTGGGGTTCATCGACCTTCGTGATGTCTTCCCGCAGGTGATCCTGAATCTCCTGGAAGGCTTTCTGCATTTTCTGCGTGTGGTGCCGCGGATCGCGGTCGGCTGCGCTTGCCATCGTCCGTCTCCATGCGTGCAGTGATCCGTTGCAAACGCGGGCGAGGGACGGCGGGTTCCGTCCCCAGGCATTGTCGGCGGYGGCAGCCGCGCCACCTGTTGAGCGAACCAACCGCCGTAGAACTGCAAGGAGCCAGGCAATGACCGACGACGAGGCCGCGATCCGACAGGTGGTCGAGACATGGATGGTTGCGAGCCGCAAGGGCGATCTGGAGACCGTGCTCGCGCTGATGACGGACGACGTCGTCTTCATGGTTCCCGGAAAGGAGCCGTTCGGCAAGCAAGYCTTCGCCGCCGCCTTCGAAGGCATGGGCAAGACAAAGGTCGACGGCGTGAGCGAGATCGTCGAGCTGAAGCTTCTCGGCGACTGGGCCTATATCCGCAACCGCATCGACATGACGGCGACGCCGCCGGGCGGTGAGCCGGTGCAGCGCTCCGGCTACACGCTGACGCTGCTGCGCAAGGAGCGGGACGGGCGCTGGCGGCTGGCGCGGGATGCAAACTTGCTGGCCGGGTAGCGCGGGTTTGCCGCGATCCTCACCGCCGCCAGGGCGGCTCGGGCGACAATCGCTTGCCGATCCAGTCGGCGAAGGCGCGGGTCTTGGCGGCCTGGCCCTTGGCCGAGGGCGTGACGACATAGACCGCGCCCTCGTCGGCCAGCGTCCAGTCTTCCAGGATCGGCACCAGTCGGCCGCTGGCGAGCTCGCGTCCGACCAGCCAGTCGGTGCTCATCATTAGGCCGACGCCCTGCACGGCGGCCTCGACCAGCACCTCGGCGTCGTCGCTGACCAGCGGTCCCGAAACCTCGACGCGCACGCGCCGRCCCTGGCGGTCGGTCATCTCCCAGGCAGGAAAGGTCTGAAAGCCGGTGAAGCCGAGGCAGGAATGCTCGAGCAGCGCCTGCGGTGTCTCCGGCCTGCCCCTTCGGGCGAGGTAGGACGGGGCGGCGCAGAGAAGCCGGCGCCGCGTCGCTACCTTGCGCGCCACCAGGCGTGAATCCTCCAGGCTGCCCAGCCGGACGGCAACGTCGAAATTCTCCGCGACAAGATCGGCGAAGCGGTTGGAGAACTCTGCTTCGATGCGCAGATCCGGGAACTCGGCGAGGAACTGCGGCAGGAACGGTGCTATCCACATGCGCCCAAACGTGCCGGGCAGCGCCAGCCTGAGCAGCCCGCGCGGCCGGCCGCCGGCATGGGCGGAGGCGGCGGCTTCAGCCTCGTTGACGGAGGCCAGGATGGCGCGCACGCGGACCAGGAATTCCGCGCCCGCCTCGGTCAGCGACACGCTGCGCGTCGTGCGGTGCAACAGCCGCACCCCTAGCCGCTCCTCCAGCGATTGCAGGCGGCGCGACAGGATGGTCGCGTCGCGCCCGACTCTTGCCGCCGCCCGGGTGAAGGAACGCGCCTCGGCTACGGCCGCGAAGGCGGCCATTTCGGCAAGGGCGGCGGGTTCATGGGATTGCTGCATGATTTGCAACACTAAAATGCAAAAGCCGATAATTATCGAGCTGTAGCGCAGCAGATAGGTTCACTCAACCGTCAATCGACCACATCCGGAGTGAACCCCATGAAAGCCATTGAACTCAGCCAGCCCAGGCTCGACGCCTTCCGCGCCGCAAGTGTCGCCACCCCCGAACCGCAGCGCGGCGAGGTGCTGATCCGCCAACGCGCAGCGAGCCTGAATTTCGTCGATATCGCTGTGGCGAGCGGCAACTATCCCGGACCGGTTTTCCCGCTCATACCCGTGGCCGACGGCGCCGGCGAGATCGTCGCGCTCGGCGAGGGCGTCACTCGGTTCGCTGTCGGCGACCGCGTTCTCGCCCATGCCAAGCCGCGCTGGATCGGCGGGCGGCCGCGCCCCTTTGAGATGACGCAGATGCGCGGCATCTCGCTGCCCGGATCGCTCGCCGAATATGTCGCGCTGCCGGCCAATTCGGTCGTGCCGGTGCCGGCCCATCTTTCCTTCGAGGCGGCCTCGACGCTGCCCATCGCCGGCACCACCGCCTGGAACGCGATCCGCGCCGCCGATGTCGGGCCGGGATCGGTCGTCGTGCTGCTCGGCACCGGCGGGGTTTCGATCTTCACGCTGCAACTCGCCAAGGCGGCCGGCGCCACCGTGATCATCACCTCGTCTTCGGACGAGAAGCTGGAGCGGGCCAAGGCGCTCGGCGCCGATCACCTGATCAACTACCGCTCGACGCCGGACTGGGACGGCAAGGTGCTGGAATTGACCGATGGCCTCGGCGCCGACCTTATCGTCGAGACCGGCGGCACCGCCACCTTTGCCCGAGCGGTCAACGCCACCGCCCCCGGCGGCACGCTGTTCACCATCGGCTTCGTCACCGGCCCCGAGGCAACGGTCAACCTGCTGCCGATTATCATCAAGGCGCTGAAGGTGGTGGGCAACAACACCGGATCGGTGTCCGACCTGCGCGACGCCGCCCGCGCCATTGGCGCCGCCCAGATCGAGCCGGTAGTCGACAAGGTGTTTTCGCAAGAAGAGGCGACGGAAGCGTATACCCACATGGCCGCCGGCGGCCTGCATTTCGGCAAGCTGGTGTTCGGGCTGGATTGGTAGGAAGGGCAGACGTCGCAAGACGTAGTTTCCTCGCCCCCACGAAGTGGGGGAGAGGTGRCTCGGCGAAGCCGAGACGGAGAGGGGGAGCGCCCTACGAAGGCCCCCTCTCCGCCGCTTCGCTGACATCTCTCCCCGCCTTCGGCGGAGGCGAGGAACCCAAGCCTTAGGACGCCGGCGGGACAGCGCCCCCCTCTGGCCTGCCGGCCATCTCCCCCACAAGGGGGGAGATTACGCGCTCAGCCGACAGTGCTCCCTAAATCAGCTTCTCCAAGGTAATCGGCAGATCCCGCACCCGCTTCCCCGTCGCGTGGAACACCGCGTTGGCGATCGCCGGCGCAACCCCGACGATGCCGAGTTCGCCAACGCCCTTGCCGCCGAKGGCGGAGGAGTGCGGGTCGGGGATGCCGACCGAGATCGTCTGGATGTCGGGAATGTCGGCATTGGTCGGCAGCATATAATCGGCGAAATTGCCGTTGACGATGCGGCCATGGCGGCGGTCGACGATGCCTTCCTCGAGCAGCGCCTGGYCGATGCCCATGATGATGCCGCCCTTCCACTGGCTCTCCGCCAGCTTGGGGTTGTAGAGCCGGCCCGAATCCAGCGCCGAGAYGACGCGCGACACGCGCACCGTGCCGAAGTCCTCGTCGACGCGCACCTCGACGAAATGCGCGCACCAGGAATGGCGTGAATAGTCGCCCTCGGTGTGTGGGATCGACTTGGCGATGGTCGTATAGTTCGCGTAGCGCTCCTCCGGGGTCGTGCTGGCCGGCAGCGTGTCGCCCTTGGCCTCGATCCGCTCGCGGCCGACGACGCTCATGAGTTCGGCGATCGACAGCTCTGGCCCTTCGCCGCGCGGCGATGCGATGCGGCCGTCCTTCACGACAAGCGTGTTCGCCTGCAGCCGATGGAACGGCRAGCGCGGGTCGGAAAGCGCCAGCCCGATCAGCTCGTCCAGCGCCTGGCCCGCCGCCTTGTGGACGGCGCCTGTCATGACGCCGGCCAGCCGCGAGCCGCCGGTGACGCCGGCACGGGCGAAGTGGGAATCCCCCAGCTTCACCGACACTTGGCTAACCGGCACGCCGAGCGTCTCGGCGGCGGTCTGCGCCAGGATCGTGTAGGTGCCCTGGCCCATGTCGATGGAGGAGCTTTCGACCTCGACCGAACCGTCGGCGAGGATATTCACCACCGCCTCGCCATGCGCGCGCCGCACCGGATAAGTGCCTGCGGCGACGCCCCAGCCGATGAGCTGGCGGTCCTCGCGCATCGAACGCGGCGCATTGCTGCGCTTCGCCCAGCCGAAGGCCTCTGCGCCGGCGGCAAAGGCCTCGCGCAACTGGCGCGTCGACCACGCCTTCTTCGCGTGCGGGTCCTGTTCGGCATAGTTGATCAGCCGCATCTCCAGCGGATCCAGCCCAAGCTCATAAGCGAGCTCGTCGATGGCGCATTCGATACCGAAGGCGCTCGGGTTCTCGCCCGGCGCGCGCTTGGCGCCCGGCACCACCGTGTTGACCCGCACCACATTCTGCTTCGAGGAGAAGTTGGGCGTGGCGTACATGATCGAGGTGACGGAGCCGAGCGGCTCGACCCACATGCCGTCGACGGCCGTCTCATTGACGCCGCGATGCACGATCGACTGGATCTTGCCGTCCCTGTCGGCACCGATCGCCACTGTTTGTCTCGTCGCCGCGCGGCCGCCATAGGACGTGAAATTCTGCGGGCGGTTGAGCACCAGCTTCACCGGCCGTCCGAGCATCCTGGCTGCCGCCGCCGCCACCGCGCTGTGGGCGAGGGCCAGCGCCTTGGAGCCAAAACCGCCGCCGATATAGGGCGAGACCAGCCGCACATTCTCGAACGGCACACTGAACCATTCGGCATAGGTGCGCGCCATGCCATCGAGCCATTGGCTGGGCTCCCAGATGGTCAGTTCGTCGCCTTCCCAGCGCGCGATCAGCCCATGCGGCTCCATCGCCGCCTGGAACTCACGCGGCGTGTTGTAGGCCGCGCAGATGCGCACGGGTGCCGCGGCGAAGGCGGCTTGCGCGTCGCCCCATTCCTTGGTCATGGCGTCTATCGGGATGCCGTCGCCGGCCTTGCCGTCGCTCAAGTCGACGATGGCAGGCGTCTCGTCGTACCAGACCTTGACGAGTGCGGCAGCCGCCACCGCCTGCTCGAAGGTCTCGGCCACCACCGCCGCGACATGCTGGCCGGAAAAAGTGACCTCGCGGGCGAGAGGGCAGTAGGTCGACAGCGCCGGCGGGTTGCCGAACCAGTCCGACGCCCCCTTCAGCGCCATGATGGTGTCGGGCGTCAGCACGGCAAGCACGCCCGGCGCGGTCTCTGCCGCGCGCGTGTCGATCGCCGTCACCTTGCCTGCGGCGATGGTTGCGCCGACCAGCACCGCATGCGTCAACCCTTCGAGCTGCTGCTCGAAGGCGTAATGCGCCGCGCCGGTGATCTTGGCGGGGCCGTCGACGCGCGACAGGCGTCCGCCGACCGCTTCGAGGCGCGCGCTGTCCGACGCTGCGTGTTTCATGTCATGAACGGTCATGCCGTCTCTCCCAATTTGAGGATGGCGCGCGCGATCACGCGCGGCGCCAATGCGATCTTGTAGTGGTTGGCGCCATGGTCGACGGCGCCTTCCATGGCGAGCTCGCTCGCCTCGCGGATCGTCGCTTCGTCAAGCGCTTTACCCTTCAGCGCGTCCTCGACGGCGCGCGCCCGCCACGGCTTCGTCGCGACGCCGCCGAGCGCGACGCGGATGTCGCGGACGGTGYGGCCGTCGCCTTCGAGCTCCAGCCCGACCGCTGCGCTTGCCGCCGCGAATTCGTAGGATTGACGGTCGCGGGCTTTCAGATAGGTCGAGCGCCTGGCCGCGGCCGAGCCGGGGATTTCGATGGCCGTGATCACCTCGCCGGGGCGGATATCGTGCTCCTGTTCGGCCGTCGCGCCGGGCGCGAGGAAGAAGTCCTCGACCTTGAGCTTGCGCTCGCCGAGATCGACCTCGGCGTCGAAGGCGACGAGCGCGACGGCGAGATCGCCCGGATAGGTGGCGATGCAGGCCTCGCTGGTGCCAAGCACCGCATGGCCGCGCGTCACGCCGCCGATCGCCGAGCAGCCGCTGCCGGGCGAGCGCTTGTTGCAGGCCGGGAAATTGGTGGGATCGCGGAAATAGGGGCAGCGCGTGCGCTGCATCAGGTTGCCGCCGATGGTCGCCATGTTGCGCAATTGCGCCGACGCAGCCTGCCAAAGCGCTTCCGAGACCGCCGGAAACAAGCTCTTCACTTCGGCATGGTCGGCGACATGGCTCATCTTCGCGAGCGCGCCGATCAGGGCGCGGTCGGCGGTAACATCGACGGCGTTCAGCCCTTCGATGTGGCTGATGTCGATGACGGTGGCGGGTTCGGCGACGCCGCATTTGGCGAGGTCGATCAGCGTCGTGCCGCCGGCAAGAAGCATGGCGCCGGGAAGGGCGGCGGCGTTGCGCGCGGCCTCGATGCTATCGGCGCGAAGGTAGGAAAAATCTCTCATGGGCGTAGCTCCTGGGCGGCCTGGCGGACGGCGGCGACGATGTGCGGATAGGCGCCGCAGCGGCACAGGTTCCCGGCCATGTATTCGCGGATTTCCTCGTCGGAGCCGGCATGGCCTTCGCGGATGCAGRCCACCGCCGACATGATCTGTCCCGGCGTGCAGTAGCCGCACTGGAAGGCATCCTGCTCGAGGAAGGCGGCTTGCACGGCGTGCAGCGTGCCGTCCTCGTCGGCGAGCCCCTCGATGGTCGTGATCGAGCGGCCCTCGACCTGGGCGGYCAGCGTCAGGCAGGCGAGCACGCGCTCGCCGTCGACATGGACGGTGCAGGCGCCGCACTGGCCCTGGTCGCAGCCCTTCTTGGTGCCGGTCAGCGCAAGCCGCTCGCGCAGCGCGTCGAGCAGAGTCACGCGCGGCTCGATCTCGAGCGCATGGTCGCGGCCGTTGATGGTGAGATGGAGGGAAAGGGTGGTGGGGCTGGGGGTTAAGCCGTTGGTGGCAACGCCATTCCTGAAATGGCCGTCTTCGGGAGGATCGATGATGGTCTGGCCTGTGTGGATTTCACTTGTCATGGGGCGTCGGGCTCCGATTGCTGGACGCTAGGATGGAAATGGAACTTGCGAGGAGAGGGGCAAGGCGTGGGGACAGCTAATCGCCCGCGCTTGGGGGGAGATCACGTTCTCATCAGCACGTGACATACCGCTTTCCTTGGTTATATGATAAAGCACYCCACTAAAGCGGAGGTGCCTCCGTTTGTTTAGTTGGGGTCTGGCCAGCCATGGTTCAACCCCCCATATCGTGTTGGTGGAGAAAAAAGTGCCCGAGCCCGAAATGACCACTGAAGCGACGCGTGACGCGCCGGCCCAAAGGCCGTTGCGCGCGGACGCGCAGCGCAACCGCGACAGGCTGGTCGAAGTGGCGGCGCAAATGTTTGCGAGCGACGGCGTCGATGCCTCCCTGGAGGAGATCGCCAGGCGGGCAGGGGTCGGCATCGGCACGCTCTACCGCCATTTTCCGACGCGCGAGCATCTGGTCGAAGTGGTCTACCGTCGCGAGGTGGAAGGGCTCTGCCATGCGGCCGAGGAGCTCGCCAAYGAGCACCCGGCCGATGTCGCGCTGGAACTCTGGATGCAGCGCTTCGTCGACTACATCGCCACCAAGCGAGGCCTTGCCACCAGCCTGCGGGTCCTGCTCACCACCAACTCGACGCTGTTCTCCGACACCTCCGGCCGCGTCTCGGGCGCCATGCGCGGCCTTATCGAGGCGGCCGCCGCCTCAGGGAAGATCCGCGCCGATGTCGATGCCTCCGATGTGATGCACGCGCTGGGCGGCATCTACTCCGCGCCCAACACGCCCGACTGGCGCGAGCGTTCGGGACGGCTGGTGAAGCTCTTGATGGACGGGCTGCGGTTCGGGGCGAGAGGCTGAGGCGCCGAAGCTGCCGATCTCCGCCTTGCAGGGAGATGGCCGGCAGGCCAGAGGGGGTGCTGTTCCGCCAACATCTCCCGACTGGCATTCCTCGCCCTGCGGCCTACATAGTCGGCACCACCTCCCTCCCAAAAGGAACCTTCCATGCCCGAACAGCTCAAACTCAACGACGGCTCGACCGTCCCGCAGATCGGGCTCGGCGTGTGGCAGGTCGATCCGGATATCACGTTAGAAGTCGTGGGCTGGGGGATCGAGGCCGGCTACCGCCTGATCGATACCGCCGAGGGTTATCGCAACGAGGAAGGCGTTGGCGAGGCGATCCGCGCCGCCGGCGTGCCGCGATCCGAACTCTTCATCACCTCCAAGCTGCGCAACGGCGCGCACCAGCGTGATGCAGCGCTGCGCGCCTTCGACGACACGATGCGGAAGCTCGGTATCGATCAGGTCGACCTCTTCCTCATCCACTGGCCCGTGCCCAGCCAGAATAAATATGTCGAGGCCTGGAAGACGCTGGTCGAGCTGCAGAAGGCCGGGCGCATCAAGTCGGTCGGCGTCTCGAACTTCAACCAGGACCATCTGGAGCGCATCATCGGCGAGACCGGCGTGACGCCCGTCGTCAACCAGATCGAACTGCACCCGCGCTTCCAGCAGCGCGACAAGCGCGACTTCCACAAGAAGCACAACATCCACATCGAAAGCTGGAGCCCGCTGGGCAGCGGCCGGCTGCTTTCCGACCCGACGCTGGAGACGCTGGCGAAGAAGYACGGCAAGTCGGTGGCGCAGGTGATCATCCGCTGGCATTTGCAGGAAGGGCTGATCGTCATCCCGAAGTCGATCCACCAGGAGCGCATCGCCGGCAATTTCAATGTCTTCGACTTCGAGCTCGACGCGAACGACATGCAGACCATCCGTGGCCTGGATTCCGCCGACGGCCGCACCGGACCTGATCCGGCGACGGCGGCGTTTTTGTTTTAGCGCTCTGATAGGGGGAGCCGGCATCGAAGCTGCCAATCTCCCCYTAGGGGGAGATGTCCGGCAGGACAGAGGGGGGCGCTGTCCCGCCAGCCTCTCAGGTCGGATCAGCCAACTCCAGAGACGATAACAATGTGCTGGCAGACATTGTCGATGTCGCGGATCACATCGTCGTTCCAGAACCGCAAGACGGCCCAGCCATCCTCTTCGAGACGTCTCGTCCGCAGCGCATCAGCTTCGGCAACACGGCCATCGCCATGCTGCGAGCCGTCGATCTCGATAAGAAGCCTTTTCTCCGGGCAAACGAAGTCGACGATATAGCCCGCTATCGGATACTGCCTACGGAAACAAAGTCCCATCAATCGGTGTGCGCGAAGCTCGTTCCGGAGCTTCAGTTCGGCATCGGTCATGACGACGCATCGACTTTGCATTGGCCCGGTGTCGTGGCGGCAGAGGCGTCTGGGTCATCGCTGGAGCCGTTTGAACCTGACGGTGTTCGCCGAGGTCTTTACTCTACGGCGCCCCCCTCTGTCCTGCCGGACATCTCCCCACTTGGGCCCACTTGGGGGGAGATTAGACGTCGTGTCRGCTTTCGCCAACCGCCGGGAGGCCGCCTAAATCCCCTCGCCATCCACCAGCGGCACGTCATCGCCTTCCCACGGCGTCGGCATTGACCCGCGTCCGGCGGTGGGCAGCGGCATCCAGCATCGCAACTCCGGCTCGGCATATTCGACGATGCGGCCAGGCGAGGAGTCCGACGCCCGCCAGCCCTCCTCTCCGAACTGGTCGGCGCGCGACCAATAGGCCATGTCGACCTCGGCCGGTCCCTGTTCGGACGAGCGCACCGTCACCAGGATGCGGCTGCCGTCCCGCGGCGCGCTCGCCATGTTGYGCCACTGCTCGGTTTCGTCCATGCGATCTCCTCCTGCTGAACCAAGTCCAGAAAAACCGGCCGTCGCAATAGTCGCCGCCCGCTGGGAAGGGGTCAACCCGAACTTGGAGCGCGACAGTTGTTTCATTAACAGCTAATATGCCCTTGGCCGCAATCGGACAGACGACGATGGATGAAGGATTGCTGTCTCCATTGACCCGTCTCGGGCCGGTCCATCTCAGGGTGACCGATGTGCCGGCGGCCCTGAATGTCTGGCGCGACGTCCTTGGGTTGGCGCTGCTTGGCGAGGACGCCGTCATGGCGGGACTTGGCGCCGGCGGACGGACGCTGATCGTGCTCCATGCCGGCGCGGAGACGCCGCTGCCGCAGAAGGCGCGCGGTCTCTTTCATGTCGCCATCCACGTCACCAGCCGCCGCGATCTGGCGCATACGGCCGCCCGTCTCAAGGCATCTGGCTTGCGGTACAGCGCCCAGGACCACCTTGTTTCGGAATCGCTCTACGTCTCCGACCCATCCGGCAACGGCATCGAGATCTGCTTCGACACGCCGGAACGCTTGCTGCGCCAAGAAGTATCGCCCAGCGGCCGCGTGGCGTTGATCGCCGCCGACGGCGGCGCGCATTCGGGGCTCGAGCCGCTGGACGTGTCGGGCCTGTTGCGCGACCTCGGCAATTCCGGCCATGTCGAGCCGAAGATGGCGCGGGATGCCTTTATCGGCCATATCCATTTGCGTGCCCGCGCGCCGGAGATGCTGATGAAATTCTATCTCGGCGTGCTCGGCTTCCGGCCGCATATCCAGTCCCGGACCTTCGGCATGTTCGACTGCGGCACCGAGCGCCGAGCCCATATGGTGGCCTTCAACATCTGGGCGCGCGACGAGCTGCGCGAGCCGCCGCCGAATGCCGCCGGTCTTGACCATTTCACCATCGAACTTGGCTCGGCGCAGGAACTCGCCGCCGTCGAGCGGAGGCTCGAGGCGGCCGACATACCAGCGAAAAGGGACGGTCGTGTCATCTCGAGYGGCGATCCGGAAGGCAACCGCTTGCGTTTCGTGGTCCACGGAGATTGACCGCAGCGTTTGAAGATGAGGAGAAGCAGAGGAGGGGGAAATGTCGCTGATGGTGATTGGAACCGGCTTCGGCCGGACGGGCACGGATTCGATGCGCGAGGCACTGACCATGCTCGGCTTCGGTCCTTGCCATCATATGTCTGAGGTGATGGCGCATGCGGAGCAGAAGCGGCTTTGGCGGGCGCTGGCCAGGGGCGGGGCGCCCGACTGGGCCCAACTCTTCGCCGGATACAAATCCTGCGTCGACTGGCCCTCGGCGTTCTACTGGCGTGAGCTGATCGAAGTCTATCCGCAGGCGCGCGTCATTCTCACCTGGCGCTCGCCCGAAAGCTGGTGGGAGAGTTTCGAAAGGACCATTCTGCCCGCGATCATCGGCAGCACGGACCAGGAGTCGCTGGGCATCGCGCTCGTCGCCAACCAAGTCTTCGGGGGATGCCCACAGGATCGCACGCGCGCGATCGCGGTCTATGAGGCCAATGTCGAGGCCGTGCTGAATACGGTGCCGGCGGAGCGCCTTCTGGTCCACAAGCTCGGCGACGGCTGGGCGCCGCTTTGCGCCCATCTCGGGGTTCCCGTGCCGGACGAACCCTATCCCGCCCGCAACACCACGCAGGAGTTCCGGTCGGCGCTGTCGTTGAATGAGGCAAGCTCGAATCGATGAACGGAGGCATCCGAACTTTCCGCTCTTTCA
This sequence comes from Mesorhizobium sp. LCM 4576, assembly GCF_001854815.1. Lineage (NCBI taxonomy): Bacteria > Pseudomonadati > Pseudomonadota > Alphaproteobacteria > Hyphomicrobiales > Phyllobacteriaceae > Mesorhizobium > Mesorhizobium sp. LCM 4576. The sequence goes on from NZ_MDDT01000011.1 coordinate 117,061, forward strand.
CCGCATCCTGTCCTTTGCGATGCGATCAGGGCAGGGGACAACTTATGGGACAAGCTGGTTTTAATCTCTCCGAGAGCCAACTCGATGCGGCTCTGGTGACAGCGGCGCGCTTTGGCGAAGCACATGGTTTCGGCCTTTTGTTCGAGCGCTATCGCCCGCAACTCCATGCCATCGCCTTGTCTATGCTAGGCTACACCGGCGATGCCGAGGACGCCGTCCACGATACGTTTCTTACCGCGCTTGCCCGTTTGCACAGCCTGCGTGATCCCGCCGCCGTCGGCGGTTGGCTGCATTCGATCTTGAGGAACCACTGCCTGATGGCGCTGCGCCGTCGCCGTCCCCGTGCCGGGCCGGCCGAAACCGAGCGTGCCTTTCGCGAACTTGCCGACGAGGAGCGCATCGAGAGCCGGATTGAAAGCCGCGACCTGCGCGATTGGGTATGGGCGGCGCTTGCGCATTTGCCGGAAATGCAGCGCGCCACGGTGATGCTGCGCTATTTCGGCAGCTCGCCAGGCTATGAGCAGATTGCCGCCATTCTGGGCGTGCCGGTTGGCACCGTGCRCAGCCGGCTGTCCGAAGCCAAGATCAGGCTTTCGGAGCTGCTGCTGGCATCGGCCGGTCTGCCCGACAGAGCACATCAGAAGCTCGTGGCGGAGCGGCTGGCCTTCTACACCGAAGAATACCGCTCGCTGCAGCATGGCGGCAAGGAGCGTGTGCTTGAGCACTATGCCAAGGACCTCGACATTGCCTTTGCCGGCGGGCCGCGTGGCATCGGGCGTCACCTCTTCGGCGAGGCCATCGACGAGGATGTCGGCGCCGGTGTTCGCCATGAGCCGGTGCGGGCATTGGCCAGCGCCAACGTCACCGTACTCGAGGGCGACTTCGTCAATCCGCCCGAGAATCCGTTCCATTGCCCGCCGAGCTTCGCCGTCGTCCTGGTCCACGGCGAGCGCCAGGTACGTCTGATGCGCATCCACACCTCCGAACGGCCACAACGGATCGAGGAATGACATTTTCGTGAGGTTCGCCCACCCGGYGAACTTTTCGATGCGCCACATCATCCTTGTTGGGTCACGCGGCCGGTTACCGGCGCGTCAACCAAAGCAAGGAGGAATTCCGATGTTCGCTTTTTCCGCATTCAGATTGAGCCTCGCCGTCGTTCTCGGCTCGCTTGCCATGCTCGCTACTCCATTGCTCGCTCACGCCGATGACTTTGATGCGACGCTGAAGGACATCCAGTCGACGATGGGCGGCGTGCCGAGCTTCGTGAAACAGTTCCCGAAAGCCGGTCTGCCCGGCGCCTGGGCCGAGGTCAAGGCCATCGAGCTCAGCGACAAGACGGCACTGCCGCCGAAGGTGAAGTCGCTGATCTCGCTCGCGGTCGCGGCGCAGATTCCCTGCAGCTACTGCATCTGGTCCGACACTCAGGACGCCAAGCGCRCCGGCGCCACAGACGAGGAAATCCAGGAAGCCGTAACCATGGCGGCGCTGACACGTCACTGGAGCACCATCTTCAACGGCATGCAGGTCGATTTCGACCAGTTCAAGAAGGAGATGGGCGGGCAGTAGCGCAGGACGGGAGCGGGGCAGTAGGGAAAGTCCGCGGACGGCCGATCCCTGCGGCCTCACTGCCCCATTGTCTTACCTCACCAGGGTGGAACCGCAGATGACCGCTACCCTTGCCACCGACACCACCTTCTTCACCGCTAGCCAGCTGGCGGCAGCGATCCGTGAGCGGCGCGTCAGTGCGGCCGAGGCCATGGAGACGCAACTGGAGCGGATCGCCGCCGTCAATCCGCTCCTCAACGCCATCATCACCCTCGACGAAAGGGCGGCACGCGACGGCGCGAAGGCGGCCGATGAAGCCATTGCGCGCGGCGAAGCGGTCGGACCGCTGCACGGCGTGCCGGTCACACTGAAGGACGGTCACGCCACGGCCGGCATGCGCACCACTGTCGGGCTGGCGGCCTGGGCCGGTTACATTCCCACCGCCGACAGCACCGTCGCGGCTCGGCTGCGCAAGGCCGGCGCGATCATCATAGGCAAGACCAACGTGCCGCCGCGGCTGCGCGATCTTCAGACCTTCAACCCGATCTTCGGCCGCACCAGCAATCCCTGGGACGTCACCCGCACGCCGGGCGGTTCCAGTGGCGGCGCAGCCGCGGYGGTTGCCGCTGGACTCGCGCCGCTGGATATCGGCAGTGACGCCGGTGGCTCGATCCGCGTGCCGGCGCATCTATGCGGCATCTGCGGTTTCAAGCCGACGCAATCGTCGGTGCCGATCACCGGCAGCTATGCCGATCCGCCCGACATGCCGCGCAGCTTCCGATTGCTGTTCGACATCGGGCCATTGGCGCGCGGCGTCGACGACCTCATCCTCGCCCACCGCATCATCGCCGGCGCTGACGGTCTCGATACCGAAGTGCCGCCCGTGGCGACGGACGAGGAGCCGGAGCCGCGGCTGGACCAGCTGCGCGTCGCCTTCGCGCCGGAATTCCCCGGCGTACCGACCGCTCGCGATATTGCCGAGGCGATTGCCGGCTTTGCAGGCGCGATCGAGATCGGTGGCGCGCGGGTCGGTCAGGTTCTGCCGCCGCATGACTTCGCCGCCGAGCGGGCGCTGTTTTCGGATTTTATCACCTGGTATTCGCAGGTCTTCCAGCCACCAAAAGAAAATTCTCCTACGCTATCGGCCTTTCTCGAGGCGCTCAATCAGCGCGACGAATTCATCTACGCGTGGGAGCGCTTCTTTGACGACTGGGACGTGCTGGTCTGTCCGGCGATGATGTGCACCGCTTTCCAGCACCAGGAAATGGGGATGCCGATTCCGGTCGATGGTGTCGAGACGTCCTACTGGAGCGCGCTCAGCCACACCTGCCGCTTCAATCTCACAGGTCACCCGGCCGCTGTCATTCCGATCGGGTTCGACCGCGAAGGTTTGCCGATCGGCGCGCAATTCGTCGGCCGCCGCCATTCGGACATGAAGCTGCTCGCCACCGCGAAGGCGCTGGTGYGGCTCACCGAGGGTTTCGTCAGGCCGCCGGGTTTGTGATCGCGCAGCCGTGGACGCTTTGGTTCATACATGCACATCGCCGAAGGACAGCTCGCCGTCATCGGCGCGGATCAGGAAAGCGGCGGCAAGCAGCGCGAGATAGCAGGCGGCCACACCGCACACGACGACGACGCCCGGGATAGGCCCGAGCGTCGCCACCCTGAAGGTGTCGACGAGCGATGCCCCGAAGCCGATGGGCGAGCCTTCGCGCGAGAGGCTCGGCGTGGTGATCTTCAGGATCCAGGCAAGCAGCAGGATCGTGTACATGAAAATATAGTTGCGGCGCAGCCGGCGGATCAGCGCCGCGCGTTGCGAGATCAGGAAGCGCGGCGAGCGCAGACCTTCGCCGAGGATGGCGAGCCAGTTGGAAGCGTAATCCGGCTGCGGCGAAAAAATCTGCGCGAAATAGTAGCGCTCGAACTGCCGCACGCGAGCGCGGTAGACATCGAAGAAGCGGTAGCGCCGCGCCTCGATCCACAAAAGCAAAGTGATGAGCAGCATCGCGAACAAAAGCACGCCGTGATGCGCGCTGGGCGTCGACAGCGATACCGACAGCATCGCTGCCACCACGGTGATCGCCCAGTTGCTGGTGCGGTCGAGCCGGTCGCGCCACCCAGCCATGCGTGCGATCTCGGCGCGGTGGAAATGCGACAGCGTCGTGGTGAATTCGGCGGAACTAAGCTTCAGCGCCAGCGTGTCGGACGCTCTTGGCGGTGYGGCCTTCTCGGTGGATTTTGYCGGTGCAGCCGCCTCGGTGGATTTCGGGGCCGCGGCCGAGCCAGTGAATTTTGCGACCTTCGTCTGGGACATTCTGCCATGCGCCTCCCGCCCGCCATGGCCGGCCGTCCTCGCCGTGACATCGACCGGCCACACCCCTGCTGCTTCAACGTGCGGCCGGCCAGAATGTTCCCGCCTTTTCAGGTGGATAGGTCAGGATGCAAGCGGGGGAAGACCGCCATTCGCGCGTCGCGGAAAGGGCAGCACGTCGGCCATCGGCTTGGCGTGCTGGGCCGCCGCCACCGCCTCGATCACAAGGTCAAGCGCCGCAAGCGCCGCGCGGCTCGTTTCGTCGTCGCCACGCAGATAATGGCATGCCCGGTCGAGGTGGAGGTGGGCGGCGGCAAAGTCGCTTTTCATTAGCTTCTCCTTATTGCCCCGCCTTGGCGGCCAACATCGTCGAGTCGCTTTACCGGGAAGCAAAGATCGGCGGTGGCATTTGATTAGAATTGTAGGGGCGCGAGCATCTTCCCCCTCGATGGGAGATGTCGCCGAAGGCGACAGAGGGGCCGTCTCACGTCGAGCACCGGCCTTCTCTTTGCAGAGTTGGTGAAATGCGTAAGATGTCGGCGCTTCACGCGCAACGACCCCCTCTGGCCGTTTCGCGGCCATCTCCCCCTCAAGGGGGAAGATTGGCCCTCGTGCAACCGATCCTCTGGCCAAACCGTTTGTGCCGATGCGAGGAATGAGGGGTGCATAATTTGTCGAACATGCTCAATCGGCGGCGGTCGCTGTGGATCTGGGTCGCGCTTGGTGGTGCGGCGCTTGCCTTGATGCCCGCCGTCGCCTTCGCCGCCGAGAAGACCGGCATGTCTTCGGAGGGCATTTTCGTCGCTGAGCTGGTCCTGCTTCTGGTCATCGGCCGCGGCATCGGCGAGGTGCTGGAGACGCTCGGCCAGCCGGCGGTGATGGGGCAATTGATCGGCGGCATCCTGCTCGGACCTTCGCTGCTCGGCTGGGTCTGGCCGACGGCCGAGCGGCTGATCTTTGYCGACGACCCTTCGCAGAAATCGATGATCAACGCCATCGCCCAGCTCGGCGTCTTGATGCTRCTGTTGCTCACCGGCATGGAGACGGATCTGCGGCTCGTGCGCCGCGTCGGCCGCGCCTGCTTTTCCATCTCGGCCGCCGGYGTGGCCGTGCCCTTCGCGCTCGGCTTCGTCGCCGCCCAGTTCATGCCGGCCACGCTGCTTGCCGCCGGCAGCGAGCGCATCGTCGCCGGGCTGTTCCTCGGCACCGCGCTCTCCATCTCCTCGGTCAAGATCGTCGCCATGGTGGTGCGCGACATGAACTTCATGCGTCGCGATCTCGGTCAGGTCATCGTCTCCTCGGCCATCATCGAGGACACGATCGGCTGGGTGATCATCGCCATCACCATCGGCATCRCCACCAGGGGGCAGATCGAGCTCGGCAGCCTGGCCTTCACCATTGCCGGCGTCGCCCTCTTCATGGCGKTTTCCTTCACGCTCGGACGCCGCATCGTCTTTGACGCCATCCGCTGGACCAACGACACCTTCCGCTCCGAATATGYGGTGGTCACCGTCATCCTCGCCATCATGGGCGTGATGGCCTTGATCACCGACCTGATCGGCGTCCACACCGTGCTCGGCGCCTTCGTCGCCGGCATATTGGTGGGTGAATCGCCGATCCTGTCGCGCCACATCGAGGGGCAGTTGCGCGGCATCATCACCGCGCTTTTCATGCCGGTGTTCTTCGGCGTCGCCGGCCTGTCGGCCGACCTCACCGTGCTGGCCGACCCGCAGCTTGCACTGCTTACGGTTGCGCTGGTGGTGATCGCCTCGATCGGCAAGTTCGGCGGCGCCTTCATCGGCGCCGAGGTCGCCGGCATGAGCCGTGCCGAAGGCATTGCGGTGGGCTGCGGCATGAACGCGCGGGGTTCGACAGAGGTGATCGTCGCCTCGATCGGCCTGTCGATGGGCGTGCTGTCGCACAACCTCTTCACCATGATCGTCACCATGGCGGTCATCACCACCTTGGCCATGCCGCCGACACTGCGCTGGGCGCTGCGGCGGCTGCCGATCGGCGAGCGGGAAAAGAAGCGGCTGGAGCGTGAGGAGATCGACCAGCGCGGCTTCGTCGCCAATCTGGAGCGGCTGCTGGTGGTGGTCGACGAGGGTGTGGTCGGCCGCTTCGCCGCCTATCTCGCCGGCGTCATCGGCGCCGGCAAGCCGACGACGGTGCTGCATTCCAGTGGCGAGATCGATGCCGAGCCGACGGAAGGCCTGCATCTGGAAGAAATGGAGAAAGGCGCGGAGGACAGTCGCGAGGCGGCCAAGAAATCCGACGAAACGCCGGTGCGCGAAGCGCCGGTCACGCGCCGCCAGCACGAAGTGCTTTCGGCCGAGGCTGTCGCCAAGGAGGCGCGCAAGGGCTACGGCATGCTGCTCGTCGGCCTCGGCCGCGCGGTCACCTCCAAGGGCGCTTTCTCGCATCGGCTGAACGAGGTGACGGGCTCCTTCGACGGTCCGCTTTGTCTTGTCCTGAAGCCGGCGACGGCAGGCCRCCAGATTCCTCGGCTCGGCCCGGATTCAGGCAAGATACTGGTGCCGGTCAACGGCACGGGGATTGCCCGCCGCGGCGCCGAGCTGGCGCTCGCAATAGCCGCCGTCACCGGCGCGCCGGTCAAGATGCTCTATGTCGCGCGCACAGGCCGCGAGGAGCCGCGCGACACCGTCTCGCACCGTCGCCGGGAAGCGGTGCTGAAGGATATCGTTGCACTCGCCGACCGCTATGGCGTCGAGATCGAGACGGCGATCCGCTCGAGGGCCGCCGCCGCCGATGCCATTGCCCGCCAGGCCGGCCGCAACGTGGCGTTGATCGTCATGGGCGTGGCGCGGCGCCAGGGCGAGGAGCTGATCTTCGGCGAGACGACGACGGGCGTCCTGCGGCGCAGCCCATGCCCGGTGGTGCTGATTTCCGACGAGCGAGTGAAGCGCGACGAGAGCGACCGTGAGGCCGTGCGCACGGGGGCAGGGACTGGGTGAGGCGGTCGCTCAATCTCCCGCAAGCCTTGGTCCCTCGCCCGCTTCATAAGGGCGAGGAACCGATCTCACCTCACGCCATCTGCAGCTTCTGYCGGCTTGGCTGCGGCGGGAAGGCGATGGCGATGCCGGCAGCACCCAGCCCGATCAGCGCCGAGCCGATGARCAGCCAGTGATAGCTGGCGGTGGCGTCGTAGATCATGCCGCCGGCAAGCGGGCCGAGYGACATGCCGAGGCTGGAAAGCATCGTGGCCGCGCCAAGCACCGTGCCGATGATGCGCAAACCAAAATATTCGCGCGCCAGCACGGCATAGAGCGGCATCACGCCGCCATAGGTGGCGCCGAAGATGACGGCCAGAAGATAGAACTGCTCGAGCTGGCCGACGGTGAGGTAAGCGGCGATCACCAACCCTTGGATGGCGAGCCCGGCGACGAGCACCGGCTTGACGCCCAGCCGGTCGCCGAGCACGCCGTAGAGCACGCGACCGCCGAGGCCGGCCAGTCCCTCGACGCTGTAGATCGACACGGCCGCCATCGGCGCGACGCCGCAGGACATGGCATAGCTCACCATGTGGAAGATCGGGCCCGAATGCGCCGCGCAGCAGGCGAAGAAGGTGAGGCCCAGCACGATGAATTGCGGCGAGCGCAGCGCCTGGCCGACGCTCATGCCGGGATCGTTTGCGGCAGGCAAGGGCGTGCCGTCGCTTGCCGCGACCGCCGCCGGAGGCTGGCGCACCAGCAACACGGCGGGCAGCAAGAGCACCCATGCCATGACGCCGATGTCGAACATGGCGGTGCGCCAGTCATAGGCCGTGATCAGCCAGCGGGCGAAGGGCGAGATGGTCATCGGCGCCACACCCATGCCGGCCGAGACCARCGAGACGGCAAGGCTTCGGTTGGTGTCGAACCAGGCGGTGGTGAGCGCGATCATCGGCGCGAAGAAGGCGCTGGCCGCAAGGCCTACGATCACGCCGTAGCTGAGCTGGAAGACGATAAGCGAGGTTGCGCGGCTCGCCACCACCAGCGACAGGCCGAGCAGCACCGCGCCCGCAAGCACGACCGGCCGGGCGCCGACCCGGTCATAGATCGCGCCCCAGGCGAAGCCGCCGAGRYCCATGACGAGGAAGTTCAAGGTCATGGCGCTGGAAATGCCGGTGCGCGACCAGTTCGTGTCGAGCGACATCGGCTCCAGGAAGATCGCCAGCGAAAACATGGCGCCGAGCGCCACGCAGGTCATCAGCGCGCCGGCCGCGACGATGACCCAACGATAAGAATGGTTCATGGTTCTGCTCCCATGCCGTAAGGCATCCTGTTTGATGCGRCACGGTTTTTCCAGTCCACCGGGCCGCTTGCGTCCGAAGGACGCCGGGGCGGAAGCCGATCCTACAAATCCGGTTGCATTTTTTATCTAGTTTTTCGAAAGAGCGGATAGTTCGCTATCGCCCGCAAGGCCGAGCTCCTTYGCGCCCCCCTCTATCCCGCCGGCGTGTCAGCAGCCTATAGCACCCGCATTGACGCTGATCCCCTCCCATCTAAATTGAACCGCTGCAACGAGGAGAACGCTCTTATGGAACTCTATCGCGGCCGGCTCATCGACCACATCCAGCTTGTGGTTCGCGACCTTCAGGCCAGCCGGCGTTTCTACGGAGCGCTGTTCGAGGTGCTGGGCATCCCGATCGGCGGCGAGGCGCAGGATTATTTCTGGGCCGACGAATTGTTCGTCTCCAGCGTCRACAGCCGCGCCGCGCTCGGCGTGCTCACCGGCCGCCACCATCTCGCCTTCCAGGCGAAGGACCGCGCCATGGTCGATGCTTTCTACAAGGCCGGGCTTGCCGCCGGCGGCAAGGACAATGGCGCGCCGGGCGAGCGCCGCTACCATCCCGGCTACTACGCCTGCTTCCTGCTCGACCCCGACGGCAACAACATCGAGGCGGTGTTCCACGGCGAGGCCAAGCGAAGTGCCGCGGCGGTGGAGATCAGCTTCTAGCGAGCGGGCGGGCCGTTGATGTTCCAGCCCGCCAGCTCGAGGCCCTCGCGTATTCTCTCGCGGTCCTCGGATCGCTCCATGCGCGTTTCCTCGATGATTTGCGCGATGGTGAGGCCGGRCTCCAGGGCGCGTCCTTCACGCACGCACGCCAGCGCCTTCTCGGCGTCGCCGGCCAGGGCGTAGCACGTGGCYAGTCTCGCCCATTGCCACGCGCTCTTGCGGGGCAGGCATGAGAAGGACGCGGCCGCCTCGCGGTAGCGGCCGAGGATCAGCAGGGCTTCGCCCCGGTCGTGATAGTACCAGGTCGGATGCATCGGATTGAGCTGGATGGCCTTGTCGAGCAGGGCCAGCCCGGCCTCGCCGTCGCCACGCAGCGCCCGGAAGAAGCCGGTTTGGGCGAGCGTGTCCGCGTCGTAGGGATTGAGATCCAGCGCGCGGGCGAAGTGCTTCTCGGCGGCATCGTATTCGTCGCGGCCGCGATAGAGAAGCGTCAGCGCCAGCATGCGGTGGCAGCGCGCCTCGTCCGGGCTGAGCGCGATCGCATGCAGCGCCCGATCGCGCGCCTGGTCGAGCACGGCGCGCGGAGCATCGGCGTAGCCGCCGATAATCACCTCGGCGAGCGCCAGGTAAGCGTGCGCCAGCCCTGATTGCGGATCGAGCTCGATGGCCTTGAGGAAATGCGCGCGGGCCTCCTGGTTGACGCCGTCGCCAAAGCTGCGGAGCAGCTCCTTGCCGCGCAGGAAATGCAGATAGGCTTCGACATTGGCGGCGGGCGCCGGCACACCGCGCCGCATCACCGCGCTTTCGATGTTGGCGACCAGCGCCGTCACGATCCGCTGCGCCACCATCGTCTGGAAAGCGAAGATATCGCCCGTGGCGAAAGTGAAACTCTGCGACCAGACGCGCCGGCCGGATGCCGTCTCGGTCAGAACGACGCGCGCGCCGTATTCCGTCCCGGCGGTTTCGACGCAGCCTTCGGCGATATAGTCCGCGCCGAGCCGCTCCGCGGTTGCCCGGATGTCCTCGCGCGAATGCTCGGCCAGGGCGAAGGCCGAATGGCGCGCCAGCACTGCGACGGTCTTGAAGTATGAAAGCGCGTTGGTGATTTCCTCGACGGCGCCGTCGAACAATGCCCTGGCGGCGGCATCGGCGGGGTCCACATCAAACGGCAGCACCGCCACCGTCGGCTCTGCCCGCGCCGCGGCCGCCGCCGGTGGCTGTGCTGCCTCGGCCTCGGGAAGCTGGAAGAGATAGCCCCGGCGCGGCACCGTGCGGATCAGCGCCTGCGCCTCGTCGCCAATCGATTTGCGCGCGTCGCGGATCGATTGGGTGAGCGAATCCTCGGTGACGATGATTCCTGGCCAGACCGCCTGCAGCAATTCATCCTTGCTCAGCACCCGACCGGGATTGCGCACCAGGTAGGCCAGCAGCTCCAGGGTTTTCGGCCGGACCGGCACGATCTCGCCGTCACGCCGGAGCGTACCCCGGTCGAGATCGAGCACCGCGCCGCCGATCCGTAGCGCCAAGCTCTTGCCCCATTACCGCGCTTCATCGCGCACCGTCCATGGGAATGGCAAATGCCGGCAAGGTCAAGCTGGAAACAAGTTCAAACCTGAAAAGAGGCCGCGCAGGCGAAACCTTGGTCCGGGCGATTCGGTGGCGGCTTTCTCGCTGGACGCCACCCCTTCGAGGTAGGCCAGCATCTCGTTGCTCTCGCCGCAACAAGGGCCGGCAAAGCCGGTCGAAAGGAAACGAAGCATTTCCTCTCGTGCCAACTGGGCGGGCGGGAACGGTGCGTCAATCCTCTGATGCATGATTGCCCTCCATGCTTGGYGGCGGCAGCGGTGTGTCTCCTGCTCGTCGCCATTCCGCAAGCATCGCTGCGAAAGGTCCCTGCCGTCCTGAACGACTGCTGATTTTTTGCTGAATTGTTCCGGCTACCGCCGCCAGAATGGCTTGGCGAGTTCCTCACGCGCGGCGTCCATCGTCAGGCCCATGTCACCGATCAGATACGGCGTGTCGCGTGCCTTGAGCGCAAGGTCCCTGYGGAAAAAGGCGCGCTCGCGCCACACTGCGAAAAGACCAAACAGGCCGGGCCGGCGTGGCAGGAGGCTTTCTCCGGTCGGCGGTTCGCGGACATCGAGCCGCACGGCGCTGTAAAAATCGGAAATCGTGTTCAACGTCGGATTCATCATCGGCTCCTCGGGAACGAATGGCCCTCATCGAGGGCATGCGGGGAGCCTGAACCTCCGGTCTCGGCCGCACCATCGGCCGCATGCAGTGTCTTGGATCCTGCATTTGTAGTATTTTTGCTGCTGCGGGCGTTTGGTAATGTTCCCGTCCGCGGGCAGGGGATCGGGATGAACCACAACGCCATGTCCACACCGGCCATGCCTTCGCCTGGCCAGTCTTTGCCGGCCTTGTCCGAGCGCGAGCGCGCGGTGGCGGAAAAGTTCGCGGCGGGCCTGACTTATCGCGAGATCGGCGAGGCGCTGTTCATCGCCCCGTCGACCGTGCGCACGCATCTCGCCGCGATCTACGAAAAGCTTGGCGTGCGCAGCAAGATCGCACTCGCCATGCACATCAATGCCATCGCGGCCGCGCCGTCTGCGCCCGAAGCTTCGCCGGTGCTTGCGATATTTCCAATCGAGTGCCTGAACGCCGACGAACGCTGGCACCGCTTTGCCGACGGCCTGTCGTCGGATATCACCGTCGATCTTGCGCGCTACGCCGACATGCCGGTGATCGCCTTCCACACCATGAAATCGCTGGGCAGCAGGCCCGCCGATTTCGCCGCGGACGGCAAGGCATTGGGCGCCACCTATATCGTCTCGGGTCAGTTGCGGGCCGACGACCGCCGGATCCGGTTGACGATCGAACTTGCAGATGCAGGGACCGGTGTCAGCCTGTGGAGCGAGCGCTTCGACCGTCCGGCGGAGGACATCTTCGCTCTGCAGGACAGCCTGACCGAAAGCGTCATCAATGTGCTTGCGGGCTGTTTCGGCGCGATCGCCACGGTCGGCCGCAATGCGATCCGTCGCAAGCCGCCGGCCAGTCTGCGCGCCTATGACTTTTATTTGCTGGGCGTCGAGCAGCACAACACCTTCAGCCGCAGCGGCAACAGGGAAGCCATCGAGCTGTTTTCACGCGCGCTCGAGCATGACCCGACCCTGGTCAGGGCCTGGACCGAACTCGCCTACGCCTATTCGATCGAAGCGTGCAACGGCTACGGCGACGATCTGAACGCCTCGATCGCCAAATGGCGTTGGGCGGTCGAGAACGCTCTGCGGTTCGACCCGAGCGACAGCAGCGCGCACTCCTGCTTCGGCGATCTCATGGGCTGCCTCGGCGATCTGGAAGCGGCCGAAAGCGCCCACCGGCGAGCCTTCGAATGCGGCTCCAACCATGCCGACACGCTGGCGCTGCTTGCCGGCAGCAAGGCACTGGTCGCCGGCGATCCGGCTGAGGCGATCCCGCTCATYGAGCGGGCCATGCGCCTCAATCCGCTTGCTCCGCCCTGGTATTTCGGCATGCAGGGCCGCGTCCTGTTCGCGGCCGGCAGGCACCGGGAAGCCATTGCGGCGCTGCGGCGAAGCACACCGGATTCTCCTCACGTGCTGGTCTTTTTGATGCTCGCCCATGCGGTACTGGGCGAAGGGCCCGAGGCCGCGGCCATCGCGGCCAGATTGCGGGCCGAATTTCCCGGCTTCTCGATCGAGGGTTTTATCTCGGGCTATCCGGTCAGCAATCCCTGCGCCGCGCAGGCCATGCGCGAGGCGGCGAAACTGGTGCCGATCCGCTAACCGTCGGCGCTAATCCCCGTCCAGAAACGCCGCGATCAGCTTCAGCATATTGCCGTCATGCCCGAACTCTTTCGTGTCGAAGTCGCGGCTGCCCTGGCGCTGCGCCCTGGAGAGCTGGTCCAGATAGGCCGTCAGTTCCGCCCTGACCTTCTTGCAGCCGGGATCGTTTTCGACGGTGAGGCCGGTGCTGAAGGCGACGATCTTGTCCACCATGTCGACGATGCCGGCGCCATGCACCTTCTCATGCGCGATCAGCCCGGCGGCGAACCTGTCCCAGCGCGCCTGCAGGGCGGGCTCCAGCTTTCCGGCCGGCTTGGGCAGCGTGTAGGTGATGATCAGCTTCGGCCGCGCCGTCTTCAGCACGYAGGCGTTGCCTTGCGGCTGGTAGTCGCGCTGCCAGGTCAGCTTGAAGAAAGTATGCGCGATGACGCGCCGAGCGTTGCCGGCCGTGCCGATCAGCGGGCCTTTCTCGCCGATCGAGAGGTAGAGCTGCTCTGCCGTCTGGCCCGAGACGGCATAGGTGTCGATTTTTTCGACGGGCTTCCAGTCTGCGAGGGCTGGCGTGGACAGGAGCAGGGCGGCAAGGAGGAGGGCTGGCTTCATGGACGAGCCATAGCATTGGGCCTCGTTCGGAAGAAGCCGGCCCGCGGTTTATCGGAACCCGCTCCGCCCGCCGGTCGTTTCCCTGGGCAATCATCCCGACCCATGGGGAGGCCAAGATGACCCGCAACGAGATCATTTCCGTGCTTGGACCGGTCGACGAGGCTGTCATCGCCGACATCGCGCTCACCGGCGCCAGTATCGAGGAGCTGCGTGAGGCCTTCGCCTGGATTGGCGCCGACGAGGCGCTGGTCAATGAAGGTCACGCCATGCCCGGCGCCCGCGTGGCGAAACTGATCGAGATCCTCGAATCGCCCGAGGACGAGCCCGAGACACCCGGCGCGATGGAGTAGGGCAGCGACGCCCCCTAGGTGCTTCTCCCTACTTGTCGCCCGCACGCCTCCCGTCATAGCTTTTGCCGCTTGGGCGGGAGGAGAGGTCTTTGGACACCAATGTCGTCATCGTCGGTGCCGGCCCTGCCGGGCTCGCGGTCGCCGCTTGCCTGAAACAGGCGGGGCAGGATTTCGTCATCCTTGAAAAGGCCGATGAGGTTGCGCCGTCCTGGCGCCGGCATTACCGGCGGCTGCACCTGCACACGGTGAAGTCCTTCTCATCGCTGCCTTTCGTGCCGTTTCCGAAGAGTCACCCGCGCTATGTGCCACGCGAAAAAGTGATCGATTATCTCGACGCCTATGCCGGGCGTTTCGGGCTGAGGCCGCGCTTCGGCGTCACCGTGAAATCCGTCCACCGCGAGGACGGAAAGCTCGTGGTCGAGACCGATGCCGGCCCTTTCAATGCCCGCAAGGTGGTCGTCGCCACGGGCAACAATGCCGAGCCCATCACACCGGCCTTTCCGGGCATCGAGGTCTTCAGGGGCAAGGTGCTGCACAGCGCTGCCTACACCGAGGCCGCGCCCTATGTCGGCAAGGACGTGCTGGTTGTTGGCATGGGCAACACGGGCGCGGAGATCGCGCTCGATCTGGCCGAAAGCGGCGCCCATCCGACCATCTCGGTGCGCAAGGGCGTCCACATCGTGCCGCGCCAGTTGTTCGGCGTGCCGATCCAGATGGTGGGTATCGCCAGCCGGCCGATGCCGCAGGCGCTGAACGACTGGATGTTTCCCAAGATCCTCGACCTGGCGCTGGGCCGGCTGGAGAAATACGGCATTGTGCGGCCGAAGCAGGGCATCCTCCAAGGGATCGATGCCGGCCGCATCCCGGTGATCGATGTCGGCACGGTGGCGGCGATCAAGCAGGGTCGGATCGGCATAGCCCCGGATATTGCAAGCTTCACCCGAGACGGCGTGACATTCGTCGATGGCGTGGAGAAGAAGTTCGACGCGGCGATTTTCGCCACCGGCTATCGTCCGGGCTACGGCGCCTTCCTGCCGGCGGAGCTTAGCCCGGGCAAGAGCGGCGTGAACGCGCGAGCCTCGGAGCTCGGCATCTATCTCGTCGGCTTCTACAACCCGGTCACCGGCCTGTTGCGCGAGATCGGCATCGAGGCGCAGGCGGTGGCGAAGGATATTTCGGGGCGATGAGGACGAGACGTTGAAGCTGCTGATCTCCCCCCCTTGCGGGGGAGATGGCCGGCAGGCCAGAGGGAGGTGCCTCGCGCCGACTTTGGGTGGTGCCCCGCCACGACCTTCGCTCGTTTTGAGCTGCGAATGCGTGAATCGGGTGGCGCATTGCACCACCTCATGCGAAGCCATTGCTGCCAATGAGGGATCGGCCATGCTCACGCTCTACGATTATCTCCCGTCGCAAAACGCCTGGAAGATTCGCGTCCTGCTCGGCCTGCTCGGCATCGCCTACGAAACCCGTATCGTCTCGATCTTCGAGGGCGAGAGCCGAACTGAAGCCTTCCTCAAGCTGAACCCGGYAGGCGCCGTTCCGGTGCTCGCCGTGGAGAACGGGCAGGCGATCGCCGAATCCAACGCGATCCTCGTGCTCGTTGCGGAGGGCACGTCCTATCTGCCGGCAGACCGGCTTGCCCGGGCCAAGGTCATGCAGTGGCTGTTCTTCGAGCAGTATTATGTCGAGCCGGTCATCGGCTCGCTGCGCTTCTGGACCCTGACCGGCCGGCTGGAGCGCAACCAGGCGCTGGTTGCCGGCAAGCGCGAGGCGGGTGTGYGGGCGCTTAGCGCGCTGGAGCGCAGCCTGGCTGACATGCCGTTCCTGGTCGGCGATGTGCTCACCATCGCCGACATAGCTGTCTATGCCTACGCTCACCGCGCAGAAGATTGCGGTTTTGAGCTTGCCGATTATCCGGCGGTCAGTGCCTGGATGGAGCGCGTCAGCGAGGCGATCGGGCCGGGCTATCCGGTGCATCCTTACAGCATCGACCCCCATTCGCACGCATGAGCCGCCGGAACACAGCGGCGGACAGGGCGTTTTCCAGACGGCAGCGTGTCAGGCGCCGCCGATCGGCGCCCGCTTGTTTTCGCGTTGCGTTCCAATCAGAGCCATGGAGATCCGCAATGGTTCGCACCGTCACCGTCGCAATCCTCGCCACTGGCATGATGAGCATGCCCGCCGTGGCGGCCGAGCAATACTGGGTCGCCCGGGACGCGGTATCGAAGCAGTGCGAGATCGTGCCCAAGAAGCCCGACGGCACGCTTGTCGTCGACCTTGGGAAGAAGAAATACGCCAGCGAGGGAGAGGCCAGGAAAGCGATGGAGGCGATGGCGGATTGCAAGAAGAAGTAGGCGCTGGATAACGCCTACCGGTCCACCAACGACATCGTCCGTTCGTTATACCTTGGCCCCGATACCTTGTCGGGCGTCAGCGCCATGTCGAGCCCCAGCATCTCGGTGGCGTCGAGCGTGATGTCGGCCGCCGAGACATTCTCTTCCAGATAGGTTCGGCGTTTGGTGCCGGGGATCGGCACGATGTCAATGCCGAAATCCAGGCCCTTTGCGAGCAGCCAGGCGATCGCAATCTGGCCGGGCTTGACGCCCTTGGCGTCTGCGATGTCGCGCACCGTGGCCGCCGCCGCGACATTCAGGTCGAAATTCTCGCCTTGGTAGCGCGGGTCGCCGCGCCGGAAATCGCCCTCCGGATAGTCTTCCGCGCGCTTGAYGTCGCCGGCAAGGAAGCCGCGGCCGAGCGGCGCGAACGGCACCAGACCGATGCCAAGCTCCTTCAGCGCCGGGATGATCTCGGGCTCGAGATTGCGCTCCCACAGCGAGTATTCGCTCTGCAGCGCCGAAACCGGATGCACGGCATGCGCGCGGCGGATGTTGGCAATGCCCGCTTCCGATAGGCCGAAGAAGCGCACCTTGCCCTTAGCCACCAGTTCGCCGACCGTGCCCGCGACGTCTTCCATCGGCACGGCGGGATCGACGCGGTGCTGATAGAGGAGATCGATGCGGTCGGTGTCGAGCCGCAAGAGCGAAGCGTCGACCACCTCGCGTATATGCTCGGGGCGGCTGTCGGTGCCGGACTGCTTGCCGTCGACGATGCGGAAGCCGAATTTCGTCGCGATCGTCACCTGGTCGCGCCGGCCCTTCAGCGCGCGCCCAAGCAGCTCCTCGTTGTGGAAAGGCCCGTAGACCTCGGCCGTGTCCAGAAAAGTGCAGCCGAGTTCGATCGACCGGTGCAGGGTCGCGATCGACTCCGCTTCATCGGCCGGCCCATAGGCCTGGCTCATGCCCATGCAGCCGAGACCGATAGTCGAGACTTCGAGCCCCTGGCTGCCGAGTTTGTGTCTGCCGAGGCTCATCAATTCTCTCCAGCCGAATTTTCAATCCGGCTAAATTATAGGGCCGGGAGAGGAGGCGTCCAGCGCTGGCCCTATTGACGGCGCAATCGTCGTCATCCTTGCGCGGCGATCCACGTGGTGATGGACCAATGCGGCACGACGGGCTTGTCCTGATATTGCTCTGGCGCGAGTTGGTTGCCGGCCTGCGCGCGATGCGGCGCCGCGATCTTGCCTGGATTGCGCTCGGCGGCGGTGGGCTTCTGGCCTATGCGATCGCCGATATCGTCATCGCCTTGCATGCCGCGGCGCCGAAACTGCGGGACGACCAGCTTCTGTGGATGCTTGGACTGCCAATCACTTTCGCCGCGCTGGGATGCCTGGCCGGCAATGCAATGTCGCGGCTTTGCCTTTCTCGCGCCTTCGCTCCCTTCCTCAAGGCGCTGCCGCTCGCTTCCGCGGAGCGCCGTCGCATGGCCGGGGTGGGAACCTTCGCGCTCGGCCTCCCGTTCACGCTGATGATCGCCATGTCGGCCGGCTTTGCCTGCGCCGTCGTTGGAAAGCCGTTGGCGCAGGCCTGGGGCTTGGGCGCGGCGATCCTGTTTGCCTTGGGCTTCGGCACGGCAGCTCTTTGGCGCCTGCGGCGGCCACGCCTTGTTTTTGATGAGGCGGCAAGCCAGGTGACACCGGTCGGACGGTCCTGGCTGCGCCGCCTCGACCGCGCACGTCCAAGCTGGCTTTCCAGCTGGGCCTGGAAACTGCCAGCCGGCCATATGCGGCCGTCTTGGAAGCTGGCTGCCGCCGGCCTGCTGCTCGCGCTCGCGGCCATCGTCGGCGCATGGGCCAGCTTGGCCGGCCGCTCGGCCGGGCCGGCGGCGGTTGCTGGCCTGGCGGGGGGCATTCTTGTTTTCATGCTCAGCCTGCGCTGCCAGCCGCTCGGCTCGCCGGTGCTGCGCACGGCGCCCATCGGCTTTACCCATGTGTGGCTGCGGCTGGTGCGGCTGCCGCTGCAACTGTCGCTCGCCTTTTTCCTGCTGCCGGCCGGCGCGGCGCTCGCGGCCGAGCCGTCGGCGTGGTCCGTGCCGGTCGCCAGCGGCCTTTGGCTGCTGGTGCTGAACGGCGCCTATGCGGTGTTCGGCGCCTATTTCCTCAACGCGCCCTTCGTCGCCATGCTGAGCTTCGCCGGCGCGCTCGCTTATGCCAGCTACGAGACGCTCGAATATGGCCGCACCGTGCTGATCGGTCTGGCGGCGCTGGTGTTCTTCCTGTGGCATCGAACCCGACAGAGGTATCGCAATGGCTGAAGTCCTCACCGTCGAAGAGCTCAGCGCCGGCTATCGCGGGCACATTGTGGTTCGCGGCATCGATCTTTCGCTCCGCCGGGGCGACATCCTCGGCCTGCTCGGCGCCAACGGCTCGGGCAAGTCGACGCTCATCAGGGCGGTCACCGGCCAGATTCCGTTGATCGGCGGCAGCGTGGCGATAGACGGCATCGAGCTTGCCGCCGCGCCGGAACGCGCCAAGGCCGGCTTCGGCCTCGCCATCGAGCCGCATGAGCTGCCGGCGACGCTTTCGGGACGCCAGTATATCGAGCTCGTCGCCTCGATCCGCGGCTGCGCGCCAAACGATTTGCCGAGCGGCGACCTCCTGGAGCGACTCGAACTCGGCCGCTGGATGGATCGCCCGATCGCCGAACATTCGCTTGGCACGCGGGCCAAGATCGCCATCGTCGCGGCGCTTCTCGGCCGGCCGCCGCTTCTGATCTTCGACGAGACGCTGAACGGCCTCGACCCGGTCGCCGCCTGGGAGGTGAAGCGCGTCATCGCCGCGCTCTGCGCGAGCGGCCGTCACGCCGCGATCGTCTCGACCCATGTCGTGGAGGCTGTGCCGGCGCTCTGCAACCGCGCGGTGCTGATGGCCGATGGCAGCCTGAGCCAAAGCTGGGATGCGGTCCAACTGGCCGAAGCGGGCAGGGTGCCAGGCGCTTTCGAGGACAGCGTCATGCAGGCRCTGCGCATGCGGGCCGCCGCCTGATGTCGGCCTAAGCCMTTGGCAGCATGTGGCGCATGATCAGCGAAGCGTGACCGCCAACGCCATGCGCGGCTTCCCGGCGTTCAACCACCTCGAAGCCATGCTTGCGGTAGAAGGCGATCGCGCGGTCGTTACCCTCGATCACCTCCAGCGCAATGCTGGGAATACCCGCATGCGCGGCAAGCACCGCATGCAGAAGATCGACCGCGAGGCCGCTGCCGAAGGCCTGCGGCTCGATGTGGAGCCTCTCCAGCATGACGTCGCCCTTTGCGTCCATCGCCGCCATGGCGTAGCCGGCGATCGAGCCGTCGGCGCGTTCCGCGACGAAGGACATCTTGTCCTCGTCGTCGAGCTCGCCCGCGAGCCTTTCCGGCGCGTGCCTTTCGTCGGAGAGCCTGGCCACGGTCTCGTCGCCCATGATCGGCGCATAGGTTCGCCGCCAGGATTGGCCGAGCAGCCGCGATACGTCGGCCAGGTCGTTCCTCGTCATCGCCCGGACGCGGGTCATGGTCGTGGTCCTTGTTCCAATCCGAAGATAGGGCGAAGCGCGGGGCGGGGCCAACCCCCATGCGCGGGGAGGCGCGGATCTC
This sequence comes from Mesorhizobium sp. LCM 4576, assembly GCF_001854815.1. NCBI lineage: Bacteria > Pseudomonadati > Pseudomonadota > Alphaproteobacteria > Hyphomicrobiales > Phyllobacteriaceae > Mesorhizobium > Mesorhizobium sp. LCM 4576. Next base: position 136,602 of record NZ_MDDT01000011.1, read on the forward strand.
CGTCGGCGTCCGTGCCGTGCGTTCGAGCGGATATCACGAGCGGCTGAAACGATCCGAACCAACCCGGGCGCGAGGCGGGGCGGCGGCGAAGTACAGGCCCTGCGAGCCGCCGCTCGATAGCCCGCTGCCGATAGAGACGGCAGCGGGCCATTGGTGCGACGGGAGTGTGCTGTCCCGCCGAGCAGGAGACACTGCTCAAGGCGATCTAAACCAGCCTCACCGGGAATCGCGACTTACGGATTCGTAAGCTCACTTACGATTATGGTCCCAGGCGCGGCCCGGCGGGCAATTCCTGACCTGCCTTGTCGATGTGGTCGAAAGCAACTCCTGCTACGCCAGGCGCGGCGTCACTCGGTTTTCCAGCCGCCCGGAACCGGCGGGCGAAAATCATCAGCCGCCGCGCGGTGTTGTTGCGCAGGCGGCGCAGTCGCCATTCCAACCCGGTTTCGACGTTGATCCGCCGGGCATAGATGCTGGCGCGCAAGGCTTTTTCGTCGGCCGCGACCTTGGCCGGATCGTCGTAGAACGCGCCGATCTTGTCGGCTGCCATGCCGGGTGTTGCGAACCAGGCCGGGATGTGTGCCGTGAGGCGATCGACATCGGTAAGCACCCGGTGAATGCCGTCGCCTTGCGCCGGGCAGGTCGTGGCGAACGCATCGCCGATGAAGACGACGCCGTCGCGACGATGCCCCCGCGTCGTCGTCAGGCTGACCTGCCTGACTTCCACCTCGCTGGCGATCGCGAAGTTGCCGCATCGCGCGGCAATCTCCGGCATCAGCTCAAGCAGGATCTTTTGCGGGTTTTCGCGGAACGCCTGCACCCAAGGATCGGCAACGGTCCGATAGACGAACATGTTGGCCCGCATCCGCTCGCCGATCCGGAAGATGGTAAGAAAGGCAATGCGGTCGGCGACCCGCCTCGCGTAGAAGGTGAGCGACTGCAGGCCGAATTCCTTCGGTGTGATCGCGAAATCGAACCCCATCGACAGCGAATGCGCCTTCGATTCCTCGATGCGCTCRACGCCGATGGCACGCCGCACCGCCTCGCTGTAACCGGTGGCCACGACCAGGAGCCTGGCTTCGATGACGGAGCCATCGGTGAGCACCAGGCGCTGCCGGTCCGGTCCGGTCGAGACCTCGGCGACCTTGCCCACCGTCAGCGGCACTTGCGGCGGCAGCGCCGCGCGCAGGCCGTTGACCAGCGGCGCATAGGAAAAGGCGTATTCCCAGGTCTGCTTGCGCTCGAACAGCTGGCCGAAGCGGAAGACATGGAGATCGGTCATCGGCGTGACCAGCGACCTGAAAACCGGGCCGAGCCCGAGCTTCTCGAATAGCCCCATCTGCTCCGAGCGAGTTTTCTCGGCCCGGAATTCGTCGTGATGGATCCGATGCGGGTCAACCAGCGCTACCTTGCGGCCCGTCTTGGCGAGCGTTGTCGCCAGAATGGTTCCGGCGAGTCCCGCGCCGACGATCGCTACATCGACCTCGGCCCGGCCGGTCGGCGCGGCAGGTGTTTCGCGCCCCTGTTCGGTGCTCATTCTATTCTCCAAAGTCACGGGGCAAATATCCGTGGCGGTCAAGACAATCTCAAGCAACCCAAGAGCGAGACGGGTAGCAATGAAAAGTTAGGTTAATTCCCATCGCCCTGGGTGGTGCCGTTCTTGGCCTGCTTCCATCGCGGCGCCATTGCCGAGCCATCGAYGAATTCCAGTCCGCCCGCTTCGTTGAGCGTATGCAGCTTGCGTCCGGCCCAGCCGGCGCCGGGATTGAGGATCGTTTCGACGACCTGCTCGAAGCCACTGTCGTCAAGCTGCGTGACGCGCGCGATGCCGAGCGCGGCGCCATAGCTCCTGCGGCAATCCTGCACCGGGCGCAAAAGCTGCCCGCCGCGGCTGACCATGCGGCCTGCCGGGCGCGCGGAGGCAATGTCGATCAGCAGCGGGTTCTTCGGATGCGGCGTCCACGGCCCGCGGAAATCCGGCGCCGACCACAGATGCAGTTGATCCGAGAAGGCGCCGCCGYCGTCGCGCACGGTGGCGAACATCCACCAGCGCCCGCCATGCTCGATGAGCGTGGCGTCGCTGGCGACGATGTCCGACAGCAGCGTCGCTTCCTTGACCCAGCCGCCCGGGAACGCGGTGGCGCGGTAGAGGTCGACCGTCCGGTTGGCGGAGCTTTCTGGCACCATCCACATCTCRCCGCCGCGTTCGAACACGAAGGGGTAGGAAAGGTGATATGGCAGTTCCAGCACCGGCTTCGGYTGGCCTGCCGGTCCGTTCGGCCCGAAAGCCACCGCCGACAGGATCGCCTTGCCTGTGCGATGGATATAATCCTCGACGAACAGCGTCACCTGGCCGCGATGGAGCACGGGAAACGGGTCGGCATAGAAGCGGCTGCCGTCGTCGGGCAAGTCGCGCCAGCCCGATTGCGGATGGGCGCGCAGCTCGTAGAGGTCCTTGCCTCCGGTCTCGCGCCAGCCGACCCGCCAATGCGGGGCGTTGTAGCATAGGTGATAGATCTGCTGGACGATGCGGCGCGCCGTTGCCTTGGCCGCACGCACACCAAGCTTCGTGGCCGACGGCAAGGCCGGGGCCGAGGCTTCGGATGACGGTTCGGGCAGCACCGGAAGCGGCGAGCGCGCGGCRCCGTTGACCGCCGCGACGATCAGGCTGGCGGTGCGCGCCAGCATGTCCTGGAAGGAAGCCAGCGCAATGCCGTGATATTCGGTGCCGAGCCGTCCCTCGGCGACCGCCGCTCCGTTCTGTTCCAGGCGGACGAGCGGCGTGCGGCCGGCAAGGATCAGCGCCAGCAGGGCCTCCTCGCCGCAGACGCCGTCATAGGCCAGCCGCCAGACCCGTCGGCCTTGCGGCTCGACATCGCCGACGAGATCGATCGTGAGATCGGCGGACGCCGATGGTCTCGCATGGCTGGCCAGCGTCGAAAGTGGAATACGCTTTGCCGTCCCATTGGCGGGCAGGCGATGGATCAGCGTTTCAAGCTGGAACAGCGCTTCGGCGCTGCGCGGCACACCGCCGGCCGCCGGACGGGCATCTACGCCAAGCTCCACGCCGGGCAGCCGCGACAKCTGTTCGRCCAGCRCCACATGGAAAGCGCGCACGCGATCGCCGTTGAGGCGCAGCGTCAGGCGCATGGCCAATCCCCGCGCGACTCATATCCGGTGCCGGCGGCCCGGCAGGCCAGGTCAAGCTTCCGCCGCATGCGCACGATGTCTCCAACTTTGGGCTGCAGTTAAATTCTACTGCGTAGGTGCAAACTTCGTGCCAGCGCGGCACCAATTTATGAACATAATTAACAGTGTTTTAATCGTTGCCGGGAATAGCTAGGCCAACGCCGCATTTCTCGTCTGTGCCGGCCGATGGAGCGTTGTCGGAGCGACCTTTGCAACCATCCCTGCTCATGGTGCCTCAGCAGAACGCTTCGGAGGCTGTCGCGCCGGCGCCGGCCTATTACGCGCCCGCGCCCGTGCACGCCACCGTCGAGCTCGGCGATCTCGGCCGCATCCTGCTGCGGCGCCGCTTCCTGATCCTTGCCGTCACCGCGCTGCTCACCGCGCTGACGCTTGTCTACGCCATGCTGACACCGGCGCTCTACTCCTCGACGGCGCAGATCATCATCGACCCGCAGGACCTCCAGGTCGTCACCAACGACGTCAATCCAAGCCGCATTTCTCCCGATGGCGGCATCACCCAGGTCGAAAGCCAGGTGAGCGTGRCCCAGTCGAACGGCGTGCTGCTGCGTGCCATCAAGGCGACCAACCTGACCGAGAACCCGGACTTCAACGGGCAGGGCGGACTCGGCGGGTGGCTCGGCATGTTGTTCGGCTCCGACGACGGCGACAGGACGGCTGAGACGCTCGATTCGCTGCGCCGCCGCCTTGCGGTGAAACGTGACGACAAGGTGCTGGTCCTCAACATCATCATCACCGCCAAGAGCGCCGATCTGGCGGCTGAGCTCGCCAATGCCATTGCGCAGGCCTATCTCGACGACCAGGCGGAAGCGCGCTCGAAGGCCGCCGCCGACGCCTCCGATGCGATCAGCGCCCGGCTGGAAGACCAGCGCAAGCGCGTCGAGCAGGCCGCCAACGCCGTCGAGACCTACAAGGCCGAGCACAATATGGTGATGGCGGCCGGCAATCTGGTGAGCGACCAGGAGTTGACCGACCTCAACACGCAATTGACCGCCGCCCAGACACGCACCGCGCAGCTCAAGGCGCAGGTCGACCAGCTGCGCCGGCAGGGCAGCGCGCCGGACGCCACGTCGGAGGCGATGCGCTCGCCGGTGATTGCCAGCCTCAGGGCGCAGGAGGCGACGCTCGTCGATCAGATCTCCCAGTTCGGCACCGCGCTCGGGCCGCGCCACCCCTCGATGATTTCCGCGCAGCAGCAGCTGAGCGATCTGCGCAAGCTGATTTCCCGTGAGCTCGGCCGCCTCGTCGCCGCCGCCGAGACGGACTACCAGCGCGCTCTGGCCAACCAGAAGGAACTGGAGGCCAAGGTGGCGTCGCTGAAAGGCAAATCGCTCGACACCGACCAGGCGTCGGTCAGGCTGCGCGAGCTGCAGCGCGACCTCGATGCCGTGCGCACCGTTTACGCCAATTACCTGCAGCGCGCCCAGGAAACGCGCGAGCAGACCAACGTCAACAGCACCAATGCCCGCATCATCTCGCAGGCCATGCCGGCGCTGAAGAAGAGCTGGCCGCCGAAGGGACTGCTTGTCTTCGGCGCCATCTTCGGAGGGCTGGCGCTGGGCATCGGCATGGCGCTGATCGCCGAATATCTGTCGCCGACCGTGCTGTCCGCCAACCAGATGCAGTCGCTCATCGAGGCGCCGGTGCTGGGCGTGCTGCCGGGCAGGGGGCGGCGCCGCTCCGGCACTGCCGCCCAGAAGACCGACGCCGTGGCCGGGCTCGCGCTGCAGCGCATCGCCGCCGCCACAAGGCGCCCGGCCGACTGGCCGCTGGTGCCTTCGATCCTGGTGGCGTCGCCGCCCGAGGACAAGGCGCAGCGGTCGAGGGTTGCGTGGCAGCTCGCCAACGCCGCGGCGGCCAGGGGCCGGCGTGTGCTGTTCATCGACATCAATGCCGGCAAGGGCCAGAAGGACCCGCAGCCCGGGGTGCTCGACGTGTTGCGTGGCGAATATCCGCTCGAAGCGGTCAGCCGTTATGCGCCCGGCTCTTCGGTGGCGCTGATTGGCAGGGGCCGGCCGACCGCGGTGTTCCAGGAAGCCCAGGCGCTCTATTTCGCCCACCGCATGCTGGCCGAGGCCAACCACAGTTTCGAGCTCGTCGTCGTCGACGGCGRCGCCCTGGCAGACGATCTCAACGTCCTGCCGCTGGTCGCCATGGCCGACGAGATCCTGCTCGTGGCCAGGCTGAACGCAACGCCGATGCGCGACGTCGCCTCGACCTCCGAAGCGGTCTCTGTCATGGGGCGGCTGCCGACCGGCGCCATGYTGGTCGACGAGGCGGCCTGACATGGCCTCGATCCTGGCGGGTCCCGCGCGGCCTGTCCTGGCTCCGGGCTATGGCATGGCGCGCCCGCGCACTGTCCCGGTCGACACGTTGACCCGTCTCGGCATCACCGTGGCGGTGCTGCTCCTGTTTTCCATCTCGGGCGGCATGCTGTGGCTGGCCGGCTACAATTACGACGGCCTGCAGGGCAGTCCGCTGAGCAAGATCCACCCGTCCACCTATCTCTTCGTGCTCGTCTTCGTCTGGCGCTCCTGCACCTTCGGCAATCCGGTCGGCTACGTGGTCCATGTCACCAACAAGCGGCCGGCAACGATGCTGATGGCGGTGATTTCGACGGTGCTTCTCTTCGTCGTCATCCTCAGGCAGCGCCCCGGCATGGCCGGCATGATCGACACGTTCGTCGCCCCGGCGCTGGTCGTGCTGCTGCTCAGCGAGGACGACGAGAAGACCTTTGCCCAGCTGCGGATCGTCATCCATGCCGTGATGACGGTGAACGCGCTGATGGCGCTGTTCGAGTTCGGCACCAAGCATCTGGTGTTCCCGTACAGGTTCGACGGCGCCGTGTTCGTCAACGATCTGCGCTCGACGGCGCTGCAGGGGCATCCGCTCTCCAATGCCACGGTCACCTCGATCTATGTGCTGTCGCTGCTGTCGGGGTCGCGCTCCCTGCCGACGCCGCTCAGGCTGGCGCTTGTCGGGCTGCAGTTCTGCGCGCTGGTTGCCTTCGGCGGCCGCTCGGGCATGGTGCTGACGATCCTGCTCGGCGGCGTCTATCTGCTGATCCAGGGACTGGCACAGCTCAGAACCGGACGCGTCAACCTTCTGGGCGCCGCGCTGGTGATCATGCTCGCCGCGCTGCTGCCGCTGGCGATCGCGCTTGCCGGCTATTACGGCTTCTTCGACGCGCTGCTGGAACGTTTCGTCTCCGACAGCGGCAGCGCCAATGCCCGCGTCGAGATGTTCGATCTCTTCAGGCATCYGGAGCTGCGAGACCTGATCGTCGGCCCCGATRTCGACCTGCTCGACARCATGCGCCGCATCACCGGCCTGGAGCARGGAATCGAGAACCCAATCCTGCGTTTCACGCTCTATCAGGGCGCCTTCTTTACCCTCCTGATCTTCTTTGGCTTCGCGCTGTTCATGCACGAGGTCGCGCGCCGTTGCCATCCGGGCATCTGGCTGCCGATGCTGGGCTGGCTCATCCTGCTCAACACCTCCGAAAGCATCGCCTCCAAGACRACGCTGATGACCAAATTCGTGGTGATCGCGCTGGCGCTTTATCGGCCGGTGAGGCCTGTTGCGCGTCACCCTTAGCGCGATTTGGTGATTCAACCAGTCAAGCGCGCGGCATCGTCAGCCCCAGCGCCTCGACCATCGCCGGATCGAGYGCGCGCGTGGTGTCGTCCATCATGCCCATGCCGTCGAACAGGTCCCAGAACGCCCAGGGGAAGCCGGCCGCTTCGGCGCTCTGCCGCACATCGGCGATGTAGCGGGCGCGGTCGGGATTGGGTGCTGCGGTGTAGCGGGCATCGGTGCGCAGTGCGCCGAACTCGCCCATGATGATGCGCTCGCGCGCTATGCCACGGGTCTCAGCCCAGTCGCTCACCTGCTTGAGATAGCCGTCGATGAAGCGGCGGTCGGGCTGCGCATCGAAATAGACCTTGAGCACCTTTTCGGTCTCCTCGTAGGCGGCTTTCTTGGCCTCCTCGGACCTTTCGGAATCCTGTGCCATCCTTGCCCTGACCGAGGCCAGCGTCCTTTCCAGCGTCCCGGCGGAGGCCGGCCATGGCACATTGTTCAGCGCGCGGTAGACCGGCTCGCGCATCCATGGCGCGCCCTGATGGGTGAACAGATAGGGCTCGTAGAAATGGAAGGTGAACAGGATCGGCTCGAAATCCGCCAGCGGCGCTGGATCGAGCGCTGTCAGTCCGCGCACCATCGAGCCGCATCCGCCGGTGACGACGAGCGGCACGCTCGGTCCCAAAACCCTGGCGGCCGTCAGCAGCGAGGCCTGCACGGCCGGCCATGCCTCGGAGGAGCAGTCCTGCGGCGGCTCGTTGACAGGCTCCAGCGCCACCATGCCGGACGTCTTGCCCTGCAGTCTCTCGGCGATTTCGCTCACCAGCGCCCGATAGGATTCGAATTCAGGCGCCGCGGTGCTGGAATACAGTCGCTCGGGATTCCAGTAGCGCGTGGCGCCATTGGCCTGCACATTGACGATGACGCCGAGACCGGCAGCTCGAGCCGCATCGACCGCTGCGTCGAGCATGTCCATCAGTTCGGCGCGCCGGCCCGCATCGGCGGCAAGGAACGGGCCGGGATCGACCGGCAGGCGGATGAAATCGAGCCCGCTGGCGCGCAGCCGGGCAAGGTCTGCCTGCGTCGGCACGGGCCTCTGCGACTGGAAGGGCGGCCAGTCATAGTCGGTGCGCGGCGCGGGAAATTCGCGCGTCAGCGCGAACCACGGCCAGGTGTTGACGCCGCGCCTGAAAGGCCATTCGCCGGTCGCGGCGTTTGCCTGGGAGATCGGCGGCGGGACCGCCGCCGTCAGAGGCGATGCCGCAGCGGCCAGCGCCGCGCCGAGGATCCGCCGGCGCGACCAGCCGGTCATGCGTGCCCAGTCATGCATGCTTGGCGCGGTCGGCTTTCGCCGGCACGGCCATGGCGACGCCGAGCTGCCGCAGCGCTTCCTTCTCATAGGCGGCGAGCACGTCTTCCCAGCGGAAGGCCTCGCGGGCGCGGGTCCTTGCCGCCTGGCTGCAGCGCGCCACCAGTGCGTCATCGGCCAGCGCCTCGTCGATCCGTTGGCTCAGGCTGTCGGTGTCGCTGAAATAGATCGCCGCATCGCCGGCGACCCAGCGGTTGTAGCGATTGTCATGCGCGATCACCATGTTGCCGGCGGCCAGCGCCTCGACCAGCGAAGGGTTGGTGCCGCCGACCGTGTGGCCGTGCATATAGGCACGCGCATGGTAGCGCAGCGCCTTCACCGCCGCCTGGTCGTAGATCGCGCCCGGCAGCATCACCACCGAACCTGCTGCTTCGCGCACCGCGCGATGATAGGGAATCTCGTCGTTGAGGGTACCCAGCACCACCAGCTTCATGTCGCCGCGGTCGCGGCGGCGGAAGGCTTCGATGATGGGCAGGATGTTGTTGTCGGGTTCGATCCGCGCGATCGAGACCAGATATTTGCCGGGCTCGAGCCCGAGCGCGCGAATGGGTTCCTCCGGCGCCGAAATCACCGGGTCCGCGCCATAAGCGATCGTGGCGATGGCGCTGCGCGGCCGCCTTGTCGCCAGGTGATCGGCGATCGCCGGGTGGTCGGCCACAAGCCGGTGCGAGAGCCAGGCGCCGATCCATTCGTTGAGCCAGAACCAACTGCGCGCCGCCGGACCCCATTTCGGCCGCCGCCATTCGATGCCGTCCATGTTGGTGATGATCTTGCGCCGCATGAGCCTGAGCCAGGTCAGGAAAACCGCGCCGTTATAGCCGAGCACCAGGCACACGCCCGGCCGCCTGGCGGCGTCGAGCACGCATTGCCAGTCGAATTCCAGCGTCGCGCGCGGCCCCTTGGAGGCGACCTCGATGGTGATGAGCTCGATGCCGCGCCAGGTTTCGCTCGTCACCCTTTKGCCGACGCGCTCGACCTCCTTCTGGCAGTAGACGCCGACCTTCCAGCCGCGTCCGACCAGGAAAAGCGCCAGYCGCTCGGCGAAGGTCTCGAAGCCGCCGTGAGAAGCCGGAATGCCGCGTGTCCCCAGGATCAGGATCGAAGGCTTTTCGATCGGGTTGGAAGGTCGTTCCGGTTTCAAAATAAGGGATTCCCCCGGGGTCCGGTCATGGTTGCGTTATGTCAATGACCGCCCAGCAACTTCCGTGCCAGGGGTACCCCCAGGGCGAACACTCGCATGAAGGTGTAAAATTTCTCTTCAGAAGGCATGGCTTGCTTCATTATCGGTCAACTTTCGCGACGTATCTGTACCGATACGGGGCACGGCCGGGTTCCGGGGTCGCAGCAGGGCGTTCAGGAACCCGGCACGATCCTTGCTTCCGGGCTTGCAGTGGCCACCGCTGGGTAGATCGGCGTGCGGATTTGGCATGAAGTTCTTCCGCGCTTGAAGGGTCCGGTGCTGAGCGGACCCGGGGTGCAAGGTGGAAAGAGAGTGATGCGCATTGCCTGCGTTCATCAGGGCTATGAGCTCTATGGTTCGGATCRCAGCTTTGCGGAGAGCGTGGCTGCGTTGCGCGCGGCGTTTCCGGCCGCCGAGATCGAGGTCGTGCTGCCGCGCGAGGGACCGATTGTCGAGATCCTCAAGCCRCATGCCAGCCGTATCGTGTTCGAACCGCTGTGGGTGCTGAGGCGYCAGGCGATGCTCAGGCTCGCCACCGTCGAGATGGCGCGGCTGCCGGCGGCGCTCTGGCGCGCCTGGCGGCGCATGCGGGGCAGTGAACTGACCTATATCAACACTTCGATCATTGCCGATTATGCGCTGGCAGCGCGGCTTTTGCCTCGCAAGGCGCTGCTGCATATCCACGAGATTCCCGAGGGCATCCTGCGCAAGGTGCTTGTCGCCTTGATGCGCTGGAGCAAGGCCGACCTGATCTTCAACTCCCGCGCCACGCGCGCCACCTTCGGCGACCCGCCCGCCATCGACGCCAAGGGAAGGCGCACGCACGTCGTCTATAACGGTGTCGCCGGCCCGGCCGCCGCCCTGCCGATGACCTATGACGGCAACCGGCCCCTCAAGATACTGCTGCTTGGGCGTGTCAACCRCATCAAGGGGCAGGAGGTGCTGCTCGAAGCCGTAGCCTCGCTCCCCACGGAGTTGCGCGACCGCGTCGAGGTCCGCCTCGTCGGCGGCGCCTTCGAAAGCGTCGAGCGCGAAAAGGCCTTGGCCGAGCTGGTCGGGCGCATGGGATTGACCGGGCATGTCGAGGTGCTGCCTTTCGTCTCCGACCCCGCCGACCACTATCGCTGGGCGGATATCGTGGCGGTGCCGTCGCGCCGCCCGGAATCGCTTGGCCGCGTCGCCATCGAGGCGATGGGCTGGGGACGGCCGCCGCTGGTGTCGGCGATCGGCGGGCTGGTTGAAGTGGTGGCGGACGGCGAGACCGGCTGGCACGTGCCGCCCGGCAATGCCGCGGCCCTTGCCGGCAAGCTCACGGAGATCATCCTGCGGCCGGACCTCTGGCGCGGCTTCGCCGCCGCCGGCCGGGCGCGCTACGAGGCGGTGTTCAGCGAACATATCGCCGCCGCCGCGATCGTGGCGATCGTCGCCGACAAGCTGAAGGCGGCAACGCCGCGGCAGGGGCGGGCACACATCGCCCGCGAGGCGGAGACGAGCCCGTGAAGTTCACCTTCCCGGCCCATCTGGTGCGGCGCCTCATGCTGATGGTCGGCGGCGAAGCGATGCAGAGCGGCTTCCATTTTGCCCTTAACATCGCGCTGCTGCATCTTCTGTCGGCCGAAGGCTACGGCCTCTTCGCGCTGGCCATGGTGATGGGCGGCGTCGGCTTGTCCTACATCCGCTCGCTTACCGCCGTTCCCGCCRCCATATGGATGAGCAAGAGCACCAACAGCGCCGGCGTCGACGCCTATGACGTGACCTTCGGATCGGCGGCGCTGGTGGTGGCGCTGCTGATGGGGCTGGGCACGGGATTGCTGATGCGCGTCCTGGGCGATCCGAGCGGCATCGGCGCCGCCTGCTTCGTCTGCGCCTGGTCGCTGCGCAGCCATATGCGCACGGCCTTCTTCGCTCGTCGCATGCAACTCGTCGTCTCCATCAGCGACGCCGTGTTCACCATCGCGGGCACAGTCCTCGCGGGGGCGGCGATCTGGTTCTTCGCGGATGCGCTTCAGGCCACCTTCTATGCGCTTGCCGCGGCCAATGTCGTCGGCATCGCCGTGCTGGTGAGACTGGCGCGCCGCAGGCTGCGCGTCTCCTTCCGCGCRCCGACCTGGCGGCGCTATGCAAAGCTCTGGCCGCAGCTCTGCTGGTCGGGGTTCAGCGCCACCACCACCAACATCCAGGGGCAATCCCTGGCGCTTCTGGTCGCGGGCATCGCCGGGCCCGCCGCTTACGCGCCGCTGGCGGCGGTGCTGGTGCTGTTTGCGCCGCTGCGCATTTCCAGCCTTGCCTTCTCGAACATGGTGCAGCCGGAACTTGCAAAGCTGGTGCGCAACAAAGAGTTCGACCGTGTATGGATGCAGGCCAAGATCTGGGCGCTCGTCATGGGCGTCGGCGGCCTGGCCTATGGCTGCGGCGTCCTGTTCGTCCTGCCGATGATCAGATCCCAAGCCCTACAGCACGCCTCGATCGGGCTGATCGGGATTTTCGCCATCGCCAACTTCGCGCCGATCATGGCCTATGTGATGCCGCGCGTGGTCCTCGAGATCGTCGGCGATTTCCGCATCGTCGCCTTCATCACCATGGCCGGCGCGATTGTCGGGCTCGCGACGATCGGCGCCCTGTTGGCCGTCGCGCCGTCGACATGGTCGCTGGCCGGCGCCGCGGTGTCCGAGACCTTCGTGCTCGTGGCCTCATGGTATTTCGCGGCCAATCGCATGTGGAACCTCAAGCACCCGAGCGAGCAGCGCCCCACGATGGTCGGCGCCTGGCGCCGCGCGGCGACGCTCGCCGTGCAGAGACGATAGGAGAATGATGTGGCAAGCCAGGCAATGCCGATGGCCGCGATGACGACCGGCCTGGCCGACGGCGAGACCGCGCCGCATGCCGCCGGCGCGGCCAGCGGCGCTTACGTGGCGCAGTTGCACACCAGCCTCGAGGCGATCAAACCGCTCTGGCAGCGTCTCGAGGCTACGGGCTTGTGCACGGGCCACCAGCATTTCGCCTGGGCCGAGGGGATCGTTGAGGGGCTCCTGCCGCAAAAAGCCGACCTTGCGATCGTCGAGGTGAGGGATGCAGGCACGGGCGAGCCGAGGATGCTTGTGCCGCTGATGCGGCGCCGCGCATTCCACCATTGGGTGATCGAATGGCTGAGCTGTGGGGTGTGCGACTATGCGGCACCCCTGCTCGCCGACGCGACGCCCTGGACCAGGCAATCCGCCGAGGCTGCGTGGGCGGCGGTGTTTGCCGTGTTGCCGCCGGCCGACCGCGTCCACATCGCCGGCATCCCGAAAGAGGTCGGCGGCGTCGACAATCCCTTGGCGCTGCTTTCGCCGGCGCGCGACTCCATCCACTCGCACTACGGCATCTCCATGGATGGCGACGCCGAAACCGTCGTCAAGCGCATCTGCCGCCCGTCCTTCGTCAAGGCGCTCAACAAGGACCTGCGCCGGCTCGATCGCAATGGTGGCCTGGCCCTGGTGGAAGCCGACACGCCGGCCCTGGTGGACTCGATTTTCGGCAAGCTGGTCCAAATGYGGCTCAGCCGTTTTCGCGAACTAGGCCGGTTCGATCTGCTGGCGCGGCCGCCGGTCATCGATTTCTACCGCAAGGCTGCGCATCGCGGCCTGACGGATGGCTCGGTGCGGATCTTCGGCCTGCGCGCAGGCAACGTGATGGTCGCGGTCCAGTACCTGGCGGTCCATCTGGGCACCTTGCACGCGCTGCTGATTGCGATCGACCAGGCCGCGGTGCCCAACGTTTCGCCCGGGCTTTGCATCATGGGCGAGCTGATCAGATGGGGGCGAGGCGCCGGTTTTGACTATTTCGACCTGTCCGTCGGCAACCAGAGCTACAAGGAACATATGGGCGCGGTGAAGTCGGTTCTGTCCGAGCTTTGCTACGGCATCACGTTGAAGGGCGTGGCGGTGAGCCAGGCCATCAAATATCGCGGCCGGGGCGTCGCCTTCGTGCGTGACAACCCGCGCCTGTTCAAACTCGCGCAGGAATTCATGCAGCGCTGGCGGCGGCTGCGCTCGGGTGGCTGAGCGGCGGCTTTGGCCGACAAATTGACTCACATTCCGCTCTCCGCCATGCTTACGGCTAGCAGCATCTTTAGCGGCAGCGTGTTCGAGTGAGGTCATGGCCAGTCCCGTCGCCAGAGAAAAATCCCGCCGCGCCGCGGTGAAGACCGCGCTCGAACGCCACAAGGTCTATGTCACCGCGCAGCGCTTTTCCGGCGGCTCCTACAGCGCCCGCGTTTTGGTTGACGGCGAGGCTTACTGGGTCGACGAGTTCCGGCTGAGCCAGCTGCGGCAAGGGTTGTCGCCCGCCGAGCTCGAATTGACGCCGGCGATCGACGATTGAGCATTCGGAGATGATGACTGAGAGGTTGGCGGGACAGCGCCCCCCTCTGGCCTGCCGRCCATCTCCCCCACAAGGGGGGAGATTGGCAGTTCCGCCGACGGCGCTTCTCCTGCATAGTCGAAAATTAGCGAAAGCCGTCGTGACATCTGATCTCCCCCCTTGTGGGGGAGATGTCCGGCAGGACAGAGGGGGGCGCGAAGGAACGAGGCGTTTGTCTTTGGCCACCATGCGCTGACCCATGCCCRCCAACCTCAAACCTTATCGCGCCAAGCGCGAATTCTCCCGCACCCCCGAAYCCGCGGGCAGCATGGCCGGCGAGGCCTCCAACCGCTTCGTCGTGCACAAGCACCACGCTACCGCCGACCACTACGATCTTCGCCTCGAAGTCGGCGGCGTTCTCAAAAGTTGGGCTGTCCCGCGCGGGCCCTCGCTCAACCCGGCCGACAAGCGGCTTGCCGTCGAGACCGAGGACCATCCGATCGAATATATCGACTTCGAAGGCGTCATCCCCGAAGGCGAATATGGCGGCGGGCCCATGATCGTCTGGGATACCGGCACATGGGCGCCGATGGAGGATGTCGAGAAAAGCCTCAGGACCGGCGCCTTCAAGTTCCGGCTGGCCGGGCAAAAACTCAATGGCGGCTGGATGCTGACCCGGCTGAAGCCGAAGCCCGGCGAGGACGAGAACAAGAAGAACTGGCTCTTGTTCAAGGAGCGCGACCTCGCTTCCGACACCAAGCTCGATATCCTCGAGGCACGGCCGGAGAGCGTGAAGTCCGGCCGCCGCATCGAGGAGCTGGTCGCGCCGCCGAAGAGGGCGGARCGCCTGCCGCCAAAGCGTGGCTCGCTGAAGCCCGGCGCGCTGCCCGGCGCGGTGAAAGGCGATCCGCCCGCCCGCATCGAGCCGCAACTGGCCACCCAGGTGATGGAGCCGCCGGGCGGTGAACACCCCTCGCGGAAGACGCCGGAGCTCTGGCTGCACGAGATAAAATTCGATGGCTACCGCACCATGGCGCATGTGGTGGGCGGCGAGGTGCGGCTGATCACGCGCGGCGGCATCGACTGGACGAAACGCTATGGCGATCTCCCTCAGGCCTTTTCGCGGCTGCCGGTCGGCCAGGCGATCATCGACGGCGAGATCATGGTTCTCGACGATAAAGGCATCTCCCGTTTCGCGCTGCTGCAGGATGCTCTAGCCGAAGGCGCCGGCTCGAAGCTGCATTTCTACGCCTTCGACCTGCTCCATCTCGACGGCTGGGACCTGCGCAAGGCGCCGCTGCAAAGGCGAAAGAGTCTGCTCGCAGAGCTACTCGCCGGTCAGGCCGCCAATTCCGCCATCCAGTACAGCGATCATGTCGAGGGCGATGGCCAGGGCCTGTACGATCAGGCCTCGGAGCTTGGACTGGAAGGTGTCGTCTCCAAGCGCGCCGACGCCATCTACCAGAGCGGCCGCACCAAGAGCTGGACCAAGGTGAAGGCGCAAAAGACGGACGATTTCGTCATCGCCGGCTATACCGTGTCCGACCAGGCGGAAGGGCTTGCGGCGCTCGGCATGGCCGAGTTCGAGAATGGCGAACTGCACTATCGCGGCAAGGTCGGCACTGGCTTCGATAGCGACATGGCGCGGGATCTGCTCGCCCGGCTGGAGCGGCTGACGGCCGGCGCCAGCCCGCCCGAAGGCGTGCCGCGCGAGATCATGCGCGAGATGCATTGGGTGAAGCCGCTGCTGTCGGCCCGCGTCCGCTATTCGAACCGCACCGGCGACAACGCGATCCGCCACGGCGTCTTTCGCGGCCTGCGCGATGTTGGCGGGCTGACCACGCCGGTGGCGGTCAAGCGCAAGCGGCTGATCGCCGAATCCGACCTTGCCACCATCTGGGTGACCAATCCGGAGCGGCGGCTGTTCGGCAAGACCGGGCCGACCAAGCTCGACATCGCCGTATACTACGCGCTGGTCGGCGATTTCATGCTGCCGCATATCATCGGCCGACCGGTATCGCTGGTGCGCTGCCCGACCGGCAAGCCGCAGGATTGCTTCTTCCAGCGCCACGCCTTCACGGGCATGCCGCCTTCGGTGGCGGTGTTCGAGTCTACCAATTCGGAAGGCGAGACGAAAACCTATCTCTCGGTCGAGGACGCCAAGGGCTATCTGGCACTGGCGCAATTCGGCGTCGTCGAGTTCCACACCTGGGGCACGCACCGGACAAAACTCGACAAGCCGGACCAGATCGTCTTCGACCTCGACCCGGGCGAGGGGATTTCGTGGCGCGAGGTGGTGGAGGCGGCCGTACACATCAAGGCCGGACTGGAAGGTTTGGGGCTGGTGCCCTTCGCCAAGACCTCAGGCGGCAAGGGCATCCACATCACGGTGCCGGTGACGCGCAAGCAGAACTGGAAGAAATTACACCAAGTCTCGAGCGCGATTTCGACTTTGCTGGCGGCAAGCGCGCCCGACACCTTCACCACCACGATGGGCAAGGAAAACCGCAAGAAGCGCATCTTCATCGACTTCSACCGCAACGCCCGCGGCCACACCTCCGCCRCCCCCTATTCGCTGCGCGCCCGCACCAATTTGCCGGCCTCGACCCCGGTGAGCTGGACCGACCTCGAAGCAATCGACGCTCCGGAGGATTTGAACTACGCCTCGCTGCCGGGATTGCTCGAGACGTCGGGTGATCCATGGGCGGAGATTGATGAGGCGGCGAGAGATCTGCCGGTGTTTGAGCGCTAGTTCCTCGCCCCACGAAGTGGCCGCGCAGCGGCCGGAGAGGGGCTGCGCCAGTGCTAGATTTCGTCATCCTAGGGCGGAGCAAGGAGCGAAGCGACGCGCGCAGACCCTAGGATCCATGCCGTGACATTGGCCTTAGGATGCGGCGGTCCAGAAGAATRGCTGCCAGAACCAGCGCCAATTAGGATCGCTCGATGACAGGTTACGTGTATATGACCGCGAGCCAGAAAGGCGGCACGATCTACATCGGTGTCACCAACGACCTCGCGCGTCGGATGCCCGAGCACAAGAACGGCCAAGGCTCGCGTTTCACCAGCCGCTACGGCGTGCAACGTCTAGTCTGGTACGAGGAATACTTCGATATCGRCCGATGCCATACAGCGCGAAAAATCGTTAAAGCGCTGGCCGTGCCAATGGAAGATSGAACTGATCGAGAAGACCAATCCAGAATGGTCCGAGCTCTTTCGCGGGACGGGCTGGTAAGCGATCCGCACCGTCGCGGCGCTCGCATGTCACGGCATGGATCCTAGGGTCTGCGCGCGTCGCTTCGCTCCTTGCTTCGCCCTAGGATGACGAAGCTTCGGGGCTTCGGCTAATCTCCAGCGCCTCAATCCACTCCATCGACGCTTCCTACAATTTGAATTATCCTCCGCGCCAACCCGCCCCGAAAACATTTCGCTAGGAATTCGGCAGTACCATCAGGGGTCGGTGTAGGATTTCCAGAGCGCCAATCGTCCTGCGGACGAAGCGCTGCAAAGAGCATGGTTCCAAAAAATGGGAACCGGTTTTTGGACAAGACCATGCTCCAACATAGTGTCAGTGCATGGCCGCGTAGGAGTTCATCATGGCGCCCAGGGCAAGTTGGAAAGGTTACCTCAAGCTCAGCCTCGTCAGCTGTCCGGTCCGGCTCTATCCGGCCACCAGCGCGAGCGAGCGCATCTCGTYCAATCAGCTGCACAAGAAGACGCACAACCGCATCAACATGAAGCCGGTCGATCCCGAGCTCGGCCTGGTCGAGCGCTCGGACCTGGTGCGCGGTTACGAATATGAAGACAAGCAGTACATCATCATCGACGACGCCGACCTCGATGCGGTCCGGATCGAATCCAACCATACGATGAACATCGAGGCCTTCGTCGACGAGGGCGAGGTCGACGTCATCTACCAGGACTCGCCCTATTATCTGGCGCCCGACGGCGCCATGGCGGAAGAAACCTTCGCGGTGCTGCGCGAAGCCATGCGCAAGTCCGGCAAGCTGGCGATCGCCCGCCTGGTGCTCTCCAGCCGCGAACGCGTGGTGACGATCGGCGCGCGCGAGAAAGGGATGTTCGTCTGCACCTTGAGGAACCCCAACGAAGTGCGCGGCACCACTGAATATTTCGGCAACATCCCGGATGCCAAGYCCGACCCCGAGATGTTGCAGCTGGCCGAAGCGCTGATCAAGCAGAAGCAGACCCATTTCGATCCGAAGAACTACGAGGATCGCTACGAGGTGGCGCTGATGGCGATGATCCGCGAGAAGCTGAAGGGCCACAAGCCGATCATCGCGGCAGCGCCCGAGCGGGGCAACGTCATCAACCTGATGGACGCGTTGAAGGCGAGCTTGTCGCAGCAGGCGAAGCCCCCGGCCAAGTCGAAGAGCAAAGCCGAGGAAGCGCCGGCAAAACCCGCCAGGAAGGCGGCCGCGGGCGGCGCGGCCGAAAACCCACTGAAGGCGAACCTGTTGAAGGCCGTCGGCAAGAGCAAGAAGTGACGGCAGGGCCAGTCATCGTTCCCGGCGCCGTCTTCGGCGTCGTCGGCGCGCTGGCCGCCTTTCCGCTGCGCCTCGCTGTCCGTGAGGTCGAGCGCCGCCACGCCGAGCTGAGGCGCGGCGTCACCCGCCGCACCACCCATGTCGTGTTCGGCCGCGCGCTTCTCGCCAAGGCGGCGAAATCCGGCGACGTCGAGATCGAGCGCCGCGTGAAGGCGGAGCGCGAAGCAGGCCGCCAACTCCTCAGCGAGAACGGTTTCCTGCGCCTGCTCGGTCTGATGAAGGCGCCCGACGCCTCGTCGCTCTCCAGGCAGTCGCTCGTCGACCAGTCGCGGCTTGCGGGCGACGATCTCGACATGCTCTCGCTGTTCGACGCCTTCGAGCATGACGGCGAACCCTATTCTTTCCGCGACCTGATCCTGGCGCGCAAATATGCCGGGCTGATCGCCAGCGGCGCCAGCTGGGGCGCGATCGCGCGCTCCGTGCACCGCTCCGGCCCGGTAGCCTCGCTCACGGCAAAATCGCTCAATCTCGGCTCCCAGCATGGCCGACCGGACGCGATCTATCTCGACGATGGGACGAGCGAGCTCGACGGCCAATTGCTGTTCGACCTGGGCTCGCCGGAAGACGACACGCTGGAGGAACTGTTCGCCGAGGCCGAGATGGCGGAAGAGCAGGGGCATCACGACGATGCGGCGGCGCTCTACCAGCGCTGCCTGGCGATCGACCCCAAGGATGCGATCGCCGCCTTCAACCGCGCCAACTGCCTGCGCGCAGGAGGCCGGATTGCCGAAGCCGCGCATGATTATGCCCGCGCGATAAAACTCGATCCTGGCTTCGTCGAAGCCTGGTTCAACCTCGCTGGGTTGATGAGCGACGAGGGCAAGGTGGCTTCGGCAAGGCGCCATCTGCAAAAGGCGATCGCGCTCGACAAGGCCTATGCCGACCCGGTGTTCAACCTGGCTCGGCTGGAATTCGATGCGGGTAATCTGATGGAGGCCCGCCGTTTGTGGGTCCGCTATCTGGAATTGGATGCCGAGTCCGAATGGGCGCGGACCGCGCAAAAGGGGATACARTTCGTGGATTTGCACATGGCGCGTACGGCGGGGTGAAGATGGTTGGCGAAGGCCTTCGCGACAGCCAATCTCCCCCCTTGTGGGGGAGATGTCCGGCAGGACAGAGGGGGGCGCTGTCCCGCCGGCCTCTAACCGGCTCGCTGCCACGACCTCTAGAATTGTCATCTTACAAAGGCAGAAGTCGGCATTCCTTCGCGCCCCCCTCTGGCCTGCCGGCCATCTCCCCCACAAGGGGGGAGATCAGCAGTTTCGCCGCCGCGCCGAGAACGGTCCTATGACGACCCACTTCCTCTTCGATGGCTTCGACACCGCCCCCGTCACCATCCTGCTCGCCCATGGCGCCGGCGCGTCGATGGACTCGCCATCGATGACCGCCACCGCCAAGGCGCTTGCCGCCACCGGTTTCCAGGTCGCGCGGTTCGAATTCCACTACATGGCCGCGCGCCGCTACGGTCACCGCAAGCCGCCGCCGCGCGCCGAGACGGTGAACCCCGAATACATCAAGGCGATTGCCGATCTGCGCGCCAGGGGCGTGACCGGCAAGCTGATCATCGGCGGCAAGTCGATGGGCGGCCGCGTCGCCTCGATGGTCGCCGACGAGATGTTTGCCAAGGGCGAGATCGCCGGCCTGGTCTGTCTGGGTTATCCCTTCCATCCGCCGGGCAAGCCGGAGCAGTTGCGCACGAAGCATCTCGCCGACCTCAAGACGCCGACGCTGATCTTCCAAGGCACGCGCGATGAGTTCGGCACAAAGGACGAGGTCGCAACCTACGGCCTTTCCAATGCGATCGAGATGGTGTGGTTGGAGGACGGTGACCACGATCTGAAGYCGCGAAAGGCGATCTCGGGTTTTTCGACGGGCGATCATCTGAAGACGGTGTCGGAGACGATCAAGGCCAAGCTGGCGCACCACTCGGCGTCGTCATCCTAGGGCGGAGCAAGGAGCGAAGCGACGCGCGCAGATCCTAGGATCCATTCCGTGACGTTAAGGGGTTGCAACGGTTCAGAATTTTGCCCCGCCCCGTTCGATGGCGGGCGTCACGGCATGGATCCTCGGGTCAAGCCCGAGGATGACGAAGCGAGGGGCGCCTTCGGCATCCGAGCATGAAACTCGCCACCTTCAACATAAACAACATCAACAGCCGGCTCGAAAACCTGCTGGCCTGGCTCGCCCGCGCCGAACCCGATGTCGTCTGCCTGCAGGAGCTGAAATCCCGCGACACGCAATTCCCGCTGACGAGGCTCGCCAAGGCCGGCTATGGCGCGGTGTGGAAGGGCGAGCCGACCTGGAACGGCGTCGCCATCCTGGCTCGCGGCGCCGAGCCTGTCCTGACGCGCGACGCGCTGCCCGGCGACGATGCCGACCGCCAAGCGCGCTATATCGAGGCCGCGGTCGACGGCGTCGTCATCGCCTGCCTCTATGCTCCCAACGGCAACCCGCAACCGGGGCCGAAATTCGACTACAAGCTCGCCTGGCACAAGCGCTTCGCGGCGCACGCCGGCGATCTCATCGGCACCGGCCTGCCGGTGGTGTTGGCCGGCGACTTCAACATCGTGCCCGAACCGCGCGACATCTATGAAACCCGCTCCTATGACGCCAACGCGCTGGTGCAGCCCGAAAGCCGGGCCGCCTTCGCCGCGCTGATCGACCAGGGCTGGACGGACGCGTTGCGCAAAGTCTTTCCCAGGGAGGAGCGGCTCTACACGTTCTGGGATTACCGCCGGAACCGCTGGCCGCGCGACGCCGGCTTGCGGCTCGACCACATCCTGTTGTCGAAGAAGCTGGCGCGGAAGCTGAAGGGCGCGGGCATTGACCGCGAGGTGCGGGGAGRGGAAAACCCCAGCGATCACGCGCCGGTCTGGGTGGAGTTGGGGTGAGAAAACAGAAATCCCCGCCGTGGCGGGGATTATTGAGAATCAGGTTCTGGTGCCCCGCTTATATGGGCGTAGGCGGCTGCGAACCCGCCACCACCGCAGAAAGCTTGCCCTTGCGGACGAAAATCGGCTTCTCGTAAGTCTTTCTATTATGCGTCCCTCGTCGGTTTATGCTGCAGAAGCACCGAGGATTTCAGCATCAACCCGGCAAGACGGGCGGCGAACCCGCCACCACCGTCGAAAGCTTGCCCTTGCGGACCAAAATCGGCTTCTCGTAAGTCTTCTTCATGCGGTTGCTCTCCTTAAAAATCCCGAGTGGATAATCTCACATGAGCAATTTCTGTCAACAACCGGCTGTAGCGAGCTGTTCTGTTCCTGGGGATAGTCTCTACTGATACAACCGCACCCAATAGTGGGCGACCGCGCCGGCTGGGAAATGGATGCCAAAGATATCGACGGCGGGGCTGTGTGATCTCTTGCACTTAGCCTTGGCCGCGAGCTCGGCTAAGATACCGGGGCCGGCCTGCTGCCGCATGTGACAAGGCAGCGGCGGCCGCGAGGTGCGGGGGGAAGACCGATGAAGAGATCGACCGACAGGCTGTTGGCGCTGGMGATGCTTGCCGTCGGCACTGCCTGTTTCGCCAAGCTTTATCCGGCGCTTGGCGGCAAGCCGCCGGCGATGGCGCGCCTGGAAGTCTTCGGTGTGGCCGGCTTGCTGTCGGTCCTTGCCGGGCTGCTGTTTCTCGCCGGCCTGCTGCCGGGCGCCGGCAGGCATGATCCGGCCGCCCCTTTGTTCGGCCGCGACGCCGAGATCGCGCCGGCAGGCCATCCACGACTGCGCCGCGCAGCACTCGCTTTGCCGCTTTTGGCCCTGCTCGTCATCATCGCCGACCAGTTCGGCCCGTGGCGGACACAGGAACCGCGCAGCGAGCCGGCGAAGGAAGTCGCCGCCGCGCCGGCGGAGCCGGCGCCCCGGCCATCCGAGCTAAAAACTACGCCGGAGGCGGGCGCAAAACCGGCCACGCCGGAGGCGAACATCGAGCCAGCCGCACCCGCGCAGCAAGAGRCAGCAAAGTCCGCGGTGCCCGAGCCGGTTGCAGTTCCCATCCAGCCGATGCAGCCGGCCGAGTACGCGCCACCGCAGCCTGCCCAACCGRCAAAGCCCGTCCAGCCGACCGAGCAGACGGCGCTCGCGCCCGTGCCGCCGCAGAYGGTGGCGGCGCCTCCGCCGGCGCCTCCGCCTCAGCCGACGGCGCCGGAAGGTCATCGCGATGCCGTCGTCTGGCTGGCGGTGTCCGCCGACGGCCACGAGATCATGAGTGCCAGCACCGACCGCATGATCAAGCTCTGGGACATCAACGGCAAGCGGCTGATCCGCGATCTTGGCCAGCAAAAGGACATGGCGCGCAGCGCGCTTTTCATGCCCGACGGCAAGACGGCGCTGACCGCCGGCGACGACGGCGAGATCGTGCTGCGCCAGCTCTCCGACGGCACGGTGCTGCACGTCTTCTCCTCGGGGGCGAACGGCGGCGTCAGGCAGTTGAAGATCAGCCAGGACGGCAAGCGCGCCGTCAGTGGCCACGACACCGGTTCTGTGGTTGTTTGGGACCTGGAGAAGGGGACGGTGCTGCATGTGCTGCCTGGCCATGACTGGTCGGTGAGCTCCGTCGCCATCTCGCCCGACGGCACCAGGGCGCTCACGGGCAGCATCGACGGCGAGCTGAAGCTGTGGGATATCGTTGCGGGCAAGCAGCTGCGCAGCTGGCACGGCCACGACCGCGGCGCCTATGGCGCGGTCTTCCTGGCCGACGGCCACCACGCGGTGACCGGCAGCGGCGACTACACGATCAAACTCTGGGACCTCGACACTTTCAAGGAGATCCGCCGCTTCGACGGCCATTCAGGCACGGTCTATGCGCTGGCTCTGTCGGCCGACGGCAAACGTCTCGGTTCCGTCTCGCTCGACGGCACGGCGCGTATCTGGAACATGGACACCGGCGCCGAGATCGCCGAATTCGATCCCGRCACCGGACCAATGTACTCGGTGGCGTTCGYCRCCGACGRCACGCTATTGACCGGCGGCATCGACCGCACCATCCGCAACTGGCCGGCCACGGGAGGCGATGGCACGGTGCTGTTTGCCGGGGCACCGGAATAGTTTTTAGTGGAGGGTATATTTCAGTGCAGCCCAGCTTGCGCTATCAACTACTGTTGATTGCAAATGGACGGGCAATCTTGAGCAGTTACGAATGGCCACCTAAATCCCAGACACCAGTCTTTGGTCCGCGGGCGCCTCGTCCCGGATTGATGCTGAGCCTCGCCTTGGTCGTGATGGCGGGCTTCGTGCTGTTTGGACCAGCCTTGAACTACTACCAACAGTGGTCCGCGATAAGGAAGGYCGAAGCCGCCAAACTGAAAAAGGACTACGCGGAAGAGTATCGACAGCTTTCTTTACTGGCAAAAATKGGTAATCCCGGCGCCCAGTATGGTCTCGGGTTCTGTGCTGGGAAGGCCAAGGCGTAGCGCAAAGCCGCGAGCAGGCACTTTACTGGTGGCGGAAGGCTGCAGATGGAGGAAGCGCCCAGGCGGCCTACAGCATAGGTCGCGCCTACTATGTCGGCGAAGGCGTGGAGAGAGACTATAAGATTGCTGCGACCTGGGTAAGAAAAGCCGCCGACAACGAAGAGCCAAACGGCCAGAGTTTGCTCGGCACCCTTTATGYGCGCGGCCACGGTGTCAACCAGGATTTCGAGAGAGCATTCGAATGGTGGATGAAGGCCGCTGCGCGCGGCCAAGTCGATGCACAAACTGCCGTCGGGAATGCTTTCGCGCTGGGCAGCGGGGTCGGAAAGGATGATGCCCAAGCTGTTGTCTGGTACCGTAAAGCAGCCGAGCAAGGTAATATCCCGGCGCAGTCAGCGCTGGCCTTTGCCTATTCGACGGGCAAGGGTGTGGCCAGGAACGACGCGGAAGCCGCGTCTTGGTGGCTAAGAGCAGCGAACCAGGGAGATGCCTATGCGCAGTCCAGCCTGGGCATTGCTTATTTGACCGGTGCGGGCCTCCCCCAGAGCGACGAGAATGCCGTTTCATGGTGGCTCAAGGCGGCGAAGCAGGGAGACGCTTCGRCCGAATTGAATTTGGGCGCGGCGTATGCCACCGGCAGAGGCATATCGAAGGACGAGAAGTCCGGCGAATTCTGGTTGCTGCAGGCGGCCAGAACTGGAAATGTCACTGCCGAACTCAACCTCGGCAAGCTCTACTACAGCGGGATAGGTGGCAAGCCCAACTACCCGGAAGCCGGCAAATGGTTCGTTAAGGCGGCGGGGCATCGTAGCGAAGAAGCCAAGGCTTTTCTCCAACTCATGAAACAAAACGGCCAGTTCGACAGCAAGACGCTGTGAGTGCATCACCGATGATTTGCGAAAGCGATTGCGACGTCCGGTCTCGCCCCTTGYGGTGTTGATGTCCGGCAGGCAAGGGTAGCRCAATGCCACGCCAGCCGAGCAAATCATGCCCACCCTCCACCTCGTCGAAGCCTCGATCGCCGACCTGCGCCGCGCGCTGGAAGACGGCACCATCACCAGCGTCGAGCTGGTCGCGGCCTATCTCAAGCGCATCGCGCATTACGACCGCCACGGCATCGTGCTCAACGCCGTGCCCGTCCTCAACCCGAACATGTTCGAGGAAGCCGAAGCGTCCGACCGCCGCCGCCGCGAGGGCAAGACGCTCGGGCCGCTCGACGGCATCCCCTACACCGCCAAGGACAGCTACAAGGCCAAGGGGCTGACGGTTGCCGCCGGCTCGCCGGCCTTCGAGCATCTCACGGCGAACGAGGACGCCTTCACCATCGCCAGGCTGCGCGCCGCCGGCGCGGTGCTGATCGGCCTCACCAACATGCCGCCGATGGCCAATGGCGGCATGCAGCGCGGCGTCTATGGCCGCGCCGAAAGCCCGTATAATGCCGACTATCTCACCGCCGCTTTCGCCTCCGGCTCGTCCAACGGCTCGGGCACGGCGACCGCGGCCAGCTTCGCGGCCTTCGGCCTGGGCGAAGAAACCTGGTCGTCCGGTCGCGCGCCGGCCTCCAACAATGCGCTGGTGGCCTACACGCCTTCGCGCGGCGTCATCTCGGTGCGCGGCAACTGGCCGCTGGTGCCGACCATGGATGTGGTCGTGCCGCACACGCGAAGCGTCGCCGACATGCTGGAGCTGCTCGATGTGATCGTCGCCGACGATGAAGAGACGCGCGGCGATTTCTGGCGCGTGCAGCCTTGGGTGCAAATCCCGAAAGCCTCGGCGCTGCGGCAGGCGAGCTATGCCGCGCTTGCCGTGCAGGGCGCGCTCAAGGGAAAACGTCTGGGCGTGCCGAAGATGTATATCGGCAAGGATAAGGGCTCGGATCGCCCGATCGAGACGCGCGCCTCGGTGCTGGAGTTGTGGCGGCAGGCTGCGCGCGACCTGCAGGCGCTCGGCGCGCAGGTGGTCGAGGTCGATTTCCCCGTCGTCTCCAATTACGAGCGCGACCGTCCGGGCGCCCGCTCCATGGTCGATCGCGGGCTGGTGCCGAAGGAATTCGCCGAACGCGAGATCTGGGACCTTTCCATCTGGTCGTGGGACGATTTCCTGCGCGCCAATGCCGATCCCGCGATCCCCGATCTCGCTTCGGTCGACGGCGCAAAGATCTTCCCGCAGCCGCCGGGCACGCTGCGCGACCGCTATGGCGAGGCCGATTTCGATCTGGCGCAGTATGTCGAGCGCGCGAAGCAGGGCGTGGCGCGACTGGAAGATATCCCAACCATCGAGGAAGGCCTGAAGGGCCTGGAAGCAACGCGCCGTATCGACTTTGAGGACTGGCTCGATGCCAACCGCCTCGACGCAATGGTGCTGCCGGCGGTCGCCGATGTCGGCCCGGCCGATGCCGACGTCAACGAGGCTTCCGCCCGGCTTGCCTGGCGCAACGGCACCTGGGTCGCCAACGGCAATCTCGTTTGGCGGCATCTGGGCATCCCCACGGTGACCGTGCCGATGGGCACCATGGCCGATATCGGCATGCCCGTCGGCCTGACCTTCGCCGGCAAGGCTCATGACGACGTGGCGTTGCTGAGGATTGCCGGCGATTATGAGTGCGCCACAAGGCGCCGCACCGCTCCGTCGCGCACGCCGCCGCTGGCGGACGATGTGTTTGCGGCGGGCAGCGGTGTGACGAGTGGTGCGGGCGGTGCGCCGTTTGCCCTGATGCTGACCGCCGAAACGGTCCGCGCCGGTGATACGGACGAGATCACGATCGCGCTGGAGATCGAGGCGGGCAGGGCGGAACCGGAGGCGGCCGTGAAAGTCCACGTTAATGGCGAGCCGGTGATCATGCAGGCCGGCGGTAACCGCTATACCGGCCGGATCGTGCTGCCGGCCTCTACGCATCAAGGCTTCCACAGCGTCTGGCGCGGTTCCTATGGCTCTATCGTCACCGCGATCGTAAGGCTGGCAGACGGGCGCGCTGCCGGGGCGTATGTCGTGACTGGCGGGATTGGCTGAGGCGACGAAGTTGCCGATCTCCCCACAAGAGGGGAGATTAAGCGCTCTGGCGCCGGCGCTTCCCCACAAGGCGCTCCCACTATCCCATCCAATCCACCGCCAGCGCTGTCACCCCGAATATCGCGCCTGCCGCGCACACCGCGTTCCATCCGCCCCACGCCCAAGCCACCCCCGCCAGCAGCGAGCCGATCGCGCCGCCGATGAAGAAGATGYCGACGAACAGCCCGTTGATGYGGCCGCGCGCCTTAGGCTGCAGCAGGTTGACGGCCCGGCGGCCGAGCGTCTGGTCGCCGGTGACGCCGATGTCGAGCAGCACGGCGCTGACACCCATGAGGATGAGCGGCAGCCATGCGTCGCCGGCCTTGGCTGCGCCCRCCCATGCGGCGAGGCCGAGCGCCGCGATCAGCACGAGGTGGCACAGGATCGTGGCGGAACGCGTAAAGCCGCGATCGCCGGCGCGGCCGAAGATCGGCGTCACCGCCGCACCCCCAGCGCCCACCAGCGCGAACAGGGCAATGCCTTTCTGGCCGAGATTGAAGGGCGGAGCGGAGAGGCGAAGCGCCACCGCGGTCCAGAACACGCTGAAGGCGGCCATCACCAGGCTGGCGGTAAAGGCGCGGCGGCGCAGCACCGGCTCCTGACCCAGAAGTCCGATCAGCGAGGCGATGAGCTCCGCATAGGTCGCATGCGCCACCGGTTTCCGCCTCGGCAGCGTCAGGCCGAGCAGGATGGCGAGCAGYGCCAGCGCCGCGGCGCTGATGCCGTAGAATGCGCGCCAGCCGAAGGCGTCGGCGACGAGGCTGGCAATCGGGCGCGACAAGAGGATGCCGATCATCAGCCCGCTCATCACGTCGCCGATGACGCGTCCGTCCTGTCCGGGCGGCGCCATCGAGGCCGCGACCGGCACCAGCACCTGGATGCAGGAACAGGCGGCGCCGAGCACGAACAGCATGGCAAGCAGCGAGGGGGCGGCCGGCGCGAACGAAGCGACCGCCGCCGCGAGCGCCGCCGCGCAAAGCATGCGCAGAACCAGCACGCGGTTCTCGACGAGATCCGACAGCGGCACCAGGAGGAACAGTCCCGCCRCATAACCGAGCAGCGTGGCCATCGAGACGAGCCCACCCTCCGATGCCGCGGCGCCCAACGACGGGCCGATCAGCCCGACCAGCGTCTGCGGCGCGAACAGATTGGTGACGATGATGCCGACAGAGGCGGCGAACARCAGCGTCTGGGACCGGGTGATGGTGCCGCCTCCGGCATGCGGCGACGGATCGCCGAACTTGGCCGTCGCGATCCGGGCGTTGTCTGTTCCGTTCATGGGTAGCCTCGCTGTCCGCATATTTCGCGAGGACTTTATTCGCATTGATCATAATGCTACAATTCAAATGATCTGATAATGATTATGCGAGATACGCATGAACATCCATGACCTCGAAGCTTTCGTCGCCGTTGTCGAAACCGGCTCGATCGTCGGCGCCTCGGCTAGGCTCAACCTCACCCAGCCCGGCGTGACGCGTCGGGTGCAAAATCTCGAGGAGCAACTGGCGACGTCCTTGCTCGACCGCCAGTCGAAGCCGCTCAAGCCCACCGCGTCCGGCCGCGAGGCCTATGAGCATGGCCGCCGCGTGCTGCGCTCGCTGGAGGATATGAAGGCGGGCGTCTCGCCGGACGGCGAGGTGAGGGGCGAGTTCCGCCTCGGCATCATGCCTTACCTTTCGACCAGCGCGCTGTCCGAGCCGCTCGACAGTCTGCGCGCAGCCTTCCCGCAACTGACGCTCAAGATCACCTCCAGCCTCTCGCCGCGCCTGGTGGAGCAGGTGCTGCACAGCGAGATCGATGCCGTCGCCGTCTGCCTTGCCGAGGGCGTCGCGCCGCCGCCCGAGCTCGTCGGCGACGATCTCGGCGTGCAGGCGGTGCTGCTGGTGGCCTCGCCAAGCCTTGGCGTGCCGAAGCCGGCCGAGCTCAACGATCTCGCACGCTATCCTTGGGTGCTCAACGAAAGCGGCTGCGGCTTCCGCGCTTTCATCCGCCACCGCTTCGAGGCGGCGCGGCTGCCTTTCCATGTCGGCGTCGAGGCGCAGGGCGCGGATCTGAGAATGTCGCTGGTGGCGCGCGGCCACGRCATCGGCGTCGTCACGCCCGGCGCGCTGTCAGGYAGCCAATGGYGCGACGCGGTCGAGGTGGTCGACTGCCCCGGCTTCAAGCCGCAGGTGCGCTGCTGGCTGCTCCACCGCCCCCCGGCCGGCCGGCTGGCGCGCCCGATCGCGGTCTTCCGCGATGCGCTGGCCGAGGCGCTAAAGGGGCCGATGCCGCTGATGTCGTGAGGGCCAGGCTTATGTTCCCCCAGGCAGTCGAAAAAGCGACTTCAACATCTTGCCGAAGCTAAGTGTCAAAGACCGCCGGAGAGAGTGGACTGCGCCGCCCTTTGAATTCGCAATCTCCGCGTCTTGCGACCGGGGCAAGGAGGCGAGCYACGAATCCCAAAACTTCTGCTGCATGGAGACGAACACGGGCATCACATCATAGCCGTCGTCAAATATATTGACTAGGTCGCCCTTTTTGGGACRCTCACCTGTTTTCACTTTGCAGACCACCAATCCTCGACTCATCTCTGTCACGGTGCCTTCAGGGAAAACATTGGCGCTCGCGCCATAACAAAAGGGTAGTAGTCCTTCCACTTCGAGCTGATTGCGGATTTGGCATAGGGCTTCGAAATAGTCGTCCTCTTCAGCAGCGATGACTTTATTGCGATAGCTGCRGGTAAGCCTGCAGCGGCTCCCCACATTGCGCGGCGTGAACACCGCCTGCTCGTCACCTCCCGTGCCTCCTCCGATCAGGAACACCGTGTATTGTTCGTCCATTGTCATCCCCCGCTCTCTCGACCATATTAGTTGTGATTGATCATAAATACAACTAAAAATTGTAGATGGGTCGCGCGAGTTGCTGCTTGCTGACTCCTGCCTCGTCCTTGACCCGACCCCCACCTCCGCTATCTTCGCGCCATGCCGAACACCGCTCCCTCCGCCGCCGCGCCGCTGATCATCATCGACCTGCAGACCGGCATGTTCGACGGCCGTTTCGACCCGCCAATCCATGACGCCGACACGATCGCCGAGCACGCCCGCAGGCTGATCGACTGGGCGCGGCGTTCCGGCCGCAAGGTGGCGTTCGTGCGTCATGACGGGCCGGAAGGCGACCCGCTTGCGCCGGGCGCCTCCGGCTGGCCGGTCTGGCCGCCGCTCGGCCAGGCGACCGACGAGCCGACTTTCGGCAAGAAGGTCGGCAACGCCTTCTCGAACCCCGAACTCGCCGAATGGGTGGCCGGGCAGGGCGCGAAGGACGTCGTGCTCATCGGCGCTCAGACCGATTTCTGCGTCGCCGCCACGGTGAAGGGCGCCTTCGCCGAAGGGCTCGGCGTCACGGTAGTTTCCGACGCGCATTCGACGCAGGACAGCGAAAAGGAAAAGGCGCCCGACATCATCACCCGCCACAACGAGGCGTTCGCCGGGCAGGGCGCACGGATGGCGACGACGGCTGAGCTGACCGAAGGCTGAGCGCACCGTCCCTTCTCCCACAACAAGGGGAGAAGGGACGAACCACAACCCAAGGAGTCCCATCTTGCCCACCCTCACTCTTCCCGCCGAAGGAGGCTGCCGCTGTGGCCGCGTGCGACTGAAGATCTCGGCAAGGCCATTGCTCACCATGGCCTGTCACTGCACCGGTTGCCAGTCGATGTCGTCCAGCGCCTATTCATTGAGCGCGGCGGTCCCCTCGGAAGGGTTCGAGGTAACCAAGGGCGAGCCGGTGGTCGGCGGTCTGCACGGCGCGTCGAAACACTATTTCTGCGGCTACTGCATGACCTGGATGTTYACGCGGCCGGAAGGGATCGACTGGTTCGTCAATCTGCGCCCGACCATGCTCGACGACCACGCCTGGTTCACACCCTTCATCGAAACCTGGACGGCTGAGAAACTGCCCTGGGCGGAGACATCGGCCGTGCACAGCTACGAAGCGCTGCCCGCCTTCGAGGAATATGAGGGACTGGTCGCCGAATACGCCGGCACCCAGGGTTGATCGAGGACTGTGCAGATAAAAAAGCGGCGACCTAGGGCAAGGTCGCCGTTGCCATCTCCGTACATGGTCGACGCGGCCGTTGGGGGCGCATTGTTGGGGATGTGCTTGGGCGTCCGCGTCGACCACGGCGRCCTCATACCGCAGGCTTCACCATGGCACATTTGCCGCCCGCTGAAACTTCCGCGAAAACGGTATATTGCGGCGGTTGCACTTGCCTTCCTGCACACGGACGAGAAAGCAAGGGCGAAACACTTTCTCCCTCGAACCGCATTGACCTCGTCCGCACGACCGGCGACGACTGACGCTTTCCTTTTCAAGGGATTGCATCGTGAACCAGACTCATTTTCTCAACGCCAGGCTTGCCGATGGCTCGCTTTGCGACCTCACCGTCGCCGGCGGCCGCTTCAGCGCTGTCGCGCCTGCCGCTAATGCGCCGCTGACCGGCGCTATCGATCTCGCCGGCCAGTTGGTGCTGCCGGCTTTCGTTGAGGGCCATATCCATCTCGACACTTCATTCTACGGCGATGTCTGGCGCCCGCACATTCCCTGCACCAACGGTTTTGACGTGCGCGAGCGGGTCGCCTTCCAGATGCGCAACCTCGAGCAGGCAGCACCCATGGCGGAGCGGGCGAGAAACCAGCTCGAGCTCTGCGTGGCGCATGGCAGCCTCGCCATGCGCAGCCATGTCATGGTCGATGCCGCGGTCGGGTTGAAGCATGTGGAGACGATCCTTGGGGTGCGGGAGAAATATCGCGACCTGATCGATATCCAGCTTGTCGCCTTCCCGCAGAGCGGCATCCTATCCTCGCCAGGCACTGCGGAATTGCTCGACGAGGCGCTTAAGCTCGGCTGCGACCTGATCGGCGGGCTAGATCCGGCAAGCTTCGACCGCGATGTGAACGGACACCTCGATGTGGTGTTCGGCCTTGCCGAAAAACGCGGCGCCGGTATCGACATCCACTTGCATGACCGCGGCACGCTTGGCCTGTTCGAGATTGAGGAGATCGTCGCCCGGACCATAGCGTCGGGCATGCAAGGAAAGGTCGTTGTCAGCCACGCCTACGGGCTGGGCGATATTTCCGCCGAGGCGCTGGCCGCCGCGGCCGAGCGCATCGCCGTTGCCGGAGTCGCCATCATGACCAACGCGCCCGGCGATCATCCATTCCCGCCGGTGGCGGCGCTGCGCAAGGCGGGCGTTACCGTCTTCGCCGGGTCCGACAACATCCGCGATTCCTGGTGGCCCTATGGCGATGGCGACATGCTCAACCGCGCGAACATGATCGGCTATCGCTCCGGCTTCTACGAGGATTGGGAACTGGAAGCGGCCTATGATGTGGTGAGCCATGCCGGCGCCAAGGTGCTAGGCCTCGAAGGCTACGGCATYGCCGTCGGCGCCAGGGCGGATTTCGTCGCGCTGAGGGCCGAGCATGTCCCGGAAGCGGTGGTGGCGGTGCCGAAGGAGCGCACCGTGTATCGGGCCGGCAGGGAAGTAGCCCGGGGTGGGAAGCTGGCCACCTAGGTCGCCTTACATATCGCTCGCCTAATATTGCCGGAGAAGCTATATTGCACCCGAGTGGCTTGGAGGGATAGCCATGTCGGAATTCAATGTCGGCT
Organism: Mesorhizobium sp. LCM 4576; assembly: GCF_001854815.1. Classification (NCBI taxonomy): domain Bacteria; kingdom Pseudomonadati; phylum Pseudomonadota; class Alphaproteobacteria; order Hyphomicrobiales; family Phyllobacteriaceae; genus Mesorhizobium; species Mesorhizobium sp. LCM 4576. The sequence goes on from NZ_MDDT01000011.1 coordinate 168,951, forward strand.
TCGTGGTTTTCCCGGGCATCACCCAGCTCGATTTCACCGGTCCTTTCGAGGTTTTGAGCCGGCTCGCAACGCCACCCTCTATGTCCGAGCCGAGCAGGTTTGCTAACGCGCAGACTTACGTCGCGGCAAAAACCATGGCGCCGGTCGAGAGCGATCGGGGCCTCCTGTTGATGCCCAACTGCACCTTTGAAGACTGTCCGCCGCTCGATCTGATCTGCGTGCCTGGCGGCGCCGGCATCGTCGAAGCGCTCGCTGACGCGGAGACGCTTGGTTTCATCAGCCGTCAGGCCGCGGGTGCGCGTTACGTGACATCGGTCTGTATCGGCGCCTTTCTGCTTGGCGCCGTCGGGCTGCTGCGGGGAAAGCGGGCCACCACCCATTGGGCCCACACCAGCCTGCTGCCGCTTGTCGGCGCGACTTACGAAAAAGCGCGTATCGTGCGCGACGGCAATGTCTTCACCTCGGCTGGCGTTTCCGCCGGCCTCGACTTCGCTTTCGCGATCATCGCTGAACTTGCCGGAGTTGACGTTGCAAAAGCCATCCAGCTCTCGATCGAGTACGACCCTGAGCCGCCTTTCGATGCCGGCCATCCCGACAAGGCATCCAAGGCGGCAACGGCGCTGATGACACAGCGCAACGCCGCAGCCCGCGCAGGGATAGAGCAGGCGCTGGGTGGTAGGCTCGCGTCGTCGGCCAACTGAGCGGCGGCCGGCTTTGCAGCTTGTGCGCCGACGCCGCATGTTTCCACGCGGGCTCGGGATTTGCCATGAAGAGAGAATACTCAAAGCCGACGCTCGTCAGCAAAGGCCGGCTTTCGGCACAGACCGCGAGACCAAGTGGTTCGGATGCGCAGGCGCCGGAGTAAGGCGCAGCCCTTAAGGGACGTGAATCGCTGCACCAGGCGACAAGCCCAAGCGTCTGACATTGCAGGCTACGCCGCCTGGCAGGCCGCATGCCCGATCCCATAAATTAATTTGCATGCATATGTTTCAAGCCGCCTCGGCTTCGTGAAGCATTTCACCGTTCGTGCGCAATCCACCGGTTACAGACGCATCGCAAAAGCGGCGCTGGGTGAAGAGGCGGCACCGGTTTGCGCCGCTGATTTATGGGAGCTTTCCATGTTCAAAAGTCTCAACCGGATCCGCGCCGCCTTCGCGCAGGCAAGCAAGCGCCGCCGCACGACGCGCCAGCTCAACGAACTGCCGACCGAGATCAAGAAGGATATCGGCTGGCCGGAACAGTCGAACCACCTCGACGAAATCCGGTTGCCATTTTAGGACATTTGAGAGCCGGCGGCATGGAGCGCATGAACGCCCAAGCCGCCGGCCAGGCCGTCAGCCGGCCGGCTTGTAAGCGCCGGCTGCCTTGTTGGCGGCCGCGATCACTGCCTTCATGTCGAGCTCTTCAAGGACGACGAGATCGCTTACCGAACCGCTTGCCCGCACCGCGAGCGTCATCCCCATCCCGGCGATCTGGTCCGGCACCTCGCCGTTGACGATGACGTCATAGAGGCCGCGCGTGAACATCAGGCTGTTCATCTTGCCGCCCACGCTTTCAAACAGCGCTGCGATTGCAACCTCACGGTTCGATCCTTGCATCAGCCCTTTGGCGGCGTGGGGTTCATAAGTCGCCAATATGGTAACCTTCATGGGACTCTCCTCCTAATATCACTGCCTCGGCCACCCAATGATGTGGGCAGCACGGACGTGCCTGTTCTCTCCTGGCATTTGACTGGTCTGTCCGTGGACCGCTCGGGCAGTCCTGGCCAACGGGCGGTCCAACCGGAGCGAAGGCTCCGGCTTGGCATAATATGCGCCTTTTCTAATATAACGGCAATCTTGCGATGTTCCGGGACCTGCAAACGCGGGTCGTCAGGCTAGCCACCAGAGTCCGCCGATCACCAACGCGACCGCCAGCACAATACCTGCCAGCATCATATASGAGCCGATGATCATCTCGCGGATGATCTTCTTGATGCTGGCGCGGTCGTTGAGGTTGGGGAAGGGTTCGTTGGGAAGCGGAACGCCGAGGAAATCGCAGAGCGGACCCCAGCCGTCGGTGACCTTGAATATCAGGAGCCTCTCAGGGGATACCGCCGCTTTCACTTCGTCGATATAGGCGTTGTAGCGCRCCACCGCCTTGTCGCGGTCATTCATCACGCCTTTCAGCGTGCGGCCCCACACCAGCTTGCGCGACATGTCGCCGAACTTGYGGCCGAAAGGCGTCAGCCATTCCAGCACCTTGAACTGCCAGACATTCTCGGTGAAGTAGATCGTGTCGATAGTGCTGTCGTACCAGGCTTCGGCACCGCGCGGATGCAGCGTCAGAAGCACTTTGGCGCGGGGGTACGCGGCCATCAATTCCTWCCACACGCAACAGCCTGGATTATCGACGGTGGCCTTGTAGTGGGCGAACACCCGGTTCCAGTCGTGCTGGCTGCCCGGCGGGCTGTTCGCCACCTTGCGCCAAAAATCCAAATGGCCCTTGTTTGCCTTGTTGATGATGACTTCCTGCATATGATAGCTCGGAAGACCGAGCCGGTTCAGTGCGGCGAAAGTCGACCACGTGCCAGTGCGGCCGAAGCCGGCCCCGATGACCTCGAGCGTCATTGCGCGTCCCCATTGGTCCGGATTGATTTTCTCGCGGTTTCCGGATCCCTGGTTTAATCGTGCGCCTGTCCGCCCAGTCGCGCAACGGTTTTCCATTAGCATTCGGTGAAATTTCTGGGCCAGATGTCGCCTCGACGATGCGCCATGACCGTTTTGTGTATTCACGCGAAGGGCGCGGCCTGATAATAGGTCAACCAGGCTGACCTAAATAAACACGCCCCGCGGGAGGTGCGCCTTGACCCTGTTGAACCTTCTGGCCTCGCGCTCCTCGCGCATGAAGGCTTCGGAAATCCGCGAGCTGTTGAAGCTGCTCGACCAGCCGGACATCATCTCCTTCGCCGGCGGCATTCCCGACCCGTCGCTGTTTCCAGCCGAAGCGATCGGCGATGCCTACCAGGCGGTGCTGGGCGGCACGGACGCGGGGGCAGCGCTGCAGTATCAGGTCAGCGAAGGCTTCCTGCCGCTGCGCAAATGGCTGGCCGCCTATATGGGCAAGCTTGGCGTTCAATGCGACGAAGGCAACATCTTCATCACCTCCGGCTCGCAGCAGGCGCTCGACTATCTCGGCAAGCTCTTTTTGTCCCCCGGCGACACTGCGCTTGTGACATGGCCGACTTATCTCGGCGCGCTGCAAGCCTTCAACGCCTATGAGCCGCGCTATGACCGGTTGAACACCGCCGGTGGCAACATGACGCCGGAGGCCTATCGCRCTGCCGCGGCCGCAAATGGCGGCAAAGTGAAGTTCGCCTATCTGGTGCCGGATTTCGCGAATCCGACCGGCAGCACCCTGGACACCAAGCAGCGCGAGGCGGTGCTCGACTTGGCCGGCGAGCTCGACATCGCCGTCATCGAGGACGCCGCCTATCGCGCGCTGCGTTATGACGGCGAGGGTGTGCCGCCGATCCTGGCGCTCGACTGCGCCCGCTCCGGCGGCATCGATCATGCGCGCACGCTCTATTGCGGCTCCTTCTCGAAAATCCTGTCGCCCGGCATGCGCGTCGGCTGGGTCTGCGCGTCGCGTCATGTGGTGGAAAAGCTGGTGCTGATGAAGCAGGCCTCCGACCTGCACAGCCCCTCGATCAACCAGATGGTCATGCACCGCGTCGCCGAAACCATTTTCGACGCCCAGGTGGACAAGCTGATCGGCGCCTACCGCAAGCGGCGCGACGCGCTGCTTGGCGCGCTCGAAGCCAACATGCCCGACGGCGTTTCCTGGAGCCGCCCGGACGGCGGCATGTTCGTCTGGCTGACGCTGCCGGAAGGCACGGACGCCACCGAGCTGCTGGCGCGCTCGGTCAAGGAGGCGCGCGTCGCCTTCGTGCCGGGCAACGCCTTCTACGCCGACGGCACCGGCCGCAACACGCTGCGCATGTCGTTCACGCTTGCCGACGACCGCGCGGTGAACGAAGGCGTGCCGCGGCTGGCGAAGCTGCTGCGGGGATAAGCCTTCAATCACCGCCGTCTCGCGCAGGCGTGATTGGTAGTGCGCAGGCGTGATTGTTCGCGCGGCCGATTCCTCGGTTAGTGTCGTGATCGATCCAACACCCCCTGGATCGACCGGCCGTGGGGTCCCACCTCCATAGTCCGAACGAAAGAGCCCCGACGGCCTCCACCGGCGGGGCTTTTTCTTTGTCCAGGCAGGCGGTCGCGCCTGCTTGCCCTTTTTCGGGCCGCTTTTCCGCTACGCTGTGTTGTTCAGGGAGGATCAAATGATCTTGCGCGTCAGCTTCACCATGCTTGCCCTGGTCGCCTTGGCCACCCAGGCGCAGGCGTTCGAGATATCCAGCCCCTCGGTCTCCGACGGCAAATGGGATGCGAAATATCTCGGCGACAAGGCCGGCTGCGGTGGGCAGAGCGTCTCGATCGCGCTTGCCTGGAAGGATCCGCCGGCCGGCACGAAGAGCTATGYGCTGACCATGTTCGACACCGACGCCAACGGCGGCAAAGGGTTCTGGCACTGGCTGGCCTGGAACATCCCGGCGAGCGCCAAGGGACTGCGCGAGGGCGCCGGCGCGCAGGGTGGCAAGCGCATGCCCAAGGGCTCGGTACTGGGTAAAGGCGACGTCGGCCGCGTCGGCTATTTCGGCCCGTGCCCGCCGCCCGGCAGCGGCGACCATCACTATGTCTTCACGCTCTATGCGCTGGGCGAAAAGACGCTGCGCACGCCGGACAATCCGCTGCCGGACATGGTCTCGGTCGCCGCCAAGAGTTCCGCGCTCGGCCAGGCGACGGTGACGTATACTTATGGAAGGTAGCTAATCTCCCCCCTTGATGGGGAGATTACCCTCACTCCGCYGCCTCCAGCTTGTCCTGCGTCTTCGTCTCGAAGTCGCTGGCGTCGTGGCGCTCGCGCAGCTGGAAGGCCGGATCGCCGGACATGCGGTTGACCATGCGCCCGCGGCTCACCGCCGGCCGCGCATCGATCGCGTCGGCCCAGCGCTGGACGTTCTTGTACTCGTGCACGGACAGGAACTCCGCGGCGTTGTTGTAGCTGCGGCCCTTGGYGAGCCCGCCATACCAGGGCCAAACCGCAATGTCGGCGATGGTGTAATCGGGGCCTGCGAGATATTCGCTCTCCGCCAGCCTGCGGTCGAGCACGTCCATCTGCCGCTTGGTCTCCATGGCGAAGCGGTCGATCGCATATTCGATCTTGTGCGGCGCATAGGCRTAGAAATGGCCGAAGCCGCCGCCGAGATAGGGTGCGGAACCCATCTGCCAGAACAGCCAGGAAAATGTCTCCGCGCGCGCCGCGCGCTCGGTCGGCAGGAACGCGCCGAATTTTTCGGCGAGATAGGTGAGGATCGAGCCGGACTCGAACACGCGCACCGGCTTCGGCTCGCTGCGGTCCATCAGCGCCGGGATCTTCGAGTTCGGGTTGACCTCGACGAATCCGCTGCCGAACTGGTCGCCGTCGCCGATCTTGATCAGCCAGGCGTCGTATTCCGCGCCCTTGTGGCCGAGCGCCAGAAGCTCCTCCAGCATGATCGTCACTTTCTGACCGTTGGGCGTGGCCAGCGAGTAGAGCTGCAGCGGGTGCTTGCCGACCGGCAATTCCTTCTCATGCGTCGGGCCTGCGATCGGCCGGTTGATCGAAGCGAACTCACCGCCATTCGGCTTGTTCCAGGTCCAGACTTTCGGCGGGATATATTCGTCCATGTGCGGAGGCCCTGTAGGTTCGGAGAACTGCGACGTCTGCTGATGGCGATAGACTTAGGTGCGGTTGCGCGCGCGTCAAAGAAAAAAGTTCAATCTTCGTTGAACTAGCGCTTGTACCAGCATGCAGGGCTTCCCTCCTCCCACTGGGAGAAGGACGAGGGCCCTTGCGCCGCGCGCCTCCGGCCATACTTAATAGGCGAAGACCCGCAATGCAGGATGGATCGATGACCATCGGGAAAATTTCGCGCTCCGTCGTTGCCGTGCGCGCCATGGTGCCGGACGACGCTTTCACCGCCAACGCGCTGGGCACGCGCCGCGAAGGCAGCGGCGTGGTGATCCGCGACAATGGGCTGGTGCTCACCATCGGCTACCTCATCACCGAGGCCGAGGAGGTGTGGCTGACCGACCAGGACGGCCGCGTGGTCGCGGCCCACGCGCTGGCCTACGACCAGGAGACCGGTTTCGGTCTCGTCCAGGCGCTGGCGCCGCTCGGCCTGCCGCCCGTCCAGTTCGGCAACRCCAGGAAGGCCAATATCGGCGATGCCGTGACGCTCGCCGACGGCATCGGCCAGCAGGTCGATGYGCATATCGTCACCAAGCAGGAATTCGCCGGCTACTGGGAATATCTGATCGACGAGGCGATCTTCACGGCGCCCGCGCATCCGTCCTGGGGCGGTGCCGCGCTGTTCGACGGCGACGGCAAGCTGCTCGGTGTCGGTTCGCTGCGCCTGCAGATGAGCCGGGCCGGCGAGGTCGCCGACATCAATATGGTGGTGCCCATCGACCTTTTGACGCCGATCCTCGACGATCTCATCAAGCGCGGCCAGACCGCGACGGCGCCGCGCCCTTGGCTCGGCGCCTTCTCGGCCGAGTCGAACGGCATGGTGGTGGTGATGAGCGTGGCGGAAGGTGGCCCGGCCGCCAAGGCGGGCCTGCGTCAGGGCGACATCATCTCCGACGTGCGCGACGGCGAGGTAGACGGTCTGGCGGATTTCTACAGAAAGCTCTGGCAGAACCCGGCCGGCTCGGAAATACCGCTGCGCGTCGTGCGCGACGGCCGCGAGACCTGGCTGCGCGTCAAATCCGCCGACCGCAATTCCTTTCTGAAAAAGCCGCAACTCCAATAGGTTCGGCGCCCTTATGCATCCCAGGCTGCTGAAAACCTTTCTGGCGGTCGCGCGCACCCGCAACGTCACGCGCGCGGCGCAACAGGTCAATCTCGCGCAGTCGAGCGTCAGCGACCAGATCCAGGCGCTGGAAACCGAGCTGGGCGCCAACCTCTTCACCCGCTCGCGGCAGGGGCTTACCCTGACGCCGGCCGGCGAGGCGCTGAAACCCTATGCCGAGGACCTGCTGACGCTCGCCGACGATGCCCGCGCCGTCATCGATGCCACCAAAGCCGAGGCGGCCGGCAGCCTGTCGATCGGCGCCCTGGAGACGATCGCCTCGGCAAGGCTTGCCGGCTGGCTCGCCGGTTTCCGCGCCGCGCATGCCGGCATCGACATCAAGCTTAAGGTGGCCGGCAGCGGCGAGTTGCTGCGCCGGCTGGAGGACGGCGAGATCGACGTCGCTCTCTGCTTCGAGCGGTCCAATATCGGTGAGCCGGACCTGCGCTTTGCCAGGCGCGTCGTGGCGGCCGAGCCGCTTGCGCTGATCGTGCCGCCCGGCGACAACCGCGCGGATGTCGATCTGGCGGCGCTGGCCGAGAAGCACTTCGTCGCCACCGAGACCGGTTGCGTCTACCGGGCCATGGTCGACAAGGCGTTTGCCGAAGCGGGCCTGGGCAAACCTAGCCTCGCCGCCGAAGCAGGCAGCATCGATGCCATCGCCGGCCTGGTGGCGGCCGGCGCCGGCTTTGGCCTCGTGCCGCGGCTCGCGGTCGCTGCCGCGATCGACCGCGGCGAGGTTGCCGAACTTGCCTGGCCCGGCCCGGTCCGCTCGGCGGACGTCGTGATGATCTGGCGCCGCCGGCGCGTCCAGCCGCCGGCGCTGAAGGCGCTGCTCACCGCTGTGGGGGAGGGCTTCGTCCCGGTCAAATCAGACGGTGCCCGCCCTCGACATGCAGCGTCTCTCCCGTCGTGAAGCCATTGCCGATCAGGAAGCGGATCGCGTCGGCGATGTCCTCGGGCCTTCCGACCCGCCCCGCAGGCAAGCGCTCCGCCATCGCGGCAAGCGTCTCGTTCTTCGCATCGCCAACGACGAACCCCCAGATCGGCGTGTCGACCCAACCCGGCGAGACGGCGTTGACGCGGATCGGCGCCAGCTCGACGGCCAACGCCCGCACCAGCCCTTCCAGCGCCGCGTTGACCGCGGCGACCACCGAGCCGCGCGCTGCGGGTCGGTAGGCGGCGATGCCCGAGACGAAGGTGAGCGAACCGGACGGAGGCAGTATCGGCGCTCCATGCTTGGCAAGCAGCAGCGGTCCGTAGAACTTGCTTTCCACCACACGCTGCGCGGCTGAAAGCTCGACCTCGGGCAGCAGCCGGTAGGCGCCCTCGATTGCAGCGGCGGTGCTGACGATATGGTCGAGCCGGCCGATGCGCTGAAACAGTGCGGCGACCTCATCCTCGCGGCCGATGTCGGCCACCGCCGTTTCAAGCGTGTCCCGACGGCCGAGCGCTTCCCGCGCCGCGCTCAGCTTCGCTTCGCCGCGCCCGGCGATGATGACGTGCGCGCCTTCCGCGAGGCAGCGCTTGGCAAGCGCCAGCCCCATACCCGAGCTGCCGCCGACGACCAGGATTCTTTGCTTGTCCATGTCCATACCTTTCCTTTGCATGGAGAGGGTTTGGCAGGTCGCAGGGCGAAGCGGAAACGGAAGAAACCGATGGCGCCATCGGAAACTCCGATGGCGAGGCCGACGGGCTCGCCGACTGTCAGCTCAGGCTCTGGCATAAACGGTCGCGAGAACCTGGCCGCGCGGGAAACCCGGCTCCTCGCGGTCCTGCGCGAGGAACCGCAATTTCGGCAGCCTTGACTTGGGCGCTGCCCGTTCCAGATGCACAGTACGGGCTCCGAGTTCATGCATTGCGCGCACTCCTGATCGTCGACGTATTTCAGGCTGACGAATGCCCGCCGAAAGGAGATATCTGTGAACAACAAGTCGCTTATCATGCTGGCCACGTCGCTGGTTTCCGGCCTCCTATTCTCGTTCGGCGCAACGCCCATGGCGGCGGCGCAAAGTGCTGCAACCAACATAGTGGTCGGCGCCGACACGACCTTCCCGCCATTCGAGACCGAGACGAATGGCGAGGTCACKGGCTTCGACATCGACATGATCAAGGCGATCGCCAAGGCCGAGGACATGACGGTCAGCCTGAAAACGCTGCCGTTCAACGGCATCATTCCAAGCCTGCAGGCCGGCTCGATCGATGCCGCGGTTGCCGGGATAACCATCAAGACCAGCCGCATGCAGAACGTCGATTTCAGCGACGCCTACTATAAATCCGGCTTGTCGGTGCTGGTGAAGAAGGACTCCGGCATCAAGGGCTTCGACGACCTCAAGGGCCATGTGGTCGCCACCAAGAAGGCAACCTCGTCCGTCGATTATCTGACCAGCCACGGCTTCGCGGCGGATTATGTGAAGCAGTTCCAGAGCATCGATGCCGCCTACCAGGCGCTCGAGACCGGCGGCGCGGACGCGGTCATCTTCGACAATCCCGTCAACGTCAACTTCAAGGCCGGCCACGACAATGTCGAGACCGTCGGCCCGCTGCTGACCGGCGAATATTACGGCATCGCCATCAGCAAGCAGAAGCCGGAGCTGGTCGAGAAGATCAATGCCGGCCTCRCCAAGATCAAGCAGAACGGTGAATACCAGAAGCTTTTCGAGAAATATTTTGGAGGTGACACCAGCGGCGTCGTCAATGAGGTGCAAAAACCGGCCTCCGTTGCGATTTCGGGCTGAGGACCGTTCGGATCGACCGAACGACGGATTCCCTCAGCTTCCCGACCTGTCCGGCCGGAGGGAGCGCATGGCGCGAGCCATGCGCACCGCCGGCGAGGCAGGCGGGAAATAGCATTCCAAGGCACGGTCCATGGGCTCGATCTGGCAAAACCTACCCGTCATCCTTGATGGCCTGCGGCTCACCATCCAGTATTCGATCGTCGCTATCCTCCTGATGGTGGTCATCGGCCTGTTCGCGGCGCTGATGCGCCTGTCGACAATCGCGCCGCTGCGCTGGATCGCCACCGGCTATGTCGAGATTTTTCGATCCACCCCGCTGTTGGTGCAGCTTTTCTTCATCGTGCTCGGCCTGCCGGCGATCCTGCCCGTCAACCAGTGGTTCGGTCAGCTCACCTATCCCATCCTCGCCGCCGCCTTCACGCTCAGCCTCAACGAGGGCGCCTATGTCACCGAGATCATTCGCGCCGGCATTCTCGGCGTCGACCGGGGCCAGAAGGAGGCGGCGCAGTCGATCGCCATGAACGGCTTCCAGACGATGCGCTATATCGTCCTGCCCCAGGCGTTCAAGCGGATGATTCCGCCGCTGGTCAACCAGGCTGCGCAAACGATCAAGGACACCTCGCTGCTGGCGCCGGTCGGCATCGCCGAGCTGGTCTACAAGGGCGAGATCGTGATCGCCGAGACCTTCGCGTCCTTCGCCATCTGGGGGCTGATCGCCGCCCTCTACTTCGTCCTCATCTTCTCGCTGTCGAAGTTCTCGTCCTATCTGGAGAGGAGGCTTCAAGTTGATAAACGTTAAGGACCTTCACAAGTCCTTCRGCCACAACGAGATCCTCAAGGGGATAACCACCCATGTGGAGGAAAGGGAGGTCGTCGTCGTCATCGGCCCGTCGGGAAGCGGCAAAAGCACGTTCCTGCGCTGCCTGAACGGGTTGGAGAAGGCAACCAGCGGCGAGATCGAGATCGCCGGCATGGTGCTGACCGATCCGAAGACGAACATCCACCAGCTGCGCCAGCATGTCGRCATGGTGTTCCAGCAGTTCAACCTGTTCAAGCACCTGACCATTCTGGAGAATGTCACGATCGGCCCGCGCAAGGTCAAGAAGATCTCGGTCGAGGAGGCCAACAGGGTCGCGCGCGAATTGCTGGCCAAGGTCGGCCTCATCGGCAAGGAACAAAGCTACCCCGACGAGCTTTCCGGCGGCCAGCAGCAGCGCGTGGCGATCGCGCGCTCCCTGGCGATGGGACCGGCGGTCATGCTCTTCGACGAGCCGACCTCCGCGCTCGATCCCGAAATGGTGGGCGAGGTGCTTCAGGTCATGAAGACCCTCGCCGTCGAGGGCATGACGATGGTCGTCGTCACCCATGAGATGGGTTTTGCCCGCGAGGTCGGGCACCGGGTGATCTTCATGGATGACGGCATGATCGTCGAGGAGGGGGCGCCGAAGGCGCTTTTCTCGGATCCGCAGAGGGAGCGCACGAAGAGCTTCCTGGCGAAGATCCTGTAGCGCCAGACCGCCGGATTCCCCTCCATCGGCCTTAGTGCCTGCTTCTGCTGACAGAAACTGGCAACAGAGGAGGCTACATGGGCCGCGGAATCGGCGAGACTGTCTCCCGGTCAGCAATGCGGCAGAGGTGGCGATGGCCCCGATCAAGGTCGATCCAGACAAGGTGCGCGAGTTCCGCGATGCCGACAGCTTCTATGCGTGGCTGGCCGACAACCATGCCGGCGAAAGCGAGGTCTGGATCAAGGTTCACAAGGTCGGTTCGGGGCTGGCATCGATCACGCCGAAGGAGGCGATCGACGTCGCGCTCTGCTTCGGCTGGATCGATGCGGTTCGCAAGTCGCTTGACGACAAGAGTTTCCTGCAGCGCCACACGCCGCGCGGCAAAAAGAGCATCTGGAGCAAGATCAACATCGACAATGTCGCGCGCCTGATCGAGGCGGGCCGCATGACCGAGCATGGCCTGCGCGAGGTCGAGGCGGCCAAGGCCGACGGTCGCTGGGATCGCGCCTATGGCGGATCGAGGGAGATGACCATCCCGCCCGACCTGCAGGCAGCAATCGATGCCGAGCCGAAGGCGAAAGCGATGCTGGAGAGGCTCTCGGCGCAGAACCGCTTCGCGCTCGCCTTCCGCACCCACAACATGAAGACCGAAGCGGGACGCAGGAAGAAGATCGCCGATCTCGTCGCCATGCTGGCGCGCGGCGAAGCGATCCACCCGCAGAAGAAGAAGCCGTAAACGCAAACAAAAACGCCGCCCGAAAGGGAGGGCGGCGTTTTCGGAAAGCGATGATCCTGAACCCTTTGCAAGCGGTCGCGGATCATCCGGTCATGAAGTTCGAAACGCGTCGGGCCTTACGCAGCCTTCTTCGCAACATGCTTCTTCGCATGGTGCTTGCGCACGTGATGCTTCTTGGCGTGATGCTTCGAATGCTTCCTCACGTGGTGATGCTTGCGAGCATGATGACGATGATGCTTGCGGTGATGCTTCTTGTGCGGGCCATTGCTGGCCGGCTTGGCGGCATCGGTAGCTGCCGGCTTCGCGGCTTCGGTGGTCGCAGCCGGAGCCGTGGTCGTCGCCGGAGCCGTGGTCGTCGTCGTGGCGGTCTGGGCATTGGCGGCCGGCACCGCGAAAGCGAGCGCGACGGCAAGGCCGAGTGCGGAAAGAAGGGTCTTTTTCATAATCGGCAATCCTTGGGTTTAAGATCGATGTCTTTGTYGCGCGCCGCAAATTCGGCTGCTCCGGTACCGCTTATGACAGCCGCTTTTTTCGCGAGTTTTTCCCGACTGTTGAATCTTGTTTCCAGATTGTGTCTGACGCTTTCCCTTGCGGAAAGAGATGGCCGCCTGCGACGAAGGCGACCGTGCATCCGGCTGGTTTGGAGGCAGGCTTTTCATGAGCCCGATCGCACGATGCGTGCGAATTGCGCGCCCTAATCATTCGATCCGATCGATGCCATCTTGCTGCTGACATACCGAACGGGAGCAGGAGCAATGACCACCAACATAGATCACTCCGGCAAGGTGACGCTCGTCACCGGCGGCAACCGGGGCATCGGCCTGGAAACGGCGCGCCAGCTTGCGGAACTCGGCTTCAGCGTCCTCATCGGCGTGCGTGATCTTGCCAAGGGCGAGGCAGCGGCGAAGACGCTTGGCGGCAAGGTCGAAGCCATCGAGCTGGATGTCGCCGCGCCCGAGGCGGCAGCCCGCGCCGCGGCCGAGGTCGAACGCCGGTTCGGCCGGCTCGACGTTTTGGTCAACAATGCCGCGATCCACTATGACCCTTCGGCGCGGGCGCTCAAGCCCGACTGGACGGTGATCCGCGAGGCCTTCGAGACCAATGTCTTCGGCGCCTGGCGTGTGGCGGTGGCTTTCGCGCCGCTGCTTCGCGCCTCCGGTCGCGGCCGGCTGGTCAACGTCTCGTCGGAAGGCGGCTCGCTCGCTTCGATGGGCGCCGGCGCGCCGGCCTATTCGGCCAGCAAGGCGACGCTCAACGCRCTGACCCGCATCCTGGCGGCCGAGCTGCGCGGCGCGGGCGTGCTGGCCAATTCGATCTGCCCCGGCTGGGTCGCGACCGACATGGGCGGTCCCGGCGGCCGTCCCGTCGCGCAAGGCGCCGCCGGCATCGTCTGGGCCGCGACCTTGCCCGACGACGRCCCGACCGGCGGCTTCTTCCGCGACGGCAAAAAGCTGCCGTGGTGAGCAGGCATCGATGAGGCGGATATTTCCCAAATTGGGTAAATCCTTCTTGTTCCCGCTTTGGGAAATGGCTATATGGGTGCATGCAAATCGTCAGCAGGAAAGCGCTCGTCACCTTCTGGACAACGCACCCGCAATCAAAAATGCCGCTGACGGCCTGGTTCAATGCATCGAGCAAGGCCGAGTGGAAGGGACCGGCTGACATCAAGGAACAGTTCGGCACAAACGTCGATTTCGTAGCTGATAATCGAGTGGTGTTCGACATTGCGGGCAACAAGTACCGGCTGATTGTGCATGTCAGCTATACGTTCAAGAGGGTGCTCATTAAGTTCGTCGGCACCCACGCGGAGTACGACAAGATAGACGCGGAGAAGGTGTGATGGACAACATCCGACCCATCAGGAACGAAGCCGATTACGATTGGGCGATTGCGGAGATCACTCGCTATTTTGACAAGGAGCMGGTTCCCGGCACGCCTGACGCCGATCGTTTCGATGTTCTTGCTGAACTCATCGAAGCATACGAGGCAAAGAACTACCCTATCGCGGAGACCGACCCGGTGGACGCGATCACTGCTCATATGGAGATGGCCAATCTCGGCAGGCACGCGCTGGTAAAGCTGCTCGGGTCAGCGTCGCGCGCATCTGAGATTCTAGCCCGCAAGCGAGCGCTGACGATGGATATGGCTTTCAAGCTCAATCGTGAATGGCATATCCCCGCAGAGGTTCTGATCGCCCCTTATCACTTGGCCGACCAGGGCAACAAAAAGGATAAAAAAGCCGCCGCTCGTGCTTGATTGCCCGGGGTATCTCATCCCCGTGCGACCGCCTCTTGGTCGTTTCCGGCAACTGGTCATCCCATTCATCCGCCATGCTACGAAAATAGCATTCCAGGCCCGCGAAATGTGATGCTAGGCTCGCGCCCGTGCACCCAAGGCACACTGCGGCCCAGTCCGCAAACAGGAGGACCTGCAAGAGGAGGAGCGCAGAGCGGGATCGAGGCTCCAATCCAAAATCCGAAAGAACCATTGAACCATCGCGAGGCCGCCGCGTTTCCTGTGGTTGGCCACCAGGGAGGAACCACCAGTGAAAGCATCCTGTCTCGTCTCGGCCGCGCTCCTTGCGGCATCTGCAATGCCGGCGGCGGCCGGCCAGATTTCCGACGGCAAGGTCAAGATCGGCATCCYGAACGACCAGTCGGGCGTCTATGCCGATTTCGGCGGCAAGTGGTCGGTCGAGGCTGCCAAGATGGCGSTGGAGGATTTCGGCGGCAAGGTGCAGGGCGCGCCGATCGAGATCGTCAGCGCCGACCACCAGAACAAGCCCGACATCGCCTCCAACATCGCGCGCCAGTGGTACGACACCGAGCAGGTCGACGCGATCATGGAGCTCACGACATCCTCCGTGGCCTTGGCCGTCCAGGGGCTTTCCAAGGAAAAGAAGAAGATCGACATCGTGACGGGTGCCGCCGCCACCGACCTGACCGGCAAGCAGTGCTCGCCCTACGGCTTCCACTGGGCCTATGACACCYATTCGCAGGCCGTCGGCACCGGCGGCGAGCTGGTCAAACAGGGCGGCGACAGCTGGTATTTCATCACCGTCGACTATGCTTTCGGCTATTCGCTGAAGGACCAGACCGCCAAGCTCGTCGAGGCGAGCGGCGGCAAGGTGCTGGGGGAGGTGCGCTATCCGCTGGGCTCAACCGACTATTCCTCCTTCCTTTTGCAGGCGCAGTCTTCCGGCGCCAAGATCGTCGGGCTCGCCAATGCCGGCCTCGACACGTCGAACTCGATCAAGCAGGCGGCCGAGTTCGGCATCGTCGCCGGCGGCCAGCGGCTTGCAGCACTTCTCTTCACCCTCGCCGAAGTGCATGGCCTGGGCCTGCAGGCGGCGCAGGGCGTTGTGCTGACCGAGGGCTTCTACTGGGATCGCGACGACAAGAGYCGCGAATTCGCTCAACGCTTCTTCAAGCGCACCAACCGCATGCCGAACATGATCCAGGCCGGCACCTATTCGGCGGTGACGCAGTATCTCAAGGCCATCGACAAGGCCGGCACCGATGAGACAGAGGCGGTGGCCAAGGAACTGCATGAAATGCCGGTCAACGACGTCTTCACCGCCAACGGCAAGGTGCAGGCCGACGGCTCGATGGTGCACGACATGTATCTCTACCAGGTCAAGAAGCCGGAAGAGTCGAAGAAGGACTGGGACTACTACACCTATCTGGCGACCATTCCGGGCGACAAGGCTTTCATGAAGGCCGAGGACAGCGGCTGCCCGCTCGTCACCAAGTGACGCTCGAAACCGCCGCCGCCGTCCGGTCGGACGGCAAGGAACAGACGCCGCGGGTGGTGCTTTCCGCCCGCGGTTTGCGGCGCGACTTCGCCGGCTTCGTCGCGGTCAAGGATGTCGACCTTGACGTTCATCATGCCAGGATCCATGCGCTCATCGGCCCGAACGGCGCCGGCAAGACGACCATCTTCAACCTGCTGACCAAGTTCCTGCAGCCGACCAGCGGCAGGATCGAATTGCTCGGCACCGACATCACCCGCACGCCGCCGGCAAGAGTGGYGCGCATGGGCCTCGTGCGCTCCTTCCAGATCTCCGCGATTTTTCCGCACCTTTCGGTGCTCGACAATGTGCGCGTCGCGCTGCAGCGCCCAAGCAGGCTGGGCTACCAGTTCTGGCGCTCTCTCTCCGCACTCGACCAGCTCACGCCAAGGGCGCGCGAGCTGCTCGCCATCGTCGGGCTGGACGAAGCGGCGCATCGCCTGGCCGGCGATCTCTCCTATGGCAGGAAGCGCGTGCTGGAGATAGCCACCACGCTGGCTCTCGATCCGAAAGTGCTTCTGCTCGACGAGCCGATGGCCGGCATGGGGCATGAGGATGTCGGCATGATCTCCGGCATCATCCGCTCGCTGGCGAAGGATCGCGCCGTGCTGATGGTCGAGCACAACCTCACCGTCGTTGCCGATCTTTGCGACTGGATCACCGTCATGCAGCGCGGCCAGGTGCTTGCCGCCGGCGACTACGCCACCGTGAGCCGGGACGAGCGCGTGCGCGTGGCTTATATGGGGACGGAGCATGAAGAGGGCGGGGCATGAGTGAGCCGCTGCTTGCCGTGCGCGACCTCCACGCCTGGTATGGCGAGGGCCATGCGCTGCATGGCGTTAACCTCGACGTCATGCGCGGCGAGACCGTGACGCTGCTCGGCCGCAACGGCGTCGGCAAGACGACGACGCTGCGCGCCATCATGGGGCTAATCCGCAAGCGGACGGGAAGCGTCACCTTCAACGGCAAGGAACTGATCGGCCTGCCGCTGCACCGCGTCGCCCACCAGGGCATCGGCTTCGTGCCGGAGGAGCGCGGGATCTTCGCCACCCTTACCGTCGACGAGAACCTCATCCTGCCGCCGGTCGTGGCGAAGGGCGGCATGAGCGTGGAAGAGATCTTCGAGCTGTTCCCCAATCTCAAGGAGCGCCGCAACAGTCARGGAACGAAGCTTTCCGGCGGCGAGCAGCAGATGCTGGCCATCGCCCGCATTCTGAGGACAGGYGTTGAGATGCTTCTGCTCGACGAGCCGACCGAAGGCCTGGCGCCGGTCATCGTGCAACGCATCGGCGAGTTGCTGGCGACGCTGAAGAAGCGCGGCATGACCATCCTCTTGGTCGAGCAGAACTTCCGCTTCGCCGCCCGCATTGCCGACCGCTTCTATCTGATGGACCATGGCAAGGTGGTCGAAGGCTTCCCGGTCGGCCAGCTTTCCGCGCACACCGACAAGCTRCACGAGGTGCTGGGGGTATGATCGCGCCATGTTGACGGTCTTCGGCATCCCCATCCAGGCGCTTCTCGGCCAGCTCCTTGTTGGCCTGATCAACGGCTCCTTCTATGCCATGCTCAGCCTCGGCCTCGCCGTCATCTTCGGCCTGTTGCGCATCATCAACTTCGCCCATGGCGCGCTCTATATGCTGGGCGCTTTCATCGGCTACCTGCTGCTGGTGCATCTCGGCATCGGCTACTGGCCGGCGCTGGTCCTGGTGCCGCTGATCGTCGGTCTGTTCGGCATGGCGGTGGAGCGCGTGGCGCTGTCGCACCTCTACCGTCTCGACCCGCTTTACGGCCTGCTCTTCACCTTTGGCCTCGCCTTGGTCATCGAAGGCGTGTTCCGCTACTATTACGGCGTCTCGGGCAATCCCTACGCCGTGCCGACGCTGCTCGCCGGCGGCACCAATCTCGGCTTCATGTTCCTGCCCAATTATCGCGGCTGGGTGGTGGTCGCCTCGCTCATCGTCTGCATCGGCACCTGGCTTTTGATCGAGAAAACCAGGCTCGGCTCATATCTGCGCGCCGCCACCGAGAACCCGGAACTGGTTCAGGCCTTCGGCGTCAACGTGCCGCTGCTGCTCACGCTCACCTACGGGCTGGGCGCGGCCCTTGCGGGCCTTGCCGGCATTCTCGCCGCGCCCGTCTATCAGGTCAGCCCGCTGATGGGCTCGGACCTGATCATCGTCGTCTTCGCCGTCGTGGTGGTCGGCGGCATGGGCTCGATCCTCGGCGCCATCGTCACCGGCTACATGCTTGGCCTCGCCGAGGGCCTGACCAAGGTGTTCTATCCCGAGGCCTCGAACCTCGTCGTCTTCGTCATCATGGCGATCGTGCTTTTGCTCAGGCCCGCCGGCCTGTTTGGAAGGGACGCCTGAGATGAGCGGGGCGACCCTTCACGCACAGCGCGCCGCCGCCTCCGTCAGGCTGGAACGGGCGCTGGTGGCACTGGGCATCGTGGCGCTGATCGCCGCGCCCTTCGTCATCTATCCGATCTTCGTCATGAAGATGCTGTGCTTCGCGCTCTTCGCCTGCGCCTTCAACCTGCTGCTCGGCTACACGGGCCTGCTCTCCTTCGGCCACGCCGCCTTCTTCGGCGGTGCCGCCTATTTCTGCGCCTATGCGGTGAAAGCCTGGGGCTGGCCGCCGGAAGCCGRCATCCTGCTCGGCACCGCGGGCGCCGCCTTGATGGGCCTCGTGATGGGCTTCCTCGCCATCCGCCGCCAGGGCATCTATTTCGCCATGATCACGCTGGCGCTGGCGCAGATGTTCTATTTCTTCTGCGTGCAGGCGTCCTTCACCGAAGGCGAGGACGRCATCCAGGGCGTGCCGCGGGGCCATCTCTTCGGCATGCTCGACCTCAACGTGCCGATGACCATGTATTTCTTCGTGCTGGCGATCTTCCTGCTCGGCATCTTCGCCATCTGGCGCATCGTCAACTCGCCCTTCGGCATGATCCTGCGCTCGATAAGGGAGAACGAGAACCGCGCCATTTCGCTCGGCTATTCCGTCGGCCGCTACAAGCTCGCCGCCTTCGTCATGTCGGCCGCGCTCRCCGGTCTTGCAGGGGCTACGAAGGCGATCGTCTTCCAGTTCGCCACGCTCACCGACGTTACCTGGCAGATGTCGGGCGAGGTGATCCTGATGACGCTGCTTGGCGGCATCGGCACCATGGTCGGCCCGGTGGTGGGAGCGGGCCTCGTCGTGGGGCTGGAGAACACGCTGGCGACGTCCGGCTTCCCGGTGACCATCGCCACCGGCCTGATCTTCATGGTCTGCGTGTTGATCTTCCGGCGCGGGATCGTCGGCGAGATCTATGTGCGGTGGTTGGGGCGCGGAGGTTGAGTGCGGCGCGCTTCTCCCCCCTTGAGGGGGAGATGGCCGCGAAGCGGCCAGAGGGGGGCCTCGCGCGTGGAGTGCCAACGCCCTTTGCTCGATGTTAGACGGCGTTGCGCTCTATGTGAGACGACCCCCTCTGTCGCCTTCGGCGACATCTCCCCCTCAAGGGGGGAGATTAGCGCCCCACCGGCACTTCCATCCCAACCTTCACGCGGTCCATCGCAACAAAAGTGCGGAACCGCTTCACATTGTTGTTCGCGAAGAACAGCCGCCTGGTCAGTGCCTCGTAGTCGGCCATGGTGGCCACCGTGACGACGAGGATGAAGTCGGCCTCGCCGGTGACGTAGTAGCATTGCTGCACTTCCGGGACCGCCGCGAAGCCGCGCTTGGCGGCATCGATCAACTCGGCGCGCTCGCTCTCCACCTCGACCTCGACGAATATGGTGATCGGGTGGCCGACCTTGGCCGGGTCGACCAACGCGACATTGGCGCGGATGACGCCCGTCTCCTCCATGCGCTTGATGCGTCGCTGTACGGCTGGCGCCGAGAGGTTCACTGCCTCGCCGATGGTACGTTGCGGCGTGGCGTTGTCCTTCTGCAGGATGGCGAGGATGGCACGGTCGAAGGCGTCGAGGTCGGGCGAAATAGACATGGCAGTGTTCCAAACGAAACAAACTTGCATTTCAAGCGCCAAAAGAGAGCGCCTTTTTCGCYTGGCTTGCAATAAATTTCAGCCATCAAGACGGAGAAACCCATGTTCCTGCTCAACCGCCGCCCCGACCATCGCCAGCCGCTGACCGAGGAAGACGCCGCGACGCTTGGGCTTGCCGGCGCCCAGGAGGCCGGGCGCTTCCTTGCCGCGCGCGACAACCATGCCGAGACGCCGCTTCATGCCTTGCCCTCGCTGGCGGCCGAACTCGGCATCGGTGCGCTCCACATCAAGGACGAGGGCAAGCGCCTCGGCCTCGGCAGCTTCAAGGCCCTGGGCGGCGCCTATGCCGTGATGCATCTGGTGCTGGAGGAGGCTGGCAGGCGGCTCGGCCACGCCGTCGCGGTCGAGGACCTGCGCAAGCCTGAGGTGAAGGCGATCGCCGCGCAAATGACCTTCGCCTGCGCGACCGACGGCAACCATGGACGCTCGGTGGCGCAGGGCGCCGGCCTTGTCGGYGCGCGCTCGGTCATCTTCGTCCATTCGGGCGTCAGCAACGAACGCGTGGCGGCCATCGCCCGCTTCGGCGCCGAGATGGTGCGCGTCGCCGGCGATTACGACCAGTCGGTCAGGGAAGCCGCCCGCGTCGCCGCCGAGCGCGGCTGGACCGTCGTCTCCGATACATCCTGGCCGGGCTACGAACGCATCCCGGGACTGGTGATGCAGGGCTACACCGTGATCGTGCGCGAAGCGCTGGAACGCTTGCCTGAGCCGCCCACCCATGTCTTCCTGCAGGCCGGCGTCGGTGGCTTCGCCGCGGCGGTGGCCGGCCATCTCGCCATTGCGCGYGGCGACGCGAGGCCGACTGTGACCGTGGTCGAGCCCGCGCGGGCGGCATGCGTCTATGAGACGGCCAAGGCCGGACGTCCGGTGACGATCGCGCACAGCAAGCCGACGGTGATGGCGATGCTCGAATGCTACGAGCCGTCGCTGGTCGCCTGGCGCGTGCTGTCACGGATCGGCGATGCCTTCATGACGGTGGAGGAGGAAGACGCGGTGTCGGTGATGAACCGCCTGGCGCGGCCTGCGGGCGATGATCCGGCGATCGTCTCCGGCGAGAGCGGCGGGGCAGGGCTCGCCGGACTGATCCGCGCTGCCGGCGATAACAAGATGCGCGCTGCGCTCGGCCTCGACGCCAGTTCGCGCGTGCTCATCATAAACTCCGAAGGCGCGACGGATCCTGGCCGATATGCCGAACTGGTCGGCATGGCGCCGGACGAGGTCGCAAACGCGAGGCAGCCGGCATGAGCAATCTGACCATCAACGCCGACCGGCTTCTGGGCCGCATCCAGGAACTCGGCGGAATCGGCCGCGACGCGCAGGGCAGGCTGGTCCGCGTCGCCGCATCCGACATGGACAAGCTCGGCCGCGACCGCCTCGTCGGCTGGCTGGAAGAGGCTGGGCTTGAGGTCGCCATCGACCGCATCGGCAACATCTTCGGCATCTGGAAGACAGGCGCCACCGAAAGCCAGTCGCCGGTCATGCTCGGCTCGCATATCGACACGGTGATCGACGCCGGCATCTATGACGGCTGCTATGGCGTGCTTGCCGGCCTCGAAGCGATCGAGAGCCTGAAGGAGGCCGGCTTCGCGCCGGCCCGTCCGCTCGTCGTCGCCGCCTTCACCAATGAGGAGGGGGTGCGCTTTTCGCCCGACATGATGGGTTCGCTGGTCTTTGCCGGCGGCCGCGACCTCGAGGAAGCGCTGGCCTCCATCGGCACCGACGGCACGGTGCTGGGCAAGGAACTGGAACGCATCGGCTATGCCGGCGAGCACGAGCCCGGCTTCCTCAAGCCGCACGCCTATGTCGAATTGCATGTCGAGCAGGGGCCGGTGCTTGAGCGCGAAGGCATCGCCGTCGGCGCGGTCGAAAACCTGCAGGGCATTTCCTGGCAGCGCATCACGATCGACGGGGAGGCCAACCATGCCGGCACTACGCCGATGTCGATGCGCCGGGATGCCGGCGTCGCCGCGGCGCAGGTGATCGGCTTCCTCGCCGACCGGGCCAGCGCGTCATCGACGCGCACCGTCGCCACTGTTGGCACCATGGCCTTCGAGCCCAACGCCATCAACGTCATCCCGTCCCGAGCGACCTTCACCATCGACCTTCGCGACCCCGACGAGATGCACCTTCGTGAGATGGAAGCGGCGCTCGTCGCCTTCCTCGACAAGTTGGCCGCAAGCGCCGGCGTCACCGTCCACGCCGAAAGCCTGGCGCGTTTCGAGCCGGTGACGTTCGATGCCCGCATCGTCTCGYTGATCGAGGATGGCGCCAGGGCCGCCGGCCTTTCGTGCCTGCGCATGACCTCGGGCGCCGGCCAYGACGCGCAGATGATCGCGCGCATCGCGCCGTCGGCGATGATCTTCGTGCCGAGCCGGGGCGGCATCAGCCACAGCCCCGCCGAATTCACCGCTCCCGACGGGCTGGTTGCCGGCGCCAACATCCTGCTCGGCGTCGCCGCCCGGCTGGCGGCCGACTGATCGCGGGAGGAACGCAGATGGGTGCAGCGGCAGCGAAATACCACCAAAAATAGTCATGTTGGCTGTGTCGGGTGCTTCCGAACCGAACATTCGGCGACATCCAATCGAAACAAACTTCAATCACTTAGCCAATTAAAGCGCGCGCAGAATCGCGCCGGAGTCGCGCCCGCCAAAAGAGTTCAGTGCCTCGCAGGAAGACTAGCATGCTGCTTCTCAACCAACGTCCCGAACACAACCAGCCGTTGGTTGCCGCCGATGCGGAGGCACTCGGCATGGCTGGCGGCGAGCGGGCCGAGCATTACCTCAAGGCGCGCCACGACCATGCCGAGACACCGATGCACGCCTTACCGGCGTTGGCCGACGAGCTCGGCATCGCGTCGCTTCATGTCAAGGATGAAGGCCAGCGTCTGGGCCTTGGCAGCTTCAAGGCGCTGGGCGGCGCCTATGCCGTCATGCGGCTGGTGCTGGAGGAGGCCGGCAAGTGGCTCGGGCGCGATGTCGATATCAGCGAGATAAACGACGCCAGAGTGCGCCAGATCGCGTCCGGCATGATCTTCGTCTGCGCCACCGACGGCAACCATGGCCGCTCCGTGGCGCAGGGCGCCAGCCTCGTCGGCGCGCGTTCGGTGATCTTCGTCCATGCCGGTGTCAGTGCCGAGCGCGTCGCGGCCATCGCCCGCTTCGGCGCGGAGATCGTCGAGGTCGAGGGCGGCTATGACCATGCGGTGCGCGAAGTCGCGCGCGTCGGCGCCGAGCGCGGTTGGAAGATCATCTCCAACACGTCCTGGCTCGGCTATGAGCGCGTCCCTGGGCTCGTCATGCAGGGCTATACCGTGATCGTGCGCGAGACGCTGCGGCGCATGGCCGAGCCACCAACGCATGTCTTCCTGCAGGCCGGCGTCGGTGGCTTCGCGGCGGCGATCGCCGGCCATATGGCCGTCATGCTTGGCTCCAGGCGGCCGAAGGCCGTGGTGGTCGAGCCGCGACGCTCGGCTTGCATCTACGCATCGGCTGAGGCCGGACGTCCGGCGACGGTCGCAAAGCAGGAGCCGACCGTGATGACGATGCTTGAATGCGCCGAGCCCTCTCTCGTCGCCTGGCGCGTGCTGGCGCGCGTCGGCGATGCCTTCATGACGGTGGACGAAGAGGACGCGGTCGCGGTGATGAAGCGGCTGGCGCGGCCCCTGGGCGGCGATCCGGCGATCGTCTCCGGAGAGAGCGGCGGGGCAGGCCTGGCCGGGCTGGTCCGCGCCGCCGGCGACCGACGTATACGTGCCGCACTCGGCCTCGATACGCACTCGCGCGTGCTCGTCATCAACTCCGAGGGCGCGACTGACCATGGCCGCTTTGCCGAGCTGGTCGGGATGGCGCCGGAAGAGGTGTTCCTGCAGAGTGCCTGACAGCAATTCCGGTTCTCCCTGTTAACAAGAGGCTTGGAGCGGCCGATGGCTGAACTCGACCAACAGGCACTGCACAGCGAGATGACGGCGTGGCGGCGCGATCTCCACGCCCATCCCGAGTTCGGCTTCGAGGAAAGACGCACCGCCGCCTTTGTGGCGGAAAAACTCCGCGCGTTCGGACTGGAGGTGRCCGAAGGCGTCGGCGGCACCGGCGTCGTCGGYACGCTGACCCGCGGCAGCGGCAACCGGGCCATCGCGCTGCGCGCCGACATGGATGCGCTGCGCATCGCCGAGCAGGGCAAGCAAGCCTGGCGCTCGCAGACGCCCGGCACCATGCATGCCTGTGGCCATGATGGCCACACCTCGATGCTGCTCGGCGCGGCCAAGCTGCTCGCCAACGAAGGCGGCTTCGACGGTACGGTGCGCTTCATCTTCCAGCCGGCCGAGGAATGGGGCAGGGGCGCGCTGGCCATGCTGGACGACGGCCTGCTCGAGCGCTTTCCCTTCGAGGAGATCTTCGGGCTGCACAACATGCCAGGCCTTCCCATCGGCCATTTCGAGACCCGCAGCGGCCCGGTCATGTCGGCCGAGGACAATTTCGAGATCGTGCTCAAAGGCCTCGGCGGCCACGCGGCGCGGCCGCATGCCGGCCAGGAGACGCTGGTCGCCGCCTGCGCGCTGGTGGTCAACCTGCAGACCATCGTCTCGCGGCGCCTGAGTCCAGCCGATGTCGGTGTCGTCTCGGTGACCGAGCTCATCACCGACGGCACCCGCAATGCGCTRCCGGGGCTGGCGCGCATCCTGGGCGATTGCCGCAGTTTCCGGTCCGAGGTGAGCGCCGCGATCGAAAAGGAGATGCGCCGCATCGCCGAGGGCACCGCCCAGGCCTATAACGTTGCTGCTGAAATCACTTACACGCGCGAGTTCGTGCCGTTGATCAACGACGCGGCGCTTGTCGACGAGGCATTCGCTGCCGCGCGCATGGTGCTGGCGAACAATGTTGTTCACGTTGCGGCGGAGCCTATGACCGCGTCGGAGGATTTCGCCCGCTTCCTCGACCGTGTCCCTGGTTGCTTCGTCTTCATGGGCAATGGCGACACCGCGCCGCTGCACAATCCTGCCTATGATTTCAACGACGAAGGCCTGCTGCACGGTGCGCGGTTCCATGCGGCGGTGGTGAGGCGGCGGTTGGCGCTGGGCAGTTAGCAATCCCGCAAGGGGGAGATTAGCTGCCMCCCACCCGGTAACTCTTTCTTCTCTGCTTTCATGCAGTATTGCCGGGACAGGGCGGCAAGAACAAAGAATGGCGGACGACAATAAACGCAACGGCAAGTTCTGGGCGCTGGCGCTTGACCGGGCTCAACTCGGCCTGTGGGACTGGAATCTGTCGACCGGYGATTGCTATTATTCGCCGACCTGGTCGAAGATGCTGGGCTATGAAGCGGGCGAGCTTGCCAACACGTCCGATCTCTGGCTGAAGCTGACCCATCCCGACGATCGCCAGCGCGCGCAGGAAAGCGGCGACCGGCATATTGCGGGCCTCGTCGATTCCATCGAGACGGAGCTGCGCCTGCGCCACAAGGACGGCCACTGGGTCTGGGTGCTCGACCGCGGCGGCATCGTCGAGCGCGACGCTGACGGCAAGCCGCTCAGGCTGATGGGCGTGCAGACCGACATCACCCGGMAGAAGGAGGCCGAAGCGGCGCTGGAGCAGATCAACGTCCGCTTCCGTCTCGCGCTCGCCGCCAGCGGCACGGGCATCTGGCACTTCGATATCGGCACCCAGAAAAGCTATTGGGACGCCCGCACGCGCGAGATATTCGGCGTCGTCACTGACCACGACGAGGTGRCCGCCGACTTCTGGCACACTTTCCTGCATCCGCAGGACAAGGAAGTCGCCGAGCGTGCCCACGATGTGCCGGTCGGCTCTGAGGGCGTCGCGGCCGTGCAATATCGCATCGTCCGCCGCGACGGTGAAATCCGTCACGTCGAGTCGCTTGTGCGCTTCATCGCTGCGGGCTCAGCCGGCCAGATTTTGGGCACGGTGCGCGACATCACCGAGGAGAAGAGGCGTGCCGAGGAGCTTGCCTTCGCCGCGCGCCACGACGCGTTGACCGGGCTGCTCAACCGCGCGGCCTTCGACCGGCTGCTTGCCGAGAACATCGCCATGGCCGAGCGGCTGCCACTCGCCGTATTCTATGTCGACCTCGACTACTTCAAGGCGCTCAACGACTATGCCGGCCATGCCGCCGGCGACGTGGCGCTGAAGAGCGTCGCGGCGGGCATCCTCGCCAGCCTGCCCGCTTCGGCGCATGYGGCGCGGCTTGGCGGGGACGAATTCGCGCTTTTGGTGCCGAACTGCAATGACGCCTGCGCCGAGCGTCTTGCCCGCGCCGTGCTTGCCGCCGTGCGCGACGCCGATCTCGGCCCGGCCGTCACTTCGCGCAGGCTTGCCGCCAGCATCGGCATCGCCTTCGTGCGCGACCGCAACATGAGCGTGGCCGATGCGCTTGCTTGCGCCGACGATGYCTGCTACGCCGCCAAGGCCGGCGGTCGCAACCGCTTCGCGGTGTTCTCGCCGGAGACTACGTCGGGCGCTGGCGGCCTCAACGCCGCACGGCTGGCGGCTGACCTTGTCGATGYGATGGAGGACGGCCGGCTGAAGCTGTTCGGTCAGGAAATCCACCGGCTCGGCCAGCCATGGGAAGACAGCCGCCATGTCGAAGTGCTGGCCAGGCTCGAGGCTCGCACCGGCAACATGATTCCGCCCGGCGATTTCATGCCGGTCGCCGAACGCTTCGGCCTTGCTGCCCGGCTCGACCGTTGGATCATCCGCACCGCGCTGACGCGCCATGGCGATGCGATGCGAGCGGGGGCCATCGCGCTCGACTTCAATTTGTCGGCGCAGACGCTTTCCGATCCGCAACTTTGGGATTTCGTCGACGAGGCCATCGCCGAGAGCGGCGCGTCACCGTCGGCCGTCGGCTTCGAGATCACCGAGACGGCCGCCGTCACCAATTTCGACGCGGCGGCGGAGTTCGTGCGCCGGGCGCGCGAACGCCATTGCCGCGTCAGTCTCGACGACTTCGGCGCCGGCATGAGCTCCTTCGAATATCTCAGGCGCTTTCCCATAGATGCGATCAAGATCGACGGTTCGTTCGTCGAGCACATCGCCGACAGCCCGTTCGATCGCGAGATCGTCTCGGCGATCACCGGCATCGCCCGATCGATGGGCGCCGCTGTGGTGGCCGAAAAGGTCGAGGAGAAAAACGCGCTGGAGATCCTTATGGCCATGGGCGTCGCCTTTGGCCAGGGCTATTTCCTGCACCGGCCCGAGCCGCTGGAGGCGATCGTGGCGAGGGCGAGGGGCGGCGCGCGGGAGATGCGGGCAGGCTGATATCGCCATGTTCCCATGTTGGGAAGGCGCCTGGGCGGGGGCGGTGCTGCCTTGCCGGGACGGCGATCTTGCATAGGCTCCTTTTGCCAAACAAAGCGATAGACCGGTTCGCCATTTCGTTAAATGATGAACGGTTGCTCTGTCGAATTCTTAGGACAACTGGGTTACTGCCTGCGAACTGTTCCGCTCGGGACATGATGTCTTGGGTCGACCGCCCGGCGTCCGAATCATGATGGACCGGCGCCTGCGAGACCGGCAATGTCTTCACCGCTCAACAGCACCAGGCTTGTGATCCTGCAGCGGCAACGCCTGCCTTCGACTCCCGGAGCGGCGGCAAGTATCGGCATCGGCTCCAGGCTCACGACTTCACCGCTGATGCCGGCCGAGCCCGCAGCATYGCCATCCATGTTCAGCGTCGACAACCTCAACATCACAGCCATGAAGGTCCGGCTGATGGAGCGCGCTGGCAAGGAGTTTGGCGTCGATCAGACCGACTACGAGTCCGTGTCTTCCTATGGGGCGGCGATCAAGAACGCCATCGAAGCGTTGAAAGGGCAATCTCCACAGGCGATTGCCGAAATCGAGAGACAGCTTGGGCTGGATCAACTTGGCGTTTCTCTCGATACGCTTGTCAATGCCATAGTCGATCCGCGAGGCAGCGACAGCGAAAGGCTGGATGCCGCGCTGAAGCGGCATGCGGGCGGGCAGGCCGAAGGCGACGCGGCTTCGGTCCAGCCGGACGAACTCGGACTTTACGGCGGCTGAGGCCTGCTAACCGATCAGCCACCGCAACGCTCCCGCCGAGCCAACCCCGATCACCACCGTCGGCAGCATCGACAGCCTTGTCGCGGCAAGCACGGTTATGGCCAGTGCTGCGAGGTCGGCCGGGTTCTTCGAGACGAAGTCCGGCGCGATCACCGAGATCAGCACGCAGCCGGGCGCCGCCTCCATCACCGCCGTGGCGCGGGGACTGAGCGTGCGGTTCCTCAGCACCAGATAGCCGCCGATGCGGGTGAGATATGTCACGCCGGCCATCGCCGAGATGGCGAGCACGGTCATCGGGTCGATCATTTCTCACCTGCCAGGAACCACGCGGCCACCAGGCCGGAAAGCGCGCCGGCCGCCACATACCAGGCACYGGGCACGGTGAGATAGACGAGAGCCGCCACGACCAGGCTGACCAGCCAGGGCCGCGCCGCGACAAAGCCCTTCCACATGCCGCGCAGCAGAACCAGGAAGACGGCCGGGAAGGCCATCGCGAAACCATATGTCTGGACGTCGCCGAGCACCGGRCCGAGCGCCGCGCCGCAGGTCGTGAACGCCACCCAGGCGAGATAGAAAGGCAGGCCGGCGCCCAGGTAAAAAGCCAGGCTGAAAGCCGGCCGCAGGCCGGAGGCGGCGCGGCGTTGCGCGTCGGCCAGGCCCACCGCCCAGCTCTCGTCGCACATCAGGAACAGCGCAGGAAACACCTTTCGCTTCGGCAGGCGCTTGATGAAGGGCGCAAGTGCGGCGCCCATCAGGAAATGCCGGCTGTTGACCAGAAGCGTGATGGCGGTGATCAACAATACATGCGGCGGCGAGGTCCAGAGCTGGATCGCGGCGAATTCGGAGCCGCCGGCGAAGTTGAGGCCGGTCATCAGCGGCACCTCGGCCACAGAAAGGCCTTTCTGCGCGGCCTGCGCGCCGAGAACCAGCGCATAGGGGATGATGCCGAGCAGCACCGGCGTCGAGGCGGCAAGCCCGCGCCGGAACTCGGCGCCGCGGCCGTTGCTGGTTTGCTCCCCGGCGAGGGCGATCTCGGAAACGCTCATGACTTTGCCTTTGGCTGGCCTTGCGGCCGCCATTCTCCCGGTCGGTTGTGGGTTGTCGATCGCCGGACAATAGCCGAAACGCCCGGCAATCGGGTTGCGAAGATGCGTCGCTTCTGCCACGATTTGGCACTGGGTAGCGCATTCAGGCAAAAGATTGGAATTCTGGGCCATGAAGCTGGACGAGATCGACAGACGTATCCTGCGCGCGCTGCAGCGCGACGGGCGCATGGCGAACAACGATCTGGCGAAGGAAGTCGGCCTGTCGCCGTCACCTTGCCTGCGGCGCGTGAAGCTGCTGGAGGAGGCGGGCGTCATCGACCGCTATGTCGCGGTGCTGAACCCGGCCAAGATCGGCCGCGGCCAGACCTTCTTTACCCGCATCTGGCTGAAGCAGCAGGACGAGGACACGATCGAGCATTTCGCCGCCGAGGTGGCGAAATTTCCGGAAGTGATGGAATGCTATCTGATGCTGGGCGATTGCGATGCCATGGTGCGGATCGTGGCGGCCGGCATCGACGACTACCGCCGCTTCCAGTCGGAGCATCTGAGCCGGATCAAGGGTGTGCAGAACGTCAAGACGGACGTACCCAGCCAGACAATCAAGCAGACTTCGGAAATGCCGCTGTAGGGTCTTCCCTTCTCCCCTTGTTGTGGGAGAAGGGGAGGTCCTCACTAATGCGCGTGGTGCTCGGCATTTCTCTTGCGCGTCGCAGCCGCCTTCTTGGCCGAGGCCGAACGCGCGGCCGCGGATCGCTCGCCCGACGCCTTGCCGCCGGCCTTGCCGCCTTTGTGYGCYGCCGGATGGCCGGTGTGTTTGCCGCGRCCGGAGCCGCCCTCCTTCTTGCCGCCGGCGTCGTCCTTGTTGACCGTCGCCCAGGCGCGGCGCTCTGCTTCCTTCTCGGAGACGCCGCGCTTCTCATAGCCTTCGGCGATATGGTCCGCCTTGCGTTCCTGCTTGTCAGTGTATTTGGATTTGTCTCCGCGTGGCATTGTCTTGCTCCTTGTTGCGCTGAGTGAAGCCGCAGACCGGCCTCAGGAACCCTTTTTCTTGGCGACGTCGCTGAGGTCAGACCGTTCCGGATCCTTGTTGTTCTCGCCGGCGGCGTCCCGATCCTCGTCGGGATCGTCCTTGGGTGGCAGGTAGCCGCGCGGCTTGTTGGCCTTCGGGCCTTCCCAGCGCGGCCATTGATCGGAGGTTCCGGGGCGTCCTGTGTTCGGTGAATTGCTCATCTCAACCTCGCTTGCTTCTCGGGCGGTCAGCCCTCCGCCTTCATGGTCCGGGCGATCCTCAGGAGCTTGTCCCGGTCATGCCCGTGCTCCCGGATCAACTCCCGCGCCTGCTTTGGCGATAGATCGGTGTTCTCCGCCAGGAAGCGCACATCGGGATCGTCGCCGCCCTTGGTCGGCAGGTTACCTGACGGAGTTCCTGCTGGGCCTGGGCGGTTGGGAAGTTCGCTTTTCTGCATGGTTTTGTCCTTCCAATACTGAACCAACCCTTCGCGGCGAGGCTGGTTCCTTTTCGTTCGCGAGTTTGGCGAGCCGTCTTCATATCGGGGGGCTCCGGCGAGAGTGCGCTACGCGCGCCGTAAGCCCCTCAGCTGCTGCCTGATTTTCGTAATCAGCCCGTTGCCTTGCTCGAATGGCACGGCATCACTCCGGCGATCAGGTTTCCTGCTTTTCCTGGCGGCGCGCGGACGCTTCTTTCTTGCGGCGCAATACCTCGTCGGTGCCGACGATGTCCTTGGCACCGCCGGTGATCGCTGTCGAAACGACGGCCGGGGGATCGCTGGCCGGAAAACTGTCCTCGAGCCCGGACTGCAACTGCTCTTCCAGCGTGTCCGGGTCTTCCGAGCGCCCTTCGGCACGACGCTCGTCGATCTCTTCCAGATCCTTCTTGGCGTCAGGGTGCTCTCGCACGTTGCGCAGCGTGGACACGACAAGCTCGACGGCGAACTCCTTCATCVCTTCCGAATCCGGCGCGGCGATATCCGTCTCCTCGACCAGCCGGACCAACGATGCCTCGAGTTTATCCAGCTCCTTCATTCCCTGTTGGCGCGCGAGTTTCTGTGCGAGCGAATTGATAAGAATTGGCGCAAAAGCCGAATAGGCCTGCAAGCGGGTCTCGTCGACTCGCTCAGGATGAAGCGTATGCGTGGACATCAGTTGCCCTCCATTAGAATGCCGGCCTCCATTCTGCGGCGCGGCATCTAAGCAACCGGGAGGAGCCGAACTGGTTCCATGCGGCATCGGCGGGTAACGGTTTGAAGTTCCGTTCTACAGGTACGACCAACTCCCCCGACGGTTCGGATTCCAGCCTACGGCCCCGGCGTTGAACCGGGGCCGCTTCATCAGGCCAGGCGATGGTATGCGGACCGAAGCCATGGCCTCTGGCGCCTTCTATGCGGCCTGCAACGCTCGCTCGTTCGCAYCACTTTCGCCCAGCTTGGTAAGCGCTTCGTCCGTTGCGGACTCTTCCTTGAGCGTGTCGCGGAGCAACGGCAGCGCGTCCTTCAGGCCGAGTTGCTCTGCCCAGGCGATCAGCGTGCCGTAGCGCGCGATCTCGTAGTGTTCGACCGCCTGGGCAGCCGCTACAAGGCCGGCATCGAGAGCCGGCTCATCTTTGTATTCCTCGAGGATCTCCGAACCTTCTTCAATGATGCCATCGATCGCCGGGCAGGTCTTGCCGCGCGCAGGTTTGCCGAGGATTTCGAAAACCTTTTCGAGTCGATCGACATGGCCCTCCGTCTCGACACGATGCTTCTCGAAAGCCGCGCCTACTTCTTCCGCTGACGCGGCTTTGGCCATTTTCGGCAGCGTCTTCAGGATTTTCTTTTCCGCATAGTAAATGTCCTTGAGGCCATCTACGAACAGGCTTTCCAGGCCGTTCGCGGGTTCGGACGAACGCTTCGTCGCCATCGATTTCTCCATGATTTGAAAAGGCACAACTCCAAAACGAAGGTGGCGCGGTGCAAAAGCACCGACGCCACCTTTTAACTCAGCGCTGGCCGCCCTTGCGGCCGGCTTCCGAGGCACGCTGGCGGTCTTCGGCGAAGTTGCCGCTGCCGCCCCTGTGCTGACCCGCACCGCGCTGATCCATGTTGCGGTCCTCGGCCTGCTGCTGCTCACTGCCGCGATGCCGGTCGTCGCGGTTCTTGTGGCTCTGCTGGCCGGCCTTGACGTGCTGTTCGTGGCTTCCGCCTTGATTGGGCATGTCGACTTCTCCGTCGGTTGGGATTCTTCTTCAGGGTGAATTCAAGGACGCGTTCGGCATCCTTGAGTAAAAGGAACAGGCGCGAACTGGCTATGTTCCGGCTGAAACATTTCGTGACCGCCTCGGACTGAAGTCCGACCTGACCGACGCATTGGGCCGGCATGTGCAACCAATCCGCTTTTTGCGAATTGGGGAGCGGCCGTCGAGAAAAGCCCCCTCCATCGCCGGCTGTCCTGGTGCCCGCCGATCGCCCCCGCGCGCATTTCGGCGGGCACCAATATCCATGAACAAGAAGGCCGCTTAACCGGCTTCGGAGCGAGACGACGTTTTGACCTATATCTCTGCAAAACCCGCCCGGCAGGACGCCGAAAGCCTGCCTGCCAACGATAATCAACCTGCCACCCTTGCCGATCTTTCCTTCCTCGACGTCATCAATGACGAGGATGAGGTCGCCGATATCGCCAGGCGCGCTGAACGTCTCGGCCACGCCACGCTCATTGCAATGGCGGCCGGCCTGGCGGCCCTGCCGCTGCTCTACCTGATGCTAGCGTGAGCCGGGCCTGTCCGCGCTGGGGGCGGTATCCGGAAAGGACTGTGTCTATCTTCCGGAAAAGAAGGCGTCGAGCGTGGCCGCCGTTTCGATCGGCGACTCCTCCGGAAAGAAGTGACCGCCGGGCAGGGCGCCGCCGCTGACGTCGTCCGCCCAGTTCCGCCACATCGCTTCCGGGCCGCCTTCCTGCGCGTACCATTCGGCCAGCGCCCCATGCTCGCTCCATAGCGCCAGCAGTGGGCAGGCGATGCGCCGGCCGGCCTCCCTGTCGGCACGGTCATGCTCGCGGTCGAGGGAAGCCGCCGCGCGATATTCTTCGCAAATAGCATGGATATGCGCGGCATCACGCAGCGCATCGATATAGAGCTGCCGCACTCCGGGCGGAAACGCGTCGGGCGACGATCCCCAGCCGGAGAGCGCATTGTCGACGACGGCATCGGCGGCGGCCGCAAGCATCGTCTCCGGCAGCGGCCAGGGTTGCGATAGCAACGACCAGGGCCAGTAGCCTAGCGCCAGGCGGTCGTCCGCCCGGTCCCAGGCATCGCCTGTCGGGATGATGTCCAGCACTGCAAGCTTCTCGACTCGGTCCGGGTGGTCGAGCGCCAGCCGGTAGGCAACGCGCCCGCCGCGATCGTGACCCGCGACCATGAAGCATCGAAAGCCGAATGTCTCCATCAGCATGACCATGTCGGCGGCCATGGCGCGCTTGGCATAGGGCGCATGGTCGCTGGTCGATGGCGGRCAGGAGCTTTGTCCATAGCCGCGCAGATCGGCGCAGACGACGGTGAAATCCCGTGCCAGGCCGGGAGCCACCTCGCGCCACATCGCATGGGTCTCGGGAAAACCGTGCAGCAGGAGCAGACCGGGCCCGCTGCCAGCGCGGCGGGCGAAGATCCTTGCTTCGCCGGTATCAATCTCGCGACTGTCGAAATTCTCAAACATGGCTTGTCTCCGGCGGCTGGCGCCGACAGCGTCGACCGCTCACGTCCAGGCGGAGTCCAATATCAGCGACGCTTCGAAAATCTGGTCGCGCTTTTCATCCAGCACCTTGACGGTGATGGTCAGATGCCTGCCGCCCGGCATTTCGTCGCGGGYGACGTCGTGCAGGATGCGCAACGCCTCCATGCCGGCGCGCTCGCGGCTGGCGAAGAGCTGTCCCTCGGTGTCTTCCTGGCTGTGCTCGGTGTTGTAGAGGTTGAAGTAAAAGCGCTGCATGGACAGGTCCATCCCCGGAAATTTCGAAGGTCAATTCGGTAGCGCGGTCGTGGTTCCAAGCCGCTGATCCGGAGAGAAGAATCCGCGCGGTGCCACCTGTCGGCTGGTGGCCGCCTGCAACCAGCCCCACCTTGCAGCGTTAGCAGTCTCCAACGGAGAACGTGCAATTGCTGGAATCGCTTTACCTCAATCTCGGCCAGCATGACGCCTTGTCGGAAGAAGAGAAGGCTTTGCTCACATCGACTTTGTCGATCGAGAAATATGTTGGCACCGGCGAGGATATCGTCTCTGAAGGAACCAGGCCGACCTATAGCACGCTGATCATCGACGGGTTTGCCGCTCGTTACAAAGTTTTGGAGGATGGCGGCCGTCAGTTCACCTCGCTGCAGGTCCCGGGGGATTTCGTCGATCTCCATGCCTTCCTGCTGAAGACGATGGATCACGGCATCACTGCCTTGTCGCCTTGCCATGTGGCTGCTRCCGAGCACAGCAAGCTCAAGACGATCACCGAACAGGCGCCGCATCTCACCCGGCTTTTGTGGCTCGACACGCTCGTCGACGGCRCCATTCATCGCGAGTGGATCGTGGCGATGGGACGCCGCTCCAAGCTCTCCCACCTCGCACACCTGATATGCGAGCTGTTTAWCCGGCTACAGGTGGTGAAGAAGACGYGCGACATGGGTTTTTACTTGCCRCTGTCGCAGGCTCAACTGGCCGACGTGCTCGGCCTGTCCGTCGTCCATATGAACCGGGTGATCGGCACGCTGCGACGCATGAACGTCATCAACTGGACGAACCATATGATCACGATCCTCGACTGGGAGCGGCTGGTTACGATCGCAGAGTTCGATCCGACCTATCTCAGCATGACGCGCGAGCCGAGATAGGTCTCTAGCCAGGCGGCTTCTTGGAGCGCGACCAGAGCTCGTCCAGCATGGTCAGGGCCGCGCTTGGCTGCGCGGATTTCAGCAGCCCCTGCTGCGCGGCGGCTTTCTTGAAGGCGGCAAAGGCGACGGCCGGCCGGCAGGTGCCCGCGATTGYGTCGTCCACCAGCCGCGCCGCCTTGAGATAATCCGGCGCTTCCTTGTTCTTCCAGGCCCCGGCAAGCGCCTTCTTCGCCTCTGCGACCGTGGTGACGACCATCGTGCCGCCGCTGACGAAGCGGAYGGTGAGCGGCAGGAAACGGCTCATCGGGTCGTCACCATCCGAACCATTCGCGCGTTCGCCAGGCAAGGCCGACAAAGGGTGCGGCCGTGAWCATGGCGGCTACAAGGGCAAGGAGCGGATTCACAGGCAAGGATTTCATGGTGCACCACAAGATTGGGAATGGCCGTAAACGATGACCTAGCCAGTCGGTTGCATTCGCCCAGCGGTTCGGAGGCTACATGTTGCTCGCGGGCCTGGCGGGAGGCGCCGGCCGATGTGGCGGACGCGGCCGCGGCCTTAGCGGGATATCCGCCAGCGAGGCGCGGATTACCCTGGCGGGAATCGGCGGTGCTGCGGCACGCCGGCGCAGCAAAGCGGCCGAGAGAGTGCCGATGAGAGTTCGAACGTCCATGGGACTCCTCCTGAAGAGTCCCCCCAACGATGGAATCTAGCATCACGCTCGGGTGGTCCGCATTTAACTTTGATGCATGCCGAAGGGTCTTGGCCAAGCGCGACGAACCGAGCCAACCTTTTCTGGCGATATGCGTTGTCCCTTGGAAATTCGCTTCAGCGCGGTGGCGCCGGCCGGCTTTCACGCCGCTCGACCCGCCTGAAAGGCAAGCGGAGGATATTTCGCAGTTCCGACCGAGACGCCAAATACTGCCCGCTGAATGAGATCGCGCCGGCCCCATGCGTTTCTAGCCTGGCCGAGGCGCTCTCACGAGCACTGACCATGAGGAGGATCCCATGAAGAAAGCGCTTCTCATCGCGGCTTTCGCTCTGATCCCGGCTCTGCCGGCGGTTGCGCAGACCGCCCAGCAGGGGGACGAGCAACCGACGGATCAGCAGACGCAGAACTGTCAGGCCAAGCCCGACGCCAACGACCAGCAGCAGAAACAGAAGCAAGAGGCCGATACGGATGAACTGTCGAAACAGCTCGGCAATTGCGGCGGCGTGCTGAAACCGCCGCCGACCGGCGACAAGAACGCAACGCCGCCGCCGCCGACAGGCAGCGAGATGCCGGTGATCAAGCCCGGCCAGGTGCCGCCGCAGACRGGCCAATGAGAACTGACCGGTCGACCAAGGTCAGTGTTTGCGCTTTCCGCCTTCTACCGGCTTGACGGTCGAGCCGTGGGCTTCGCGGATCATCTGTAATGCCTCGTCGCGGGTGAGCCCGCATTTGCGGGCAAAATAGGCCGCCTCGAGGATTTCAGCTCGAGATGCTGCCGAAACGCCTGCGGGAGTCTGCCTGTTCTTCTTCTTGGCCATCGGCTCACCGTGCCATGAATCACTTAGTCAGCTAATTATATGTCCGTCGTTTCTTATTGCAAATTCGCCACCGTTTTCGACAGCATCTTCGGGGACCATTGCGCCGGCACCGAATTGTGCCTTGCAGGCCGCGCGAGCCACCGGCTGCCGAACATGTCGAGTCGCCGCTTGTTCCGAAAGATTCCGCGGCGGCATCGCCGGCATCAGCGGGCTCAAAGTCCCGTCGATCCCTCACTAAACCTTAGGAACGAAAGCCAGTTCTGCGAATTGGTATTCCGTCTCGACAGCAACAGGAGGTTACTATGGGACGAGGTATATTGCTTTGGCTGCTGGGGGTTCCAATCCCGATCATCATCCTGCTTATGCTGTTCGCGCGGTAGGAGATGGGTGATGAATTCCGCTGTAACTGACGTCGAACTTTCCGGCGCGACCGAGTCTTCGTCTTCTGCCGTGAGTTGGGGTCCGATCGTTGCGGGAGCCTTCGCCGCGGCGACCCTGACAGTGGTTTTGATGCTGATCGGCTCCGGGTTGGGGCTAACCATGGTTTCGCCCTGGACCGGCGCCAGCGCCTCGACCACCACTTTTGCGGTTTCGGCCGCCGTCTGGTTGATCGTCGTGCAATGGCTGTCGGCCGGGCTGGGCGGCTACTTGACCGGCCGGCTACGGACGAAATGGGTCGGCATTCACGACAACGAAGTCTACTTCCGCGACACCGCGCATGGCTTTCTGGCCTGGGCGCTGGCGACGCTGCTGGTTGCCGGCGTGTTCGGCTCTGCCTTGTCCGCAACAATCGGGGCGGGCGTGCAAGCGGGGTCCAACGTTGCGGCGGGCGCGGCGGCGGGTGCTTCGACGGCAGCCGCGAATGGCGCCGCCGCAACCGACAACAACACCTTGGGTTATTTCATCGACCAGCTCTTCCGCCCGGCCGACACAGGTAACGTCGCCCCAGCCGGCCAGAATGACGCCGGCATGACGGCGCAGGCAACACGCATCCTGGTGGCAAGCGCCGCCAAGGGCGAGGTGTCGGCCGACGACAAAGCCTATCTTGCGAAGCTGGTAGCCTCCCGCACCGGGCTTTCTCAGGCCGATGCCGCCAAGCGCGTCGATACTGTGCTTGGCGGCATTGAAGACGCCAAGAACAAGGCGAAGGCGGCCGCCGACACCGCCAGAAAGGCAGGTGCCACCTTCGCGCTCGTCGGCGCCCTGTCGATGATCGTTGGAGCTTTCATTGCCAGCGTTGCCGGCGCTCTCGGCGGCAGGCAGCGCGACGAAGACGAAGCGCTCTTCGTTCGCGGCTGACAGCCCGGCTGCCTTCGGCATCCCTCGTCAGGTGCGCCCGCTGGCCTTGCCGGCGGGCGTCTATTGTCGCTGGATGCGTCACCAGCCTGGGCGCGATTCCTTCGGCAAACGCGGGTGCGAACGGCCTCACCGAGCCTGCTGACTCTCCCGCCGCTCTTCCTGCCGTTTCTCGATCTCGTAGGAGAGCCAGCGACAGAACATGCCGATGATCGAGGTGGCCGCTCCTCCGAGCAGACAGGCCGTCAGCAAAGGACTTTTCGAGGCGCTGTCCCAACTTACGGTCGCCAGCAGGATCACGCTCACGGTGGAGATCAGATAGCCGGTGCCCTTGAGCAGATGAAGCGAAGATTTGGTCATATTTGCCCGCCTTCAAAATGAATAATCAATGCTGACCGAAGTCGCGCACTATCCCTCCAGACGACCGGTTGGGTGCAGCTCAGGCGTTGACCGCCTTTCTCGTCTTAGGTGCCGCGCAGCGGGCGCAGCACTCACAAGAACCATTGAGCGACCAGACCGAGCGACGACATACSCATTGCCAATGTCGACAGCCAACCCAGCGCGCGCAGCCAGCCCTGGACCGGGAATTCTCCCATGATGTCCTTACGGGCAGCCATCAGCATCATCACGACCATGACCGGCACAGCGCACATGCCGTTTATCACGGCGCTCCAGTAAAGCGCCTTGATCGGGTCGATTGGGGTAAACATGATCCCAGTGCCAAGAGCGGTCGCCGCGGCGAGCGTGGCGTAGAAGGCGGCTGCTTCCTTCGGCTTGCGCTGAAGGCCGACCGGCCAGCGCAGCGCTTCGCCTACTGCGAATGCCGYCGAACCCGCCAGCACCGGCACCGCCAGAAGTCCGGTGCCGATGATGCCCGCCGAGAAGACGATGAAAGCGAATTCTCCAGCCGCCGGTTCCAGCGCCTTTGCCGCGTCCGTTGACGAGGTGATGTCCGTCACCCCCGCCTTGTGAAGGGTCGCGGCGGTGGTGAAGATGATCGCGACGGCGATCAAATTCGAGAACGCCATTCCGACCAGCGTGTCGGCGCGTATCCGCCCGAACGCCCGTGTGGCTTGCCAGGGCGCCCATCGCAGCGGCTCGGCGGTCAGCTTGAGCTCCTCCTCTTCGACCTCCTGCGAGGCCTGCCAGAAGAACAGATAAGGCGAGATCGTCGTGCCAAGGATCGCCAGCAATGTCGTGAAGAAAGCCCCGCTCCATTCGAGGTGCGGAATGAACAGGCCTTTGGCCGCGTCGATCCAGGGCACATTGGCCGCGAACATCGCGATGACGTAGGCAAAAAGGCTCAAGGTGGTCCATTTGAGGACCGTCACGTAGCGGGTGTAGTCGAGGAACACGATCGCCGAGACACAGATGATCGCGAAAGCGACGACATAGAGGGAACTCGGTCCGCCGACGAGCAGTTTCAACGCGTCGGCCATGGCGCTGAGATCGGCGCCGATGTTGATGACGTTGGCAACGAACAGCAGCATCACCACAACGGAAAGCAGCGGGGCCGGATAGTGCCGGCTGAGGTTGCCTGAAATACCCTTGCCCGTGGTGCGGCCAATGCGAGCGGCGATCTCCTGGATTGCCGCCATCAGCGGGAAGGTGAACAGCATGGACCAGCCGATATTGAATCCGAGTTGGGCTCCAGCCTGGCTGTAAGTTCCGATGCCGGAGGGATCGTCATCGGACGCACCGGTGATGAATCCGGGCCCGATCGTGCGAAGGAACCGTTGGAAAGGACCTTTCGCCAACGTGCTGCTTTGTTCTCTATCGATTTGCGAACCGATCCCGGTCATAGGAAGGCCGCCGGCGCGGGGTCGGCCGTGAGCGCGAGGTGCGCCAAGGATTTGGGGCGGCTCTTCCGCATTGCATAAGCACCTGCTAACGAAGRCATAAGGTAACCGGCGGATGAACGATCGGTTCCAGAGTGACGGTCACCTGGGCATGGCCAGCCGAGGTTCCCACCGCATTCGTTCATGGCCCAGAGGTTCTCACCGACGGTCAGAAAACCGTGCGAGGCAGGCATCCGCTGTCCGCTCAATGCGAGAATTTTCGCTTGAAAATTTTCATCCCCTCCACAAGCGAAGCCCTGGCCTCGGCGGCGTTTTGCCAACCCTTAAGCTTGATCTTCTTGCCGGTGCCCAATACCGACGAAAGAAAAAACTGCTCTATCTCCCGGCGAAGATCCTGTGGGACATCGGCGATAGCGACGGGCTCGTCCTGCGCGTCTTCATTGTGCGGGCAGAAGATATACCTGTCGTTACGAACCTTCGAGCCATCGGGGTCCTGCTGCTTCACGCGAAGCGCGCCAAGTAGGTCGCATTTAATAACAACGCCCGGGGCGGCGGCGGCCTGATGGATAACGAGCCCGTCCAGGGGATCACCATCGTCCCCCAACGTGGACGGCACGAAACCCCAATCATAGGGGTAGGTATTTCCCACCGGAAGAGGGCGGGAGTATTCGAACACGCGGGTCTTCCGTTCATAGGCTAGTTTCGCGGCCGATCCCCGCGGCGTCTCGACGACCACACGGAATAGTTTACCAGAGATTGCCGGAAGTTTGAGGTAATCAGCCATTTCAAATCGGGAGCCGCGCCGAGTCAGTTGCGCAAAGTGAACTTTCACCGGCAGGGGAAGGTTCCAGGGCGAGGATGCGTTGCGGATCGTTGAGATCAACCGCGAGCCGATTTCAGCAAACCGATGGCAAAGGATAGCTCGTACGACCGACAACCCTGAACTCGAAAACGCCAGGGCGCAGCCGCGTCGGCGGCCTGTCGGTCAGCTCGACGACCCGAATCCATCTGTCGGCACCGGCGCGCAGCGTGACCTCGACGCCGAGCGCCTTTCGCGCCGCCTCGTACGGCGCCATCGCCTCGACGRCATGGCTTGCAAGGACGGTCTCGCCATCCATCTCTTCCACGCGATAGGCCTTCATTCATCGAATCCCCACCCACAGTTTGGCCGACCGCGGGGCAGAGCAAAATTACATTTGATATTTTGCGCCATGCTGGCGCGTCCGCGGCGCAGCCGGCGCGTGTCCCACCGGCTTATCGGCCGAAGAGGAAGAAGGCCGGCAGCGCGACGAAGATCGGAACCGCAGCGGCTGTCGCGCGGAATGTCTCGGCCCCGTCGGGAAATTCCGTCGCTTTCGCTCCAGCAATGGAACATAACCGCCGGTGGCCGGTTCGGTGCGCGGCGGCTCCCCCGCCGCCATCGGGGTCCCTCCCGATAGAAGCCCGCCCGCTCACCCCTGCGGACGGGCTTCTCTGTGGGGGAGAATTTCTTTCAGCCGTGGGAGAGACCGGCATGGCAGGCAAGACAACGCATGATCAGCAGCAGCGCATCATCGAGGAGCGCGTCAACACCAAGAATGCCGGCAAGGATTTCAATGCCGAGGAGGAACTGAAGCGGCCGCATCAGGAGCGGGCTGCCCGCGCGAAGGGCAATACGTTGAAGCCTGCYGAGAGCGACCTGACCGATCCCGACGRCCGGCAGATGCTGCGCGGCGAAAACCAGGAATCCCCGCACCGGAAACGGCGTTCTGAATGATGCATGTCGCCCGAAAACTGCGCAGCGGTTTTGGCAAGATGCCTTCAGCGGCGATCAGCGCGGCTCGCGCGTCATTGAAAGATAGGTCGGGTCGAACTCGGCGATCTGCTGCAGCTTCTGCCAGTCGAGGATCGTCACCGTATGGTTTGCCCAGGCGATCACGCCGCTGTTGCGCAGCGCGCTGATGACACGGTTCATATGCACCACCGACAGGCCCAGCACGTCGGCGAGCTCGGCTTGCGAAACGGGCAAATGGAAGCTCATGCCGTTGGTGCGCTTCACCACTTGCAGCCTGACGAACAGCTCGCAGAACAGATGCGCCAGATGGGAGACTTTCGAGCGCCGCCCCATGGCGACGATCCACTCGCGGTGGATGGCGCCGTCGATCAGCGTGTCGAGCCACAAGAGCCGCGTCAGGTGCGGTGCCCGCTCGGTGATGCTACGCAGCTTCGAATGGTCGGCCAGGATGACGCGGCAGGGCGAGAGCGCGATGACGCCGTGGTCCATCGTCTTCAGCAGAAAGGCATAGAGGTCGACGAAATCGCCTGGAATCTGCAGCGATGTGAATTGCCGGCCGCCATCGGCAAGCACCTTGTAACGCGCGGCGAGTCCGTCGAGGATGAGCGTGCTGTAGGCCGGCCGCGATCCGGACGCGACGATGTCCTGCCCGGCGGCGAAGCTGCGCTCGCCCGTCATCAAATTGCCGAGCAGGGATTGCTCATCATCCGACAGGCTGTCGTGCTGGCCGAGATTCAGGAAAAGCGATTCAAGCATTCATGTCTTCCATGAGCGGGCCGAGCGGCCCGGTCACAGGGGATGTCACAAGTGATTCAAAACAGGCGCGTTTGACGAGGTATGGGGTTGTTAGACACAGTGCGCTAACATTTGATAACTCGGCGCTTTTTCTCGGGCGAAATGCCGATTGACGCATTGCGGCCGGTGCCGCCGGATCGCTCGTCCGCCGCGCCTTTCTGGAAGCGACGCAAGGTGGCGCGCCGGGAGCGTCGCGAAGGCAAGCCGATCCGGATATTCCTGCGTGCCGGCCTCATCGAACCTTGCGCCGGCCGAGGAGTTGCATGCCGGCTTCATGGCCAAAGGAATATCGCGCGGCGGCGGATTTTGTCGCCGCGGCCTATCGTCCCGAACAGGACGAGGCCGGGCTGGAGACGATCGAGAGGGCGGCCGACCGGGTTCTTGAGGAAACCGGCATCCGCTTTCTGGACGATCCGCAGACCATCGACGTTCTCAAGCAGGCCGGTGGCGTGGCGACCGGAGATGTCGTGCGCCTGGACGGGGCCGAGTTGCGCCGCGTCATACGCCGGCATGCGCCGGCAAAGTTTCTGCTGCGCGGCAGGAATCCGGCGCGGGATACGCCGGTCGGCGCAGGCGCACCGCCGGTCTTCGCGCCGATCTACGGCGCGCCCAATGTCGTGCTCGACAACGGGGCGAGAGAGGCGGGAAGCCGGCGGATCTACGGCGAACTTGTCGCCGCCGCGCATGCCGCGCCGGGGCTCACCAACACCGGGCAGATGATCTGCGTCATGGAGGACATCCCCGAGGATCGGCGGCCGTTGGAGATGCTGCTTGCGCATCTCAGCCGCTCCGACAAGCCGTTCATGGGCAACATCGCTTCGCCGGCCGCCGCCGAAGCGGTAATCGACCTGACCGCCGCGGCGGTCGCGCGGCCGGCCTCTGCCGGCGAGTGCAACCTTCTCCACCTGATCAACGCCACGCCGCCGCTCACCTATTGGCCGAACCCATTGAAGTGCCTGCGGGCAATCGCGCTGAAGGGCGAGGCGAGCATGGTTTCGTCCTACATGATGATGGGCGCGACGTCGCCCGTCACCGTGGCCGGCGCGCTTATCCAAGGCTATGCGGAGGTGCTTGCCGGACTTGCGCTGGCGCAGATCTGGCGTCCGGGCGCGCCGGTCGTGATGGGCATCCTAGCCTATCCTTTTGATATGCGCCGGATGCTGCCCAGCTTCGGCGATCCGGCCTCCCAGCTCGTTCAGTTCTACGCGGCCGAGCTGGGCAGGCGGCTTGGYGTGCCGATACGGGGCGATGGCGCGATCACCTCGGCCAAGATCGACGACGCGCAATCCGGTGCCGAAGGGGGCAGGGTACTCTCGGCCTCGGTGGCCTCCGGCGCGAGYTTCATCCTCCACGCCTCCGGTTGGCTGGAGCAGGGCCGCACGGTGTCGTTCGRAAAATTCGGTCGCGATGCCGCTGCTCTGGCTGAACTCGGCAAGCCG
Source organism: Mesorhizobium sp. LCM 4576 (assembly GCF_001854815.1). NCBI lineage: Bacteria > Pseudomonadati > Pseudomonadota > Alphaproteobacteria > Hyphomicrobiales > Phyllobacteriaceae > Mesorhizobium > Mesorhizobium sp. LCM 4576. The sequence goes on from NZ_MDDT01000011.1 coordinate 212,275, forward strand.
ACCGAGCCGCCGCCCCTGCCGCTTGACCGGGACATCGAGACTGAAATATRCAGCCGCATTACGCGGCTTTGACCTGCCAAAGAAAAGGGCGYCGTCGCGAGACAGCGCCCTTCCTGGTTACCCCAGTCGGCTTTTACCATCCTTGGCGGTCGTACCAGTCGTCGATGTCGCGGCGCACGCGATCCTTCTCGAGGCCGTAGCGTTCCTGGATCTTCCCTTCAAGCTGATCGCGTTTTCCCGCGATGCGGTCGAGGTCATCGTCGGTTAGCTTGCCCCACTGTTCCTTGACCTTGCCCTTCATCTGTTTCCAATTGCCTTCGACGCGGTTCCAATCCATTGCCTTACCTCCTGTTGAACACGAGTGGCTAACGATGGCGCGGTCGCGAGGTTCCTGCCGCAAAACGTTTGTTGGCCGGCAGGCTTGGCAGCGTCACGGGTCTGCCGGCGCGGCGACCGCGCTAGTGAAAATTGCAGGGCGTTGCGGGAACATTCGGCTTGCGCGGATGTTCTTGGATGCAGATGGCGCGCAGCCCCGCTCCCCCCCCGCGAAAAGCGCGCCACCGACCGGGTTCAGACCCGAGCAGCCCGCCTCGGCCGTCCCTCGCCGGGGCGGGCTTCATATTGATGATTGGAAGGATCATGCTTCACCGGGCAGCCAAGATCGCTGAGCAGGCTCATRGCGGCCAGAAAGACAAGACCGGACGACCCTACATCGAGCATTTGAGGCGGGTCGCCGATGCCGTCGAGACGCTGGACGAAAAGACCGTCGCCTATCTGCATGATGTCGTCGAGAAAGGTGAGGGTTGGAGCCTCGAGCGGCTCGAACAGGCCGGCTTCAGTTCATCCGTTGTCGCGGCCGTCGACGCGCTGACGAAACGGATGGACGAAAGCGAGCAGGGGTTCATCTGCCRCGCAGCCTCGAACGCGCTCGCCAGGTCGGTCAAGGAAGCTGATCTGAAAGATAATCTATGGCAGGCACATCAGGCAGGGCTTTCTCCAGCCAGATATGAAACCGGCCTCGTGGTGCTCCATGGATTGAACGCCAGCGCCTAGAGCAATTCCAGGAAAAGTACGAAGCGGTTTTCCGTCCGGAATTGCGTAAGAACAAAGGGATAGAGCGGTTCGCCGTTTCCGCGAACGGTGGAACGCACCAAGCCCTGTCGAAGGCTGATGTAACGAGTATTATTTCGGAATCCCTTGCGAATGTCCGAATTAAGCGCTATCTATCAACAATCGATCTTGTTGAACGAACGTTGTTTTCGCGCCAAAGCGCCCGACGATATTCCCTCTCAATTTCGAAGAATACGGCGTTTGGTCAGGTGGCCAAGCGACGATAATTTACGTCGATTTGAAAGGAAATCGCAATGAGCTCTGGGACCGTGAAGTTTTTCAATGCCACCAAGGGCTTCGGCTTTATCGAGCAGGGCGGCGGCCAGCCCGACGTGTTCGTGCACATCTCGGCCGTGGAGCGCGCTGGACTGCGCTCGCTGGTCGAGGGCCAGAAGGTCAGCTTCGACATCGTGAAGGATGCTCGCAACGGCAAAAGTTCTGCCGAAAACCTGCAAGCCGCCTAAACATAACGCCTCCGGGTTCTTGACCACGGATGTACTGGCACCAGCCTCGGAGGCGCGTTGGAGAAGGTCGGGCTTTGCCCGGCCTTTTTTGATCAAGGAGAAGAAATGAAGTCCCTATCGGATAGCAGTCTGTTCAAGCCGGTTYCGTCTCGAACGGAAGCCAAAACCGACATGACATCTCGCGTCGCGCGGCAGATCCTGGACTTGGAAGCAACTGCCAGGGAGGCCAAGACGAAGCGATTGCGCGCTGCCAGGCTGGCGCAGGAAGCCGACGCGCCCGCGGTCCCGCCGAAGAAAGCCGTTTCGAAGCGAAACAAGAAGGCGTGAGCACGAGTCTAGCGCGTGCTTAGATGATCCTGCGCTATTTCCGCGTCAACTGCAGCAGATCGCTGGTGACATCGCCGCAAGTGTGACCATCCAACATCTTCTCGAGATCGTTGCGGTTGTCTTGGCTAAAGTCGCCGGGCATATCAAGCGCCGCCAGGCCATCGTCATCGAACTCGATCGGCGCAGCGTAAAGCTGCGCGATCTGTAACACCAGGTCCTCGATGTCTTCGCGGGCGATGTTCTCGGCCAGGTTGTTCAGCCTAATCTCTTCCGAAAGCCGGATGATGTTGACGATGCCTTTGATCCGCAGGGCCTGTTGGACCCTGCGGTGCGCATCATCGCGCAACTGAATGGAGAATCGTCGGAACATGGAATGCCTCCTTTCTTGGAGGATATCCCTCGATCGCCATCATGCGTCCCACAGCCGCGAATAGCAAGAAAAAAAGTAAAAAAAGAAAAAATAATCAATAAGTTAGCATAGAGCAACAAATGTGGTTTCGACCCATCGTTGGTATGGTTAGTTTGTGCCCTCTTTCACAGCTTAAGCATCCTTGACGTGCTATGCGGCGAACCCTACTTCTACTCACAGCGAGGCATTTACTCATTCTTGGCATTTTTGTCAGTGAGAGAGGCAGGCATGGCTGAACTCGAACGGCCGCAAAGATTGCAGATCATGCTGACCGACGAGGAATTGGCGGCGCTGGAGAACTGGCGTTTCGAAAAGCGCATGCCAAGCCGATCGGCTGCGGTGCGTGAGCTTTTGCGCCGCGGGCTTGCATCGGATGGGTTCTTGACTGCCGGCGCAGGCGCGAAGTCGCAGGATTTTGGCGTGATAGCCCAGGACAGGAAGGTCGGCAATGGCTCCAGCGACTCTAAGCCATAAGCAGATGCACCCGAGYCGTTGCCTTGATGTCTATCGGCCCTAGCTAATGCACATGACCGATCCGGGGGGGATTTTCCGACAGAATGCCAATGCCGATGCGCGCCTCGCGGCGATCGTCGATTCATCCTACGACGCCATCATCGGCAAGAATCTCAACAGCATCATCACCGATTGGAACCAGGCGGCCGAGCGTATGTTCGGCTACAGCGCCGAGGAGGCCGTGGGCCAATCCATACTGATGCTGCTCCCCGAGCATATGCACAACGAAGAAGCCGAAATCATCGGCCGCATCCGTCGGGGCGAGGGGGTGGGGAGCCACGAGACGACGCGCAAGCGCAAGGATGGCTCGCTGATCGCCGTGTCGATCACCGTCTCGCCGATCAGGAACAACACAGGCGAGATCATCGGCGCCTCGCAGATCGCCCGCGATATCTCCGCCGCCAAGGAAAGCGAGCGCCGCATCCGCCTCCTGATGCGCGAGGTCAACCACCGCGTGAAGAACCAGTTCGCGGTGATCCTGTCGATGGTCAGGGAAACCAGCAAGCGCTCGACCGACCCCCGCGAGTTCGAGGAAATGATCCGCGCCCGCATCATGGCGCTGTCGCGCTCGCACGACCTTCTGGTCACCACGGAATGGGCCGGCGCCAGCCTGTTCGACCTTGTCCAGGAACATTTGAAGCCCTTCGGCCATGAAGACCGCATCTCGCTTTCCGGACCGCTTCTAACGCTGCAGTCGAATGCCGTGCAGAATCTTGGCATGGCCTTCCATGAACTCGGCACCAACTCGTCCAAATATGGCGCGCTGGCCTCGGAGGGCGGCCATATCGAAATCACCTGGAAGGTTAAAACCGGCCCCGAAGCGCAGCGACGCTTTCATCTTGTCTGGCACGAGACATCCGCGGGGGCGGCAACCGCGCGGAAGGCGCCCGAACGCAAGGGGTTCGGCACCGTGGTGCTGCAGCGGGTGGCCCCGCAGTCGCTGAGCGGTTCCTCCAGCCTCGAACGCTCGCCCGAGGGTGTGAAGTGGGCACTTGAGGCGCCGCTCGAGGCGATCGTCGTGCCGCAGCTCGGCGCTGAAGATGGCAGTGATTTCAAGGGCTAAGGTGCCTGCGCGGGCGGTCCTCCCTTGTAGCTCTGTAAAGATGGATTACATCATGTAACAGAGCGTGTGATCGCACGCTCAGGTAGGTTGCTTTGGTCAAGCTTCATCCATGGAGGTTGTCATGGCAATGATGGAAGCAAGAAAGAGTCTCGACTGGATCACTCTGGTCCTCGCGATCTGCCTGTTCATCTCACCCTGGGTCATCGGATTCACCGCGGCGATGGTGCCCGCGTGGAACGCCTGGATTGTCGGCGTTCTTCTCGGCGCGCTGGCGCTGGCGACGCTTTCGGTGTTCGCCGAGTGGGAAGAATGGGCAAGTGTGGTCCTTGGGCTTTGGCTGATCGTGTCGCCCTGGTTGCTACGCTTCGCGGCTGACACGCATGTCATGGCCACGCATGTCGTCCTCGGCGTGCTGGTGGTCGCGGCATCGGCTTGGGCCGTCTGGGACTTCCGTCATCCCCACGCGCATGCGTGAGGGGTGACTGAATGGGAGCCCGCCGCGTGAGCGGCGAGCTCCTCGGACTTTGATCTCTTGGGCATGGGGCAAGGCGGCTGTTGCGGTGGCTTCACGCAATTGCTGCAACCGGAAACCTTTTCGTGCATTCTTGGGAATGGCCCCGATGCTCCAGCCCGACACCCCCGCCAAATGCTGCTCCTATTGCGGCGGCCGCGACCATGATTTCGAGGAATGTCCGAAACGCAAAGCCGACGCCGAATGGGAGCGCGAGACGGCGCGGGTTGCCGGCGTTAAACCTCCGCTCGCCGAGGAAGATGTATCGGCAAAGTCCTGAGGCTGCGGTCCTCCAGCGCTGCGATCATTCCGCACTTTAACCCTAAGCGCACGCCCCGCGGCGCCCGCGATGAATGTCCCGCACCGCCATAGAGGTCAGGGCGGCCGCCGCCCAAGCCCTGACTTTTTCTGGGACGATCGAAGAACGGCGTTGAACCGGTCTATAGTCTCGGACCGGGGGTGCGCGGGTGGCGGATATCATCTCGATCAGAACAAGTGCGGAGCCTGCCGGGGCGCTGTCGGGGGGACGCTTGCGGCTGATTGCCTTCGTGGCGATCGCTGCCTTCATGATCGCCGGTCCGGTCGCGGAACAGGTCTTCGGCGTGCGAACGGCATTGCTGCGCTCCTGGACCATGTTCAGCGCGATCGGGCTCGGTGTGATCGACGCTTCCTTCGAGATCCGCTGACCCGATGGCGCGCTTGTTCCGCTCGACCGGTTCGAGATGCTTGGCGCGCCTCRCAACGGGGGGCTGAAATGGATCCAAAGCCGCGAGGACCTGGCTTCTGTCATCAGGCGGCTCTGCGCTGTCGCCGGGCAGGGCGCCGACATCCGTGTCCGTGCCAGGCTTGGCATTCGCGGCGGGTGGCAGACCATCCATACCGATGACCAAAATGCCTGCGCGGACTGACTTGATCGCCGACTGGCGGAACTGGCGTTCGGCATCCGCCTGGGCCGCGCGCTTCGTTGGCTGGGCGGTCGAGACGGAGGGCTCGTCGCGTTCGTCCGCGTTGATCCGCATCGGCCTGGCAATGCTGTTCTGGTCGCGCTGGGCCGGCGAGTTGCTGCTCTATATGGACCGATCGCCGGCCGGCCTGTTTCTGGCGGCCAACTTCTTCGTCGCCACCGCGCTGCTCTTCATCGGCTATCACAGCCGCGCCGCCGCCGTCTGGGCGGGCGCGGTCGGACTGGCGATGTACTATTATTTCGGCTTCCAGCTTGGCCGCGAGCCCTGGACCCACCACCATACCTATCTGCTTGCCGTCGCGGCGCTCCTGATCGCGCTCACCCCTTGCGGCCGCTCCTATTCGCTGGATCGCTATCTGGCGGTGATGCACGCCGAGCGTATGGGTGTTCYGCCGCTGGCGGAGCGCGGCAATCTATGGGGGCTACGACTGATCGTGGTGCAGCTCTCGGTGCTCTATTTCTTCGCCGCCTTCGACAAGTCGAACCACGCTTTTCTCAGCGGCGCGCGCCTCGAGCAGATATTCCTCTGGTACTATGCGGGTTCGGATTACCCGGCCGGCCTTGCCTGGCCGGCCACCATGGCGTCCGTCGCCGTGGTCGCGCTTGAATATTGCTTGGCTCTTGGCCTGCCGTTTCGCCRCAGCAGGCGCTTTCTGGTCGTGCCTGGCCTGGCGTTTCACGCCATCATCTATGTGACGCTGCCGGTCTATACGTTCAGCGCCACTATGGCGTTGCTCTATCTCGCCTATTTCGATGCGGATGCCGTCGACAAGGTAATCGCGCGTCTCCACGGAACCGGATCGGCAGCGACTGCCAGAGGGGAAATTTCGTGAAGCGTGGTTTGTTGTTTCCGGGCGCCGTCGCCGTCGCGGTGGCCATGAGCCTGGCCATGGACTGCAGCGTAGCGCATGCTGGCGGTGCCGAGGACTATTATCCCAAGCGCGTATGGGGTTCCTTCGAAGGCGGGCAGATGAACACCTCGCTGCTTGTGTTCCGCGACCTTAACAGGAACGGCGTCTACGATCTGGGCGACCGGCCGATGTCGCGCGTGGCCGTCGAGCTCGACAAGCCGAACGGCAGCACGATCATGCGCCTGACCAATGTCGACGGCTTCGCGAATTTCCGCATGTCGGTCAGCCAGCGTGATTTCGAAGTTGTCGATCCCGGGCACTATGCGTTCCGCGTCGTGCCACCGCCGGGGTATACTGTCACCACCGGCAATGCCTCGCAGGAAAGCGACTATGTCGTTTCGCCCGGATCGCCGGGCGACATGATTGCAAGGACCACCACGCATCCGGTCGGTCTCGCGGCGGACCTGACGATGGGCGGCGCGGCCGCCGCCGGATCGCGCGTGTCCCTCACGGGGCCCGACGGCGTAACGTCCGCCGCCAAGGTCGGCCTCGACGGGCGCTTCAGCGCAGCCGTCACGCCAGGCGAATGGCTGGTCGATTTTTCGGCCGGCGGAGCGACTGAGCGGAGGCATGTCGTCGTCGGCTCGGCGCCGGTAATACTCTCGGCGTTTTCCGGCCTGGGCAGATCGGCCGAGGCGCCGCTGCCCAACCAGCATGTCGTCGGCTTCGACGACTTGATGACGTCGCCCGGCGTGTTCGAAATTCCGTCCGGTTACGGCGGGCTCAACTGGTACAACCTCGTTGCCATGCACCAAAGCTTCACCGCTGGCCCGGGCTACGTCAACACCACCATGTCGGGCGAGTTCATCGCCTATAACAGCTCCGGCCACCCGGCGCAGGTGTTCAGCGACAAGCCGTTCGATTTCACCGGCGCCTATTTCGGCGCCGGCTGGGACGATGCGGAGGGCGAGACGCTGATCCTCAAAGCATGGCGGGGCGATGAGCCCGCCTATGAGGACCAACTGGCGCTGTCCGCCAACGGCCTTGTCTATTTCGCGGCCGACTACAGCCRCATAACGAGGCTTGAGATCCGCACGCTGCATTACTGGCAGGCCGCGATCGACGATTTCGCTTACCGCACCGGGCCGTAGCGCGATCAGCAGAGTGGCCGCTGCGTTCAGGCATGAAGCGCGTCCTTTGGTCGGCTTCTGCGCGAGTGCGTAAAGGCCAGGCCGCGTCAGCAGGACGATCTCGGRGAAGTTCCGCAGGAACGCGGGCCRCCGTCCGAATGCCCGGCGCCGTCGTTGTGATGGCCGGTGCCGCCATTGCCTCCGGAACTGCCGTTCCCGCCGGAGCTGCCGTTTCCACCCGGGCTGCCGTTGCCACCGGAGCCGCCATTGCCTCCCGAGCCGTTGCCACTGGAACCGCCATTCCCAGCAGAGCCGCCGTTGCCCCCTGAACCGGTCCCGCCGGAACCACCGTTCCCGCCACCATTTCCAGCGCCGCCGTTTCCGGCGGAGCCGCCGTTTCCGGCGGAGCCGCCGTTTCCGGCGGATCCGCCATTGCCGCCGGAGCCGCCGTTGCCGCCATTCCCTCCGTTGCCGCCAGCGGAACCACCGTTGCCGCCGTTCCCGCCAGCGGATCCGCCATTRCCACCGTTGCCGCCGTTCCCGCCAGCGGAGCCGCCGTTGCCGCCATTTCCTCCGTTGCCGCCATTCCCTCCGTTTCCGCCAGCGGAGCCGCCATTGCCGCCGTTGCCGCCATTTCCGCCGGTGGCCTGGGCCAGAAGAGCGCGCTTGGCCTCCTGCAGCAGGGCTTTCCGATCTATGGACTGGTGGAGCCCGTCTCGCGACTCCGGCAGGACCGACACCGCGCGCGTTGTGATCGGCAGCAGCATGGTCGATGCCAGCACCGCCGCTGCCAGAATGGGAAGGGATCGCCGCCTTATGCCGGCATTGCCCGTGAAGGCCAAACCGAAGCGTCCTGCCGACACTCGCCTGGCAGGCTCGGAACCTGTTTCGATCGACATGATACCAGTCACCCGCGTAACCCGGGCGGGACTATAGACGGGTTGAACCTTTGTTCTCGACCATCCCAGAAATAGTCATCTGGTCGACGCGGCGGCCGCTCGTCCGGCGTCCTCGGTTCATTTGTCGTGCGCGCCTCTCACCCGCGCTGCCGCCTCGGCAAAGGAGATCTCGCCCTTGATCTCGCGCATCRCCATCGAGGTCACCGTGCGGCGCACGCCGGGCAGGCGGCTGAGCTCCTCGCGCAGCATGCGGTCGAGCGCCATCATGTCGACGGTGACGATCTGGAGCAGATAATCGGCTTCGCCCGTGGTGGCGTAGCAGCGGCGGATCAGCGGGTGCTTCTTCACCGCCGCCTCGAAGRCATCCGACACCTCGAAATCGATCGACACCTGAATGAAGGCCTCGATGCCGAAGCCGATCCCGGCCGGGTCGACGCGGGTCGAATATCCGCGGATAATGCCGGCCTCTTCCAGCRCCTTCACCCGTTTCCAGCAAGGCGTCTTGCTCAATCCGACCTCCTCGGCGAGCGCGCCGAAGGAGATGCGCGCGTCGCGCTCAAGCGCAGCGACTATTCTGCGGTCGAGTGCATCCAGCGTCATTCGTTCTCCAATATGGCAGAAGACGTCGACAATCGTCCTTCGTTTTGTGCCATTTGAACAACAGAAAGGAACAATGTTCAAGCCGAAAGCGCTATCCTTGTCGCCAGTCGAAACCCGACGCGAGGAGGACGAGCCATGGACAAGACGGACTATCACGCCCGCATCGAGGCGCCCGAAATGCGCGACTACGGCGTTTATCTGAAATGCGACCAGCTGCTCGCCTGCCAGAAGCCGCTCGCCGARATGGTCAATGCCGACGAATTGCAGTTCCAGATCGTGCATCAGGTCGAGGAGCTTTGGATGAAGCTTATCGCCTACACGCTGGTCGACGTGCTCGACTATCTGGAGAGGCAGGACACCCACCGCATCGTCACGCTGATGGGCCGCGTGCACCGGTTGATGCGCATGATGACGGCGCAGCTCGATCTTCTGGAGACGATGTCGCCCAAGGAGTATCAGCAGATCCGCCTGCAGCTCGGCAATGGCAGCGGCCAGGAATCACCGGGTTTCAAGCTCTTGCTGCGCCTGCCGCCGGATCTTTGGCGGGCCTTCAAGCATGCCTATTGCGACGGCCGCGGGCTGACCGTGGAGGATATCTATGACGAGCATTACGACCACGGTGATTCCTATGTCGTGGCCGAGGCGCTGATCGAGTTCGACGAGCTGTTCCAGAAATTCCGCGCCAACCACCTTTATCTGATCCACCGCTCAATCGGGCTGGGCGCCAAGTCGCTGAAGGGACGGCCGGTGGAAATCCTCGAAGGCGGCGCCCGCCATCGCTTCTTCCCCGAGCTCTGGGACATACGCTGCGACATGACCGACCGCTGGGGCGCCGAATACGGCATCGTGCGGGATTCAATCAGCCATCCGCCGCAGGCAAAGGCGGGGTAAGGGCGCAACCTTCCTCGCCCCGCGCGAAGCGGGGGGAGAGGTGGCCGCGCAGCGGCCGGAGAGGGGCCCTCGTAGAGTGCCGACTAGATGGGGTTCGCCGCTTGGCGTTTGTCCCACCATCGCTGGCGCAGCCCCCTCTCCGTCGCGGCTTCGCCGCGCCACCTCTCCCCCGCCTGTGGCGGGGGCGAGGAAAAGGGCGCCTCGAAAAATCTTCCCCACCCCTGTCGGAATCCTCTCCCTCCGCCCGTCCTTGGGGCATCGACCGCTTCAACAATCCGGAGGGACACTCGTGGAAAACACACAATCGACCTGGCAGACCGTCGCCATTCTCATTGCCCGCCTGATCTTCGCCGCCATGTTCGCGATGGGCGTCGCCTTCAAGCTCATGGATATGGGCGCCACTGCCGGCTACATCGCCGCCGCGGGCTTTCCGTTCCCGCTGTTCCTGGCCTGGTGTGCGGCGATCCTCGAAACGCTGCTGGTGATATCCTTCCTCACCGGCGCTTATCTGACACCGTTGGCGCTGATCGGCGCGGTTTACGTCACCTTCCTTGGCTTTGCCTTCCACGGCCCGTCGCACTGGGCCGGAAACCAGGCCGAGTTCGGCGCCTTCATGTCGCATTTCCCCTTCGCCGCCGGCCTGCTCTACGCCGCGGCGCACGGCCCCGGCAGCGTTCTTGCGCTGCGCCAGGGCTGGCCGGGCAGGGCATGACCCTTTCCTTCTCCCCGTTCCACGGGGGTGAGGCGTGGTCCGCGTTAGCGGACGAAAAGCCAATTGCTTGGCTTTTCGAACAACGAACGCCCGGAGCGAAAGCGCAGGGCTGTCGTGCCCCGAAGGGCGGATAAGGGGCGGCGCCCACATACAAGGCAAGGCGCCTGCCCGCCTTCACATCTGATCGTTATACGGCTCCTTCATCTGCCCGACCATGCGCGCCAGCTTGGAGAAGGACGGCATGTCCGCTTCCGGCTGGCACTGGTTGGCAAGCTCGAGCAGCCGGATTGGGAAGTTGACGGCGTCACGGCTCGATGCCGACATCCCTTCCGACCGGTCCTCACCCGTCTCGACGGCCTCGGCTTTACRCAGTGCGATATCGATTTCCTCGACTGTGAGCACACCTTTCTTGACGAGCACGTGGTTGATCGCGGCGACGGCCATCAGCAGGCCCTCGAGTTGCAGATTGGCGACGTTCATGGCGTTCCTCCCATTGACCTCGCCTCAAGAACGCATGAGGGGCGTTTCCGATCCGGGTGGAAGCCTATGCGGCTAAGCCTCCATCCACCGCTCGCCATATTCGCTCCAAAGCTGCCTGATCTCGCGATTGCCGAGCGGYGGCGTCTGGCGGTCGCCATAGAAAACGGCGACRGCACTGAGGTCGTACTGGCCCTCGGCCTGGGCGATGAGGCGGATCGCTTCGCCGAGTGGTCTCGAATGGAAGATCGGATCGRCCTGGCCCCGGCCCAGGCTGCGAACGCCCGAAATGCTTGCAGGCACATGCCGCATCCGAAAGACGGATGCCATGGCAGGTCTGTCCATGCTGCTCTCCGCGATTCCCTGAGGGAATGATCCCATAAGCTCCGGCTAATGACCAGCCCGGGGACAACCAGCCACAGCAGAGGGCAGGGAGCAGCACAACCTTGAAACGAAAAGACCTGATATAGAAAGAAAAAGGCCGAGCGCGACGGCCTTTGCCTCCGCGCGGCCGCCGCGAGGCGCTCACCGCCATTGCTCGGTTCGGCCGCTRCAGCCGGGACCGGAAAGGTCTACCTGTRCCAGCGACGCAGCCAGTCCGGCTCGGGGTCGGCGTTTCGGCTGATCGCCATGCCGGCCAGCAATCCGACCAGTCCGCCGATCAGCATTGCCGTCGAGAAGGTGCCGGGGTTCTGCTGCACCGTTTCCGAAACGCTATGTGCCTGGGTGCGCAACTGGCTCGCCGCGCGCGACGCGCGATCGGAGGCGCCGCTGTAGAGGGACGAGGCACGATCGGCCGCGCTTCGGTACCAGCCCTGCGCGGTCTCGGCAGCATCCTCGGCCTGTTCCGCAAGCGCGCGGTTCAGCCGGTTCACCTCGCGCTTCAGCTCGGCGATCTGCTTTTTCATCGCGTCTTCGGACGCTTTCGCGGCCCGCGTGTTGCCACGCGACGCGGCGCTGCTGCGCGATGYGCTGCTGCTGCGCGCGGCCGTGGTTTTCGGATTGCCGTCGGCTGAATTGGCGGTGCTAGTGTCGTTGTCTGCCATCGGTTTCTCCTTTTTGCCTCCTGGAACGGCCAAGGCGTCGCATGGTTCCGCGCCGCATGATCCGAGCCCCGTGCCCGCCCGGCCAGAAAACAGAGCCGCGGAGCGTGCTCCGCGGCCCTTGCTTCAAGCCCGGCGCCCGTTACTTGCCGCAATTCTTGTCATTGACGTTCGGCTCCATCGTGCCGGCGGTCGAGTTGTTCGCATCGCCCACCGTGCCCTGCGGGCTGTTCGGGCAGTTCTTGTCGGCGTTCGAATTCATGTCGCCGCCGCTGATGCTGCCGGTCGTGCCGGTGTCAGGCGGCCCCATCTGGTCAGGCGATGGCGTGGCCGGCGTCTTCGGGTCGACCGTGATGGTCTGGCCGCTGCCGCCGCCATTGTTTCCGGCGGTGCCGGCGGTCTGGCCCATCGCCGCCGTGGCGAGACCGATCGTCAGGGCCGAAGCTGCAAGGATCTTCATAAGCATGATCTTCTCCTCTGTGCGAGACGGTTCGTCTGTCGCGTTGCGACTAAGGGTGGAACCCGTCGGACCAAGGTTGGTTCCGACAAAATTCCCTTCGGCTTTCGGCTGCAGGGCCCGATCCATGGCTGTGGCGAGGCGCGCCTCGCCCACAGGGGTCGGGCCAAGCGGATTTGGAGAAATAGGAAAGTTTGCCTAAACCCTATTGCCGGGTGAGGGCAGCTATGCTACTATTCTGTCCATGGTGCTGATTTGCGCCAACGGCCCGCCGCAAGGCGGGTTTTTTGTTTCAAGCACTGGCGGGACAGAGGGGCGCGAGGGAACGCCGCCTCATCCATTCCATCTGCACATCGAGGCCTCCATGCCACGTTACGCCACCATCGTCACCGCCGATGACGGCGCCGAGATCGTCAGCGCCATCGGCGAGTTCGAGAGCGCAAGCCTGCCGCTCAGCTCAGGCCGCATTGAGCAGGTTGCGCCCGGCGTGCRCATCGGCATGGTGCGTGGCGGCATGGTCGATGCCGTCGCCGGTTTCGGCTTTCCGCGCCAGGGCCCCAGCCCCTCGGCAGCTCGCGTTGCCATCGCGACGTTGGAAGCAATGACCGCGCCGGCGGCCGACGGCGAGCCCGCCAGGCCGGCACGTGCCAAGCCGCGCAGGAAACCCGCGCGCAAGGTCCGCAAGGCGAAGGCGGCAAAGGCCGCGTCATCCGTCCYGGCTGCCCATGGCTGACGAAAACGAGGCCCGCCGCAGGCCCGCTGGCGCGAAGCGGGCAGGGCGAAAGCCGCAGGCTCGCCGCGTCGATGTTGCTTCGCCCAATCGCCCGAAGCGCTCGCGAAAGACGCTCGTCGACGACTTCGCCGCTGCGCTGCGCGCCGACTTCCGCGCCCATGGCGCCGGCGTCATCGCCGCGGTGCGGGCCGAAAAACCGGAGCAATACCTGAAGGTCGTGCTGACGCTGCTGCCCAAGGATTTTTCRCAGGATTTCGATGCCGATAAGAACAGTCTCGACCGGTTGAGTGATGACGAGATCAAGAGCCGAATCCGCGGCCTCGAAGCGAGTCTGCGGCCTTTCCTCAAAGAAGATGCCGGCCTCGAAGGAGATGCGGGCGTATCTGGCCCTTCTGGAGGAACTGGAACGGCGGCGGCGCGGCAATAGCCTAGCGGTCTACAAGCCCTACGACAGGCAGGCCGAATTTCACGCAGCAGGAGCAACGAACCGCGAGCGCCTGTTCATGGCCGGAAACCAGCTCGGCAAGACCAGGGCAGGGGGCGCGGAATGGGCCATGCACCTCACCGGCCGCTATCCCGACTGGTGGGTGGGCAAGATGTTCGACCAACCCGTCAGGCTGTGGGCCGCCGGCGTCACCGGCGAAGGCACGCGCGACAACCCGCAGCGCGTGCTGGTCGGCCCGCCCCAGCAGCAGGGCGAATGGGGCACCGGCATGATCCCAGCCGACGCCATCGCCGACACGGTGATGGGCCGCGGCGCGCCTGGTGCGCTGGACAGCGTCGTCGTGCGCTGGGGTGGCGGCGGTGACGTCCAGGCCGGCGAAAGCGTGCTCTCCTTCAAGAGCTACGAGAAGGGCCGCGAGAAATGGCAGGGCGAGACGCTGCATGGCGTCTGGTTCGACGAGGAACCGCCGCTGGACATCTATTCGGAAGGCCTGACCCGCACGAATGCGACGGATGGCATCACGATCGTGACGTTCACGCCGCTGCTCGGCATGAGCGATGTGGTGCTCAGGTTTTTGAGCGTGGAGGCGATTCAGGGCCTGGGTTCCTCGCCTCCGCAAGGCGGGGTGGCCGCGTAGCGGCCGGAGAGGGGCCTTCGTAGGGCGAAAGCTCTACGAATAGCTTTCCGCTCTTTCATCAAAGCCAGGCACTGCTCCCCTCCGTCGCGGATTCRCCGCGCCACCTCCCTCACTTGCATGGAGGCGAGGAATCTGGAGCTCAAAGGGCAGATGGAGCCGGATCAGGGGTAATGGCTGCCCGCAAGCTGCCTGGCGCGAGCCTTAGGATCGGTTGCTTTACGGGTGAGCGGTTGACACCATATCCTTTCGTCGCCCGTGATCTGATTGAACCAGACATTGCATACTTTGTTCGGTGTGTCCGGGGTGCAGACTTTGCGTTGGAACCCCCTCAGCTCATACATCCTGCAAGTCTGCTTGCTCGTGTCATAAGGCACGTTCGATTGGCAAGCCGAGGCGCTTGCGGCAATGGCTATTACGATTGCTATGCGGACCATGTTTCCCCCAAGTCCCGCGCCAACGTCGCACTCATTCGCTGAGTTATCAACTCTGAACCTCTACTTGAGCACATAATAATGACGCGCCACGTTACCTTCATGACCATTGACGATGCCGGGCACTATTCGCCCGAGCAGCGCGCCGAGATCATCGCGGCATACCCCGAGCATGAGCGTGAAGCCCGCGCGAAAGGCATCCCTGTTCTCGGGTCAGGCCGGATCTTTCCGGTGCCTGACGAGCTGATCGCCTGCGAACCGTTCAAGCTGCCCCGCTGGTGGCCGCGCATCGGCGCGCTCGATTTCGGCTGGGACCATCCTTCCGCCGCCATCGAGCTTGCCTGGGATACCGAGGCCGACGTCGTTTACGTGACCAAGGCCCATCGCGCGTCCCAGCAGACGCCCGCCATGCAGGCGCTGTCGCTGAAGGCGTGGGGCGAATGGCTGCCCTTCGCCTGGCCGCGCGACGGCCGCCGCGAAACGCTGGAAGGCGCCGGCGTGGCGCTCGCCAAACAATACGCTGCGCATGGGCTGAACATGCTTACCGGCCACGCCCGCTTCGCGGATGGCTCCGTCTCGGTCGAGGCMGGCCTGATGGACATGCTCGACCGCATGCAATCCGGCCGCTTCAAGGTGKTTTCCACGCTCCACGCCTGGTTCGAGGAATTCCGGCTCTACCATCGCAAGAACGGCCAGGTGGTCAAATTGCGCGACGACCTAATGGCCGCGACGCGCTACGGCGTGATGATGCTGCGCGAGGCGATCGTCGACCCGGCGGAGTTCAAGGCGGCTCGACGGCCAGCGGGGCAGAGCGATCCGCTGGGGGCGTTTCGCTAGGGGGATTCGCCCTCTCACTTCGTCATACTCGGGCTTGACCCGAGTATCCATGCCGTGACCCCCGCCGTGGAGCACAACGGCGCAGAATTCTGTAACCGTAGCAACGCCTTAGCGTCATGGCATGGATCCTAGGGTCTGCGCTCGTCGCTCCGCTCCTTGCTTCGCCCTAGGATGACGTGGCTCCTGCAGCCGGCGCCTCATCCACAACGCTGGCGCCTTCTCGCCCCCCGAAATCCTCGATCCGACAGCCCCTGCAAGCGGCAACCGATGCGCCATGCATCGGCCGTGCCGCCGGCGGCGCGTCCGCATGCCTGGAAGCATCCCCATGGTCCACATTATCCCGCTCTTCACCAATCAGCGCCGGCCCGATCCTCGCCATGCGGCGCCCGGCGCCGCGCCGACTGGCCCGCTCGATCCCTACTGGCAGGAGGTTGCCGATCACTATGCGCGGCGCATGGCGCGGCAGCAGGCTTTCGACACCGAGATCGCCGCGCGCAGGCTGGATGGCGAGATCGCGCGCGCTGAGGCCGATGTCGCGGCCAACGCGCCGGCCGACGGCGAGGGCCTACACCACGCCATGTATGGCGAGGTCGATCCGCATACCGGGCGCGTCCTGCTCGAAGGCCGGTTCGACACGCTGTTCGACAATTTCCTGAAGCAGGCGCCGCCCGAGCTGCGCGCCGGCCTCGCCAGCCGCAAGCCGGCCCTGCGAGAGGCAGGCTCGGTGCGCATGGCGATGCAGCAAAATCAGCGCCGCGCCCAGTATGAGCAAGACCGGCTGTCGGCGGCCCAGGCCGAAGAGCTCGACATCATYGCCAACAGCGACCCGGACGACCACGTCGCCTTCGATGCAGCGCGTTACGCCGGCCTCGACCTCATCGGCAAGATGAACCTCGACCCTGAGAGCCGGYTGCAAGCCGAGGCCGCCTGGCGCGAGCGCGCGGCGACGRCGCGGATCGAGGCGCTGATCGCGCGGGATCCCCAGCGCGCATTGGAAATGCTGGGCGGCGCAGGGGTGACCCGCGATGACCAGCCTTCAAGCCTGTCCGATAGGATCAACCGAAATATGCCTGCCTATGGCAACTACGGCGGTCGTGGCTGGACCGGCGGGACATGGGGTGGCGGTTTTGGCGTGCCGCCCATTGATATTCAGGACGGGTTTTACAAACAGCATGACGCGGACTACCATGACGCGAAAACGCCGGGCGATACAATTTTAGCGGATAGGAAACTTGCAGCATCATTGAAGTCATATCTCGACAATGAGGTTTACGCCACGGATCCAGCCTTGAAGACCGACGAGGAGCGCAGGGACGCATCCAAATACGCTCGACTGGCGCTCAGGGCTTTCCGGATTAAGATTGCCGGCGATGTCGCACTCCATCCGTTGAGCGCGGCGGAGATTTCTGGCCGAGATGAAGCGCAAAGGGCTTACGACGATGCGCAAGCGGCTGTTGGAAGGGCGCGGTTTGAAAGCGGCATGTCATTCGGCAATTGGTAGTCGCGATCCGGAATGAGATCTGAGCGTTCATTTTGCCTCCGGTTTTGACTCGGAGCCGGCGTTAAGGGCTTAGCCGATGGGGTTTTACTTTCTTGGTTCTATCTCACTTGTGGTAGCGATATTGCTGGCGTCTTTTGGCGTAATCTGCAGTGATCGCTGGCCAAAGATTGGTCGATACACCATTTATATATCAGCTTTTTTGAGTTTGCCGGGCTTCTTCGTTATTTGGGATTTTGCTGTATACAGAATTCCTGGATTTTCCATTGAATTGACTTATATATACTGCTGAAGTCGGAGATGTGAAGGTGGATGTTTTAATATTCTTACTGGGAGTCCCCAGTTTTGCATTCGCCATGTTCCTGTTGGTGAAGGGCGTCAAGTCGCAACAGCTTACACCGCTCCGGCGAGCCCTTGTTCTTTTTGGCGCAGCCGCGTTCAGTGTTCCCGGATTTATGTCTTTGTATATGGTGTTTGTAATTATCCGACTGACGCCAGCCTGATGGCGAAGGGGAGGCACTGGGTCCTCACCGCAAATCCCAGATCGAGGCCGCCTGACGCTCCGGCGCTGCTAATGCGTGCCTGGAAGCGCTGTCGCGCAGGACCCAGGCGCAGACCTAAGACTCCGCTGAACGCGCTCATCAAGCGAGGCAGGGTCTTGCCAGGCCGTCAAACATTTTCAAGCAACAAGAGGTCAGGACAATGGAGCTTAACGCTGGCAGCGGCATCGCCCTCGATCCCGCCGAGGACCAGACCGAAGTCACCGGCGAGAATGCCGGCGCCAGTGACCAGTCCGCCGATCTCGCGCCGCTCTATGACAGGGTGGAACAGGCGCTGGCGAAGGACCGGCCGGTCGATGCCATGACGGACAAGGATCGGCCGCTCGCCGCCATGCTTGCCGATCTCACGCCGGCCTCCGCCGCCGCTCTTGCCCGGCGCGCGCGCGCCGCCAATGTCTCCCAGCAGATCGGCGCGCGCGCCAACATCTCTCTGGCCTTTCAGAACGCCCCGAAGGCTTTCGCGGACACCGGCAGCTATTCTGGCGTGATGCCCAAGCCCGAGGACTTCGCCTATGTCTTCGGCGTCGAGGAAGGCCGCCGGCAGCTGGCGAAATTCGACCAGAGCGTGGAGACGGGCAAGCAGGCCTTCGACATGCGTGTCATGCCGGCCCGGGACCTAAACAGTCAGCTTCTGGACGCAGCGGTCGGCGCGGCAAATTCGCCGGAGGGCCAGTCGCGCTACCGGATAACCGCCGCTGCCGCCCAACACGTGCTGGAAGCCAGGCAGAACGATCCTGCCGGCGAGGCCATCAACGCGTTTCCGCAGGCGAACGAGGCCTGGCGCGCCGCGGCCGCCCAGGGCTGGCGCGACCCTGCAGCGGTCCAGAATGCGCTGGCCCTCACCATCGCCACGCAGCGCTATCTCGGCATCGAGAACGCTCAGCCCGTCCCAAGGTCTGTGCTGAAGGACCTCGGCGCACTAGCGCCGCAAGACATGCGGGCCGGGATGAACGGCCTGCTTGCCGGAACGACGGATCCGGTCGTCAAGGCGGCGGTGAAGCAGCAGTTTGCCGAGGCTGGATTGCTTGGCGGGCCGGCGCAGAAGGCAACCCCGCTTGGGCAGGATGATTTCGACAAGCGCTTTGGGGCGCCCTCAAAGGCGCCCTTGGCGGGTGAAGACGCCTCGTCTTCGACGCAGGCGTCTGAACAATCGGACGAGACGCTTGGGGCTGCTAACTCTCCGGTCGCGGCCGATAGTATTTCACAAATATCCACGTCCGAGCTTGCGGATGAGGGTGCTGATCCGCCCGTTGGCCTGGAGCAGGGGCTACCGGAGCAAATAGATCTACCGCCAGAGCGTCCGGACGTTCCTCCTGCAACATCTGATCCGGCGCCCCAATCCGCGGACGACAATTCTAATTTGCCCGTCGACTTGAAGGAGGTCCCATCAGAACAGATGGAGCCGCCGCCAGGGAGTCCGAAGGCTCCTTCTATCGATTTCAGCAAAAAGCTACCGCAGTCGAAAAATCTATCTGAAGGATGGTTTGGGAACAGCACCACAAATATTTCAGTTTTGCCGGAAGACGTCCAGGCGAGGGCTAAACCCTACACAAAAATTCTGGGAAAAAGTTTCGGCAATGGCCAATGCGTCGCGTTGACAAAGGAAGTGGGAGGTATGGCCGGTATTCCTGCCTCGACATGGAAAAAGGGAGAGAAAATACAAGGGAATAATAAGATTCCACCGGGGACTCCCATCGCCACATTCAACGGTGATTGGGGCGACGGGAAGGGTAGAATTCATTACGGGCCAAAAGGCCAAGCTGGAGGGGTAAGCGGATTTAGTCACACCGGAATTTATCTTGGCCAAAATGAATCAGGAATCTTCATTTTGGATCAATGGAAGGGACGGAACGCAAATATAATCTTCCGACCCTGGCAGAGTGCAGGTCAGGGTCTGGAGAGTGGTGCTTACTACTACCTAATTGAACGGTAGAGCAGATTTCTGTCAACATTCGTGGAGTCGGCTATCTGTGACTTCATGGTAGGTGAGATCATTTATCCTTATCGAACGACCGAGCAATGCGCTCGGCGATCGGCTTGAATATCGCCCTATCTTTCTTTTTCCAGGTTATATCGAAACAGATTATGTTATCGGCGTCGAGCTTCCGGCACATGCCATAGTAATTAATCGATCCGTATGCGTGCGAACCGGAAACCGCGCCGATAGTCGGTTCATCAAAGGTGTACGTAACTTTATCCCCAGGATGGTTGCGCTCGTAGTCTGYCTTCTGATCTTCATAGTCTTCATTCGAGTCGACGAGCATGCGCGCGATGTACTCGAAAGGAGTTATCGTGCCGCTTCCTTCGTATTGACGAAACTGGGCACCCGGATAATTCTTCGGCGTAAATGTCAATCCTACGGAGAACTCATATAAAGGTTCAACCTTCCCTTCGGCAAAGAGAGAGGGAATCTCGATCTGGCTTCTGCCGATGGTGGAAACGACCCATTTGATCGGCTCCTCAGCCATCGCAAATGGTGGCGACGCTGCTAAAAGGCCAAGTGCAAAAACAAGTGCTTTCAAGACGATCCTCAGAGGCAAACTGATCACGGATTTTTTCGGAACGATCGGGCGATATGTTCGACAATTGGACCGAAGGTCGCATGATCCTTCGTGTCGTACACGATATCAAAACAGGTGACGATACGATGCTTCTGGCACATGCCGTAGAAAACAAATTTGCCATCAGCGGAGGTGCTTGAAATTACTGCGAGCGAGGGCTTGTCAACTTGATACGTCACTTTGTCACCAGCGCTGACGTTCATATCCTTGAGGTACTGGAATAGGCTCTTGCCGTAGGTATGGGTTCGATACTGACGCAGCTGGGAGTCTGGATACTCCTCCGGCTCGAATGTTTGGCCGTAGTTATGCGCAAATCCGCCAAGCAGTCGACCAAAGAAATCAGGGATTTCGATTTCGCTTCCGCCGCTCAGGGACTTGACCCATTTGAACGGCTTCTCTGCGGCGGCAAGCGGCGCGGACAACATCAGGAAGYCAAGCGCAAGGACTATTGCTTTCATGGTGTTCTCCCCAGCGACACTCGCGAAAACGACGTTAGCGCCGCTGACCCGATCGACATCTTCATCGCCAAACATTAAGGCTATGCACTCATAGCGTGTGGCGTTTGGCGATTCAATCTGGGGGAGGCTGCCGTGGCAAAAATAACGAAGCTTTTGGATATCGTTGGGCGGCTGTCGGATTTCGATGAAGAAGACACGATCTATGCAGCGGAGCCTTGGACCGAAGATTCCGCCGCAATGGTAGCGCCCGAGCCCGACGAGGGATTGGTGCCGGCGAAGGCCGCCAAGGCAGGCCCAACATATTTCATCGAAATAATCATCGCGATCGAATTCACCGAGGCCTGGGTCGCGTCCCAGGAGGAAAAGCCCAGCCTGTCGGCCGTTTGCCAACGGCTCATCGAATACGCCACCTATGACGCGTGAGAGGGAACATGACGACCGACACGCGCTATGAAGGAAAGCCGCTGCTCAGGCTACTAGAGCTCTACGTGCTGAAGGCGATTGGAGAACTCTCTCGGGAGTCGGAAGAATCGCTGAATGYCATGGCTCCCAAGCTGCAGGCCATCTATGGCGGCGATGGACGGTGGGAAGATGYGATCGCCAAGGCTCTCCACATGCCAGATACGATGCCGGAGGCAATCCGGGATATGTGGAAGAAGAATCTCAAAATCGCCCACGACAACAACCTGACGCTCACACCCCAGCAATTTGCCGAGATGTTCGTGGACAACAATTTCGCGGGTTGAGCGGTCTTTCCGCATCTGGCTTCCGCAGCCTTGTTTCGCTCCGGGATCAGAGCCAATGCCCATCCGCATCATCCCCGCCACGCTGCGGGACCTCTCCTACATCGCCGCGAACCTGCGCCCCGAGGACCGCGCCGAGATCGACTGCCAGCTCGACCACTGGTCGCCGGCGCTGTTGGCGCTCACAGCGCTGCAGTGCTTTGCCTACGTTGCCGAGCTCGACGGCAATCCTGAGGCCGGCTTCGGCGCGGCCGAGCAGCGCGGCGGCCTGTGGATCGCCTGGAGCTGGGGCACGCGCCGTATGAAGCGCTGCGTGCCCGAGATCACGCGCTTCTTCCATGCGGCGCTCGGGCCTCAGGTCGCGGCCAAAGGCGCCTGGCGGGTCGAGGCGAGGGCGCTTGCCGACAATGATCTTGCCTTGCGCTGGCTGGACAGGCTCGGCGCCACGCAACGCTGCCGCCTGCCGGGTTACGGCAGGAACGGCGAAGACTTCTTCCTCTATGACTGGACAAGGGAAAGCTGGAACAATGTGTCTCTTTCAAAAGCCACCGGAACTGAAGCCGCTGCCGCCGGTGCCGACCGCGCAGGACAAGGACGTGCAGGCGCGGGAAGCCGCGCTTCGCGCTGAGCTCGAGCAGCGCCAGGGCACGCTCTCCACCGTCAAGACCGATCTGGCTCCGAGCGACGTCGCCGGCCGGCGTCGTGTGCTGCTCGGAGTATGACGCGATGACCGCAATGAAACGCAGCTTTCGCCGGCGCGTGCTGGACTGGTGGTATTGGAGGCGGCACGCAAGGCTGGTGAAAAAACGGGCGGATTGACGCGAACGCTGCCGCCAGCGGAAAAGGACGAGCGCCGAAACAAGGTTGACATTCCCACTCTCCTGGCCATGCTGCATTGCAGCATGGAAAGTAGCCCTACCGAGTCAACGCGCATCGAATGCCTGGACGGCCTTCGCGCCGCCGCCGCATTGTGGGTGCTGGTCGGACACTGCCTGCTCCTGACCGGCTGGCATCTTCCGGTGCTTGGCGACCCCGCGCTAGGTGTCGACCTCTTCATCATGCTGTCCGGCTTCCTGATGGTGTTTCACTATCAGTTGCGCCAGGACAAGGAGCCCTGGCAAAGGCCCGAGACCTGGCTCAAATTCTGGACGCGGCGCTATTTCCGCATTGCGCCRCTGTTCTACGTCATGCTGTTCCTCGCGCTGGCGCTGGGGCCCTATCTCTATGAATCGCGAATGGTCATCGATGGCTTCCTGGRCCGCGCGCCGCAGGCGCCCGAGCGCTTCCTCGACGGCGGCCTGAAGAACATTGTCACCCATCTGACATTCCTGTTCGGACTATCCCCGAACTTCGCCTACCGGACGCCGCTGCCCGACTGGAGCCTGGGACTGGAAATGCAGTTCTACGCGGTCTTTCCCGCGCTGAWGCTCCTGGTGCGCCGCTTCAACTGGATATGGAGCGCCATAGCCGTGGCGGCGCTCGGCGGTCTGGCGGTGATGATCCTCAAGTCGATGTCGGTCCATTTCCCGATGCCVTCCTTCCTGCCGCTGAAAATCCAGGTCTTCTTGTGYGGCATGCTTCTGGCGGGCGTGCTGGCACGAAGACAACCGCGGCCGCTGCTGCATCTCGCCCTGGCCATGGCGCTTGCGGCGATCCCCTTCGGCGACGGCTACGGCCTTTCGAAGTTCCTGATACGCGAGGCGCTGGTGCTTGGGTTCTTTGCCCTTGTCCTCTATCGGATGCTGCCGGGCGTGGCGGRCAAGGTGGCGCGAAAAGTCGCCGTCGCCTTGGGTGGAGGCGTCTTCCACGTGCTCGGCGAGCTGTCCTACAGCATCTATCTGATCCATCTTCTGGTGCTGCAGCCCGTCGCGGCATTCGTCATTGCCCGCTATGGCGATGGCCTTGCCGCGCCGCTGCGCTTCGCCATCGTGCTGGCGATCGTGCTGCCGGTGGTCTGCCTTCTGTCCTTCGTCACCTACAGGGTCATCGAAATGCCTGGCCAGCAACTCGGCCGCACGGTCCTGCGCCGGTTCGCCCGCAGGAAGCCGGCGTTGGGGACGACGCCGGCCGAGTAGAAGCGGCCGGTGGAACTGTCGATCTACCTCAAAGGGGGATGACCGATCCGCTCTGCGCGGCCGCGGAGGGCGTGCGAGCCGGACGGGGTGCTGTTGCGCCGGCCTTTCTAACGTTCCGCTCTCTTCCGCGGCCATGCTCGTTGGCCAATTCACCTCAGAGGTTGGYGATCCTTCGTGCCCCTCTCTGTCCTGCCGGACAACTCCTCCACGAGGGGAGATTGGCAGCTTCTGCGCCGGCGCCAAACAAGTGAGATCATTCCCATGACCGACTCCCGCGCCCGCGATATCCTGTCGCGACAGGCCGAACTCGAGACCGAACGCGCCGCCTACGAGCCCGTATGGGAGGCGGTGGCGGAGTTCTGCGATCCCGATGCGCCCGACATCTGGTCCGGCCGCCGCACCAGCCGCTCGGACAGTCAGGCCGAACGGCAGGAGCGGCGCGGCTCCCGCGTCTACGCCAACACGATCAACTCGGCCGCCAACCGGCTCGCCGCCGGGCTGGAAAGCCTGATCATCCCGCAGTCGGAAAAATGGCATGGGCTGACCACGGCCGAGATGAATGACGAGGAGACCGACGAGGAGAAGGAATGGGCGGAGGCGCTCCGCGATTTCCTGTTCGCGCTGCGCTATTCCGCCAACTCCAACTTCGTGCCGGCGACGCAGGCCTGCCTCAGGAACGTCGTGCGCTACGGCCCGGCCTATCTCTATGCCGAGGAAGGGTTTGGCGGCACACTGATCCGCTATGCCTCGATCCCCGTGGTCGAGGGCTATCTCAGCCGCAACCGCTGGGGTCAGGTCGACATCTTCCACCGCCGCTACGAGCGCACGGCCCGCCAGGCGGCGCAGCTGCTCGGCTACGAGAAACTGCCGGYGCGCATCAAGGCGCTCGTCGACGACCCGGCCAAATGCGAGGAGAAGATCTCGCTGATCCAGTGCGTGCAGCCGCGCGACGAGCGCCGCATGTACCGCAAGGGCGGCTTCTACCAGTATCTCGACCAGGCCTTCGCCTCCTACCACGTCATCGAGGACGAAGAGGAGATCGTGCGCGAGTCCGGCTTCCGCACCTTCCCGGTCTCGACCTTCAACTGGCGTCGCTACGAGGGCGACGCTTACGGCATCTCGCCGGCGATCGAGGCGCTGACCACGGTGCGCGAGGAGAACGCCGTGCGCCGCTCTGGCTTGCGCGCCTTGCAGCAGATCACCGATCCGCCGACGGCCTCAAAGGCACGGCTCGACTATGTGCCGGTGCTCAATCCCGGCGAGAATTATCCGGGCCTGATCGACGACAATGGCCGGCCGCTGATCCAGCCGATCGCCACCGGCCAGAACCCGAGCTATGCCTTCGACTATGCGGCGAGCCGGGCGGAGGAGATCCGCGACATGATGTTCGTCAACCTCTTCCAGACGCTGGTGCAGAACCCGCAGATGACCGCCACCGAGGCGCTGATCCGCCAGGAGGAGAAGGGCGCGCTGCTCGGGCCTTCGGGCTCGATCATCCAGGCCGGCTTTGCCGCCAATCTCGACCGCGAGCTGTCGATCCTGGAAGACAAGGGCCTCTACGACCAGGACAGCCGCTTCCGCCCGCCGGAAAGCCTCGCCGGCAAGGCGGTGCGGCCGACCTTCACCGGTCCGCTCGACGTGCTGCGCCGCTCGGCGGAAGCGCGCGACACCATCCAGGTGGTGACCACCGCCATGCAGATGGCGCAGTTCGATCCCGGCATCATGGACAATATCGACGGCGATGAGGCGATCCGCGTCGTGCAGAGCRCCGGCCGCAGTCCGCAGCGCATTTTCCGGCGCAAGGACGAGGTGGRAGGAATGCGCGGCGCCCGCGCTCAGGCGCAGCAGGCGCAGGCCGGCATGGCGGCGATCGCCAACGCCGGCAAGGTGGCCAAGGACGCGGTGCCGGCGGCCGTGCAGGCGCGCGACAGCGGTCTGCTCGACAGCTTGCAGGCGATGATGCAGGGCGCCCAGGCAGGCGGCGGCGCTGCTGGTCCGGCCGGCGCGACGCTAGGCGCGATGCCCGGCGGGCAAGGCGCTGCGCCTGGCTCCCAGGGCGGCCCCGCGGGCGGCCCCGCCAATGGTGCCGCATGAGCCGCAAACGCTTCGCCCGTCCCTCCGACGCCGGCGGTCCGCTCGCCGCGCGCGAAGCGCTGACCAAGGCCTATCGCCGCGCCTTTTCCGGCGAGGACGGCGAGCTGGTGCTGGCCGACCTCACCGCCACGACAGGCTACTACCGCCGCCCGTCCTACGGCGACTGGCTGGCCCGCACCAAGACGCCCGACGGCTTCGAGCTGCACAGCGCGCTCTCCAACGCGCGGGCGGAAGTCGTGCAGCACATCATGGGGTTCCTGACGCTGGAAGACGCCGACCTCGCCGCGCTGGAAAAGGCGGCGCGGGCCGAGGAGAGGTGAGGCGCTGAAGCTGCCAATCTCCCCCCAAGTGGCTAGGCGATTCACACATCTCGTAGGCTCCAGCCCCGTGCGATGGATTGGAAGTACTGAAGGCCGTGGCGGAAGGTAATGGGGCCTGGCGGCTTG